>DATFRD010000397.1:0-14658 GCA_035263645.1 Candidatus Dormiibacterota bacterium | reverse complement strand
GGAGCAGCTCGTCGGGCGGCATCGAGAGCAGCGGCTCCATGTGTCGCCACAGCGCCGCGTCGAGGGAGCGCGCGGTGGCATCGACGTCGCGGTGGGCGCCGCCCTCCGGCTCCGGGATCACCTCCTCGACCACGCCCATCGCCAGCAGGTCCCGGGAGGTGATCTGGAGCTGCTCGGCCGCCTCCACCTTGCGGGCGTTGTCGCGCCACACGATCGTGGCGGCCGCCTCCGGCGCGGCCACGGTGTACAGCGAGTTCTCCAGCATCAGGACCCGGTCCGCCACGGCGACGCCGAGCGCGCCGCCCGAGCTCCCCTCGCCGATCACCACCGCGACCACCGGCACCGGGATGTCGAACCACTCCAGGATCGCGGCGCCGATCGCCGACGAGATCCCCCGCTCCTCGGCCGACTCACCCGGGTAGGCCCCCGGTGTGTCCACCAGGGAGACGATCGGGAAGCCGAACTTGGTCGCCATGCGGGCGAGCCGCAGCGCCTTGCGGAACCCCTCCGGATGCATACAGCCCCAGTTGCGAGCGATCCGCTCGGCCAGGTTGCGGCCCTTCTGCTGACCCAGGAACACCACGGTCCGCTCCCGCCAGGTCCCCAGGCCGGCCACCATGGCAGGGTCGTCGTGCGAGATCCGGTCGCCGTGCAGCTCCACGAAGTCGGGCGCCAGCCGGCGGATGTAGTCGAGCGCGTACGGCCGGTCCTGGTGACGAGCCAGCTCCACGACCTGCCAGATGCTGAGCGTGTCGCGCTGGGCGGCCACGGTCACCGGGCTCGCCCGTAGAGCGCCAGCAGGTGCGCCAGCCGCTCTCGCAGGTCCGTGCGCGGCACGACCAGGTCGACCTGGCCGCAGCGGAGCTGGTAGTCCGCGCTCTGGAAGCCCGGTGGCAGCTCCGCGTAGGTCGCCTGGCGGATGACGCGCGGCCCCGTGAACCCGATCGACGCGCCCGGCTCGGCGATGTTCACGTCGCCCTGCAGCGCCACGGAGGCCGGCGTGCCGCCGTATGTCGGGTCGGTGAGCACCGAGATGTAGGGTACCCCGGCCCGGTGCAGGCGGCTCAGCGCGCCGTTGATCTTGGCCATCTGCATCAGCGCCAGCACGCCCTCCTGCATCCGCGCCCCTCCCGTGGCGGCGACCAGCAGGTAGGGGGTCCGGGTGGCGGTCGCCTGCTCCAGACCGCGGGCCAGGCGCTCCCCGGCCACGATGCTCAGCGTGCCGCCCACGAACCGGAAGTCGAAGACGGCCAGCCAGACCGGCCGGCCGGCCAGCTCGGCCGTGCCCACCCGGACCGCCTCGTTGAGGCCCTCCTCGCGGGCCTGCTCGATGGTCTCCTGGTAGGGCTTCGGCACCTTCCACTCGAGCAGGTCGTGGGGCCGGACGTCGGCCCAGCGCTCGTGCCACGTCCCCTCGTCGGCCAGCAGCGCGATCCAGGCCTCGGCATGCATCCGGAAGTGGTGGCCGCAGTCGCACACGTACACCTGCTCGCGCAGCTCCTCCGGGACCAGCCCGACGCCGCAGCTCGGGCAGTTCGTCGTCAGAGCTATGGGCGGCAGCCGGCTGCCGTACCTGGCGACCAGGGGTGTGCTCAGACGGACAACCCCCCGTCGACGACCAGCACGTGGCCGGTGATGAAGCCGGCGTCGGGCGAGCACAGGAACGCGACGGCCGCCGCCACGTCCTCGGCGGTGCCCTCGCGCTGGAGCGGGGTCCGCCGCACGACCTCCGCCACCATCTCGTCCGTCATGGACGCCCCGGTGAGCTCCGTGCGCACGAAGCCGGGGGCCACGGCGTTGCAGGTGATGCCGCGCGACCCGACCTCCTTGGCGATCGCTCTGGTGAAGCCGATCAGCCCGGCCTTGGCCGCCGCGTAGTTGGCCTGGCCCGGGTTGCCGGTGATGCCCACGACAGAGCTCATGTTGACGATCCGGCCCCAGCGCCGGCGCAGCATCCCGGACATCGCGGCGCGGGTCGTGTGGTAGGCCGAGGTGAGGTCGGTCCGGATCACCTGCTCCCAGTCGTCCGGCCGCATCCTGAGCAGCAGGTTGTCGCGGACCAGGCCGGCGTTGTTGACCACCACGTCCAGCTGCCCGATCTGCCTGACCATGGCCTGGACCGCGTCGCCGTCCGTCACGTCGCAGCGCACCGCTTCGCCGCCGACCTCGTGGGCGGTCGCCTCGGCGGCAGCCGCGTCGGACCGGTAGTTCACGACCACCCGCGCGCCCATCGCGGCCAGCGCACACGTGACGGCGCGCCCGATCCCCTTGCCGCCGCCGGTGACGAGGGCGACGCGCCCGTCCAGCGCCCGGCTCATGCGAGGTCCACGAACAGCTCCTCGGCGTTCCAGGTGTCGACGCCGGGGAGGTGCCTGGCGGCCAGGCTGGCCAGCACCCGGCCCGGGCCCAGCTCCACGACCGTCCCGATCTGCATGGCGCGGAGAGAGACCATGGTCCGGGCCCAGTCCACGGGCCGGAGCAGGTGGTTGGCCAGCTCCTGCCTGAGCTCGTTCAGGGAGGCGATCGCCTGCCCGGTCGCGTTGGCCAGGATCGGGAACTGCGGCGTATCGATCTGCAGCCTCTCCAGCACCGCCCGAAACGCGCTGCCCGCCGCCTCCATCAGCGGCGAGTGCGCCGGCAGCGGCACGGTCAGGATGAGCACCCTCCGCGCCTGGGCCGCGACCGCCAGGCGCTGCGCCTCCTCGACGGCCGGCAGCTCGCCGGAGAGGACGAACTGCACGTCGGCGTTGCGGTTGGCCAGATACAGGCGACCGAGCCGCGACGCGCGCGCCCTGATCGACTCGATGCGCTCCTCGTCCAGGCCCACGATCGCCAGCATGCCGCCGGGCTGGGTCCGCGACGCCTCCGCCATGATGCGGCCTCGCTCCTTCACGAGCAGCAGGGCCGTCTCCCAGGTGACCGCCCTCGCGGCCGCCAGCGCGGTGAACTCGCCAAGCGAGTGCCCGGCCATCACCCGCACCTGCTCCATGCCGTAGCTCTCCCGCCAGATCTCGTACGCGGCCCAGCACACGGTCATGACGCAGGGCTGGACGTTCTCGGTGCGATTCAGCTCCTCCTCCGGGCCCTCGAAGCAGAGCCGCCGGACCGGCATGAGCAGCACCTCCTCGGCGCGCTCGAACACCCGCCGGGCGGCGGGATAGCGATCGTAGAGCCGGCGGCCCATCCCCGGCCGCTGCACCCCCTGGCCCGGGAACAGCAGCGCGATCGGCCCGCGGAGCGTTACTCCCATTCGAACAGGCACGCCGCCCAGGTCAGGCCGGAGCCGAAGCCGGCAACCAGGACCATGTCTCCTGGGCGCAGCCGGCCCTGCTCCAGCGCGTCGTGCAGGGCGAGCGGGATCGTGGCCGTCGAGGTGTTGCCGAATCGGTCGATGTTGACCATGACGCGCTCCATGGGCAGCCCGATCCGCTGGGCGGCGGCCTCGATGATGCGCCGGTTGGCCTGGTGAGGGACGAACAGGTCGACGTCCTCGACGCTGACGCCGGCCGCCTCCGCCACCGCGTACGCCTGCCGGATGAAGATGTCGGTCGCGAACCGGAACACGTCCGGCCCCTTCATTCCGATCCGGGGGTGGGCGTCCTCGGCCGCATAGGCGCCACGCTCGACGTTGCCGCAGGTGATCTTGTCGTACCCGCGGCCGTCCGCGCCCAGGCACCAGCTCAGGAACCCGCGGCCCCGGGCAGGCCGGACCACCGCCGCGCCGGCGCCGTCGGCGAACAGCACGCACGTGCCGCGGTCCTGCCAGTCGACCAGGCGGGACAGCACCTCGGCACCGACACCAGGACCGTGTCCGCCCGCTCCGCGGCGACGTACGCGTCCGCGAGGGACAGCGCGTACGCGAAGCCGCTGCAGGCCGCGAGCACGTCCATGGCGCAGCAGCCGGCCACGCCAAGCTCGTTCTGCAGCCGGCACGCCACGCTGGGGAACGGGCCGTCCGGCGTGGAGGTGGCGACGATGATCATGTCCAGGTCCGCCGCGCTCGTGCCCGCGTTCTCCAGCGCGACTCTGGACGCCCGGGCGGCCAGCTCGAAGGTCGGCGTGCCGGGCTCGGCGATCCGCCGCTCCTCGATGCCGGTTCGCTCCCTGATCCACTTGTCGGACGTGTCGACCATCTGCTCCAGGTCGAGGTTGGTCACGACCCGGTCCGGCGTATGGATGCCGATGCCGGCCATAGCGGACGGCCGGCCGGTCGAGCGGTAGGCGCGCAGCGGGACCGCGTCGGAGCGGACCCGGGGCGCCTGGGTGATGGCCATGGTCAGGCCCCCGCCCGCTGGGCGGCTTTCTGTTCGAGGAACTCCCACAGGTCGCCGACGTTCTTCATCTGCTCCAGCTCCTCCTCGGGCAGCTCCACGTCGTACTTGTCCTCGACGGCCGCGATCAGCTCGACCAGGTCGAGCGAGTCGGCCGCCAGGTCCCTGGCGAAGCTCACGTCCATCTGCACCTGGTCTGGCTCCACGCCGAGAATCTCGGCGGCCAGCTCCTGCAGCTCCCGGAAATCGAGGTCGCTCATGGCGTTTCTTCTCCTGTCCCGTTCCCTGATTCGTCCGGCCCGGCGCGGCGGAGGACGAGAGTGGCGTTGTGTCCGCCGAAGCCGAACGAGTTCGAGATGGCCACGTTCACGGTGGCCGCGCGAGCCCGGTTGGGCACGCAGTCGAGGTCGCACTCGGGGTCCTGGTTGTCCAGGTTGATCGTGGGCGGGATGAGGCCGCGGTCGATAGCGAGCACGCAGGCCGCCGCCTCCATCGCACCGGCCGCCCCCAGCAGGTGCGCGTGCATCGACTTCGTCGAGCTCACGGCAAGGCGGTCGGCGTGCTCGCCGAACACCTCGCGAATCGCCTTAGTCTCGGCGATGTCGCCCAGCTTGGTGGAGGTGCCGTGGGCGTTCACGTAGTCGACGTCCTCCGGCTCCAGGGCCGCCCTGGCGAGGGCCTTCCGCATCGCGCGGACCGCGCCCACCCCCTCGGGATGTGGGGCGGTGAAGTGGTACATGTCGGCACTGGCCCCGTAGCCCGCGACCTCGGCCAGCACCCTCGCGCCGCGCGAGCGCGCGAAGTCCAGGTCCTCGAGGACGAACATGACTGCGCCCTCGCCCATGACGAATCCGTCGCGGTCGCGGTCGAACGGCCGGCACGCGCGCTCCGGCTCGTCGTTGCGCTCGCTGACGGCCTTGATCTGGCAGAAGGCGCCCATGGTGAGCGGCGTGATGGTGGCCTCGGCGCCGCCGGCCAGCATCGCCTTCGCATCGCCGCGCTTGATGATCTCGGCGGCCTCCCCGATGCCGTGCCCGGACGACGCGCACGCACTGACGATCGCGTAGTTGGGGCCGCCGGCGCCGCACTGCATGGCGACCACGCCGGCGCCCATGTCGCAGATCATCATCGGCACCGTGAAGGGGGAGATCCGGCGGATGCCCCGGTGCAGCATCGTGGTGTGGTTGCGCTCGATCTCCTCCATGCCGCCGACGCCGGAGGAGACGATCACGCCGACCGCGTCCGGATCGAGCTCGTGCGGGTCCAGCCCGGCCTGATCCAGCGCCTGCCGGGAAGCCGCCAGCGCGAACTGGCAGTAGCGGCCGATATGGCGGGCCGTCTTGCGGTCCATGTACTGCTCGGGGTCGAACCCCCGGACCTCGCCCGCGATCCTGGTCGAGTACTGCGCGGTGTCGAAATGGGTGATCGCGCCGACGCCGGACACGCCCTCGACCAGGCTGGTCCACACCGTCTCCAGGTCGTTGCCGATGGGCGTCACGAACCCCATGCCCGTGACTGCAACGCGGCGGCAGGGCGTCCCGTTGGAATGTGCCATCGCGCACAAGCCTACGGACCCGCAGTCGAAAAAGACCTCGCCCGCAGGTGGCAAAATTTCGCGACGGCTTTGGACATCGAGTCCAATGAGTGACGACAGCCTGTGCAACTGCCGGATCCGGAGTTAGCCTTCGCGCGGATGTTCGACGACCACCACGAGGAGATCGCGGAGGGGCTGGTGCTCCAGGAGGCGACGATAGCGCAGCTCGCGGCGGCGATGGCCGGCGGCCGGCTCACCGCCGAGGTGCTGGTCGACCGCTACCTCGACCGGGTCCGACGCCTGGACCGGGCCGGGCCGAGGCTCTGCTCCGTCATCGAGGTCAACCCCGACGCCCGCAACATCGCCGCCGCCCTCGACCGCGAGCGACGCGAGCGCGGGCCGCGAGGGCCGCTCCACGGGATCCCGATCCTGCTCAAGGACAACCTCGACACCGGCGACCGGATGCAGACGACGGCCGGGTCACTGGCGCTGGTGGGCACCCCGTCGCCCCACGACTCCTCGGTGGCCGCCCGTCTGCGCCTGGCCGGGGCGGTCCTGCTGGGCAAGGCCAACCTCAGCGAGTGGGCGAACTTCCGCTCAGACCGCTCCACGTCGGGCTGGTCCGCCCGAGGCCAGCAGTGCCGGAACCCGTACGTCACGGACCGCAATCCCTGCGGCTCCAGCTCGGGCTCCGCCGTCGCCGTCTCGGCCAACCTCTGCGCGGCCGCGATCGGCACGGAGACAGACGGCTCGATCGTGTGCCCGGCGACCGCCTGCGGCGTGGTCGGCATCAAGCCGACCGTCGGCCTGGTGAGCCGGGCCGGGGTCGTGCCCGTCTCGCACTCGCAGGACACGGTCGGCCCGCACGGCCGCACCGTCGCCGACGCAGCGCTGGTGCTCGACGCCATCACCGGCATCGACCCGCGCGACCCCGCCACGGCGGCGAGCGAGGGCCGCTCCCACCACGACTACGCGGCCCTCCTCACCCCCGACGGCCTGCGGGGGGCCAGGATCGGGGTGGCCCGGAGCACCGGCTTCGGCGCCAGCCCCAAGGCCGACGCGGTGATCGAGAAGGCGATCCTGGCCATGCGCGAGGCGGGCGCAACGATCGTCGATCCGGCGGACATCCCGACCCAGGCGCAGCTGGGCGGCGCCGACGAGCTGGCCGTCCTGCTGCACGAGTTCAGGCACGACCTGAACGCCTACCTGGCGACCCGCACCGGCGTCCCCATCCGGACGCTCGCGGACGCCATCGCGTTCAACCGCAGCCATGCCGGGGAGGAGCTGACCTGGTTCGGCCAGGAACGATTCCTCGCGGCAGAGGCCACGACCGGGCTGGACGACCCGGCGTACCTGGAGGCGCTGGCCCGGGGGCGCCGGCTCTCACGCGAGGAGGGAATCGACGCGGTGCTTCGCGAGCACCGCCTGGACGCGCTCGTCGCGCCCACCGGCGGCCCCGCCTGGACCATCGACCTGGTCGACGGCGACCACGTCGGCACCGCGAGCTCGACGCCGGCGGCGCAGGCCGGCTACCCGATCGTGACCGTGCCCGCCGGCTTCAGCCACGGCCTGCCGGTGGGGGTGTCCTTTATCGGCGCCGCTTTTACCGAGCCGACCCTGATCCGCCTCGCCTTCGCGTTCGAGCAGGCCACGCGGGCCCGCCGTTCCCCGGAGTTCCTGCCCACGATCCCCCTGCCCGCCTGACCCGGCCGGCCGGTGACCCGGCCTGGCGGACCCGGAGGGGGGAGGCTAGGCGCTCCCGAGCGGCGGCAGGTAGGGCGTCGGATCGACAGGCCTGCCGTCGAGGCGTACCTCGAAGTGCAGGTGGACGCCCGTGGCCACGCCCGTGGCCCCCTCGACGCCGACCTGCTGGCCGGTCGTCACCGGCTCGCCGACCGTCACCAGGGTGGCCGCGAGGTGGCCGTACAGGGTCACGAACCCGCCGCCGTGGACGATGACCACGTAGTTGCCGTAGCCCGTCGTGCTGTGGCCGACCACCGCCACCACCCCGTCCGCCGCCGTGCTGACGCGGGTGTTCGCCGACGCCAGGTCGAGGCCGGTGTGGAAGTGCGGAAACCCGAACATCGGCGGCTCCAGCCACAGGGAGGTGGGCCCGAAACCCTGGGTCAGCACGGCGCCGCGGATGGGCAGCGCGAAGCGGGTGCCGGTCGTCGGCTGAATCAGTGTCGTAGCCGCCGCCGGCGACCCGGCGGCGGCCACGGCCCGGTTGAGCGCCGCCCACAGCTGCTCCTGCTGCCATACCTGCTGCTCGGCGGTCGCGATCAGCGCCTGCTCCCTCCCGCGCAGCATCGCCGCCACCTGGCTGACGAGCGACGCGTCCGGCTGCCTGGCGGCGTTCAGCGCGTCCTGTCCCTCCTGGATGACCTGCTGCAGGTCGTCCGCCGTCTGCTGCTCCTGCGTGGCCAGGTCCTGGAGCATGCTCAGGCCGTTCGAGAGCTGGTCCTGGAGCTGTGCCTCGGCGCCGCGGTCCCGTTCGACCTCCGCCTCGTCCTGCTGCATCTGGCGCAGGTCCTGGTCCAGCTGCCGACGCAGCGAGTCCGCCCGGAACGCCGCCGCCGTGAGGTCGCTGGTCTGGGTGACCATGTCGCGGATGCTCCCGGCCGCTAGCAGGCGCATGAGCAGCGAGCTGGGCTCCACGTAGAGCTGCCTCGCCAGGGTCGCGATCTCCGACCGCTCGTCGTCGATCTTCTGCTGCGTGGTCGAGATGCGGTCGTCGAGCTGCTGGATGCGGTCATCGAGCTGGTCGAGCCGCGCCTGGCTGGACTCGACCTGTGTCTCGATGCTGGACTGCTGCGACGCGTTCTCGGTCAACGTGTCGGACAGCCGCTGCGCGACCGCCATTGCGTCCGCGACGGCGGCCCCGATCTGCTGACGCGCCTGGTCGATCAGCCGCTGGGTGGCCGGGTCCGGGCTCGGGACCGGGGTGGGCGTGGGCGTCGACGTTGGGGTCGGGGTCGGGGTGGGCGCGGGCGTCGCAATCGGAGACGGGACGGGGGCGCTCGTCGGGGGGCCGTCGGCCGGCGACGGCGACGGGCCCGACGTCGCCGCGGCGGTCGCCGGCATGGCCGCCACCAGGAGGCCCACGACCAGCCATCCGAGGAGGAGCCTCACACCCGGAGCCTGCGGAACGCGAACAGCGCCGCTGTCGCCCCGAAGGCGACGCCCACCGCAGCTACCGTCCCCACGACCAGCGCCGCCGTCGCGGCGGTCACGCCGGGCAGCAGGTCGACGAAGAGCTGCCTCGCCGCGTAGAAGACGCCGAGGCAGACCCCGACGATGGCCAGGGCAGCGAGGCAGCCGGCCAGGGCTCCGGTGAGCGCCCCCTCGACGGCCAGCCTCGCGCGGACCAGCCAGCGGGAGGCGCCCACCAGCTGCATCGTCAGCAGCTCGTCCCTCCTGGCGAGGAGGGCCCCGCGGATCGAGTTCGAGCTGACCGCGTAGGTCACCGCCAGGACCAGCAGCCCGAAGCCGCCGGCGATGGCGGCGGCGACGGTCGCGAACTGGCGCAGGCGGTCGTACGTGCCCGCGTCGTAGGAGGTCGGCCGGCCGGCATCGACGCCCGGCTCCTGCGCCGCGACACTGGCCACGGCTGCGACGTCGGCCGGCCGGTCGACCGAGACGTCCAGGCTGGCCGGGAACGGGTTCCCGCCGGACGCCGTGGCGAGGTCGCCCAGGCCCGGCCGCTGCCTGGCGAGCGCCAGCGCCTGGTCCTTGCTGAGGTAGCGCACCGAGCGGACGTGCGGCTGCGCCGCCAGGTCGAGGCGAGCCTGCTCGACCTGGGCGCCGCTCGCGCCGTCGTCGAGGTAGACGTGCAGCACCGACGCCTCCAGCTCCTGCGAGACCAGCAGCGTCCGCACCGCGTAGCCGGACACGGCCAGCAGGCCTGCCAGCAGCAGCAGCAGCGTGATCGAGCCCAGCGCCGGGGCGGTGGTGGACAGGTTGCGCACCCAGCTCGCCGCGGCGCCGCCTCCGCAGAGCCGGACCACGTTGACGACCGGCGTCCACGGCCGCCGGCGAGGCGATGCGGCGCGTGGCGGCCGGCGACGGGGCGGCGGCGGCTCGTATCCGAGCACTGCCCGCAGGGCACGGACGGGCCAGGCGACGGCGCCGCGCGGGTTCGGCCCCCTCTCGGCGGGCCCGGCCCGGCCGTTCAGGTGGTCGCGGACCTCCCCGTTCTGATGCGGGACGCTGCCGTTGCTGCTGCCGCTGCCGGCGCTGCCGTTGCCGCCCGTCGGAACGGCCTGCCTGACCGGCGCAGTCGCGGACAGCGGGACTGGCCGCCGCCAGGCACCGCCGCCAGCGGGTGGAGGCTGGCGAGCCACGAGGCGGTCCAGCACCTCCTGCGGCGGTCTCCAGGCCCCGGCCGGGCCCGGGCGCTGCCCCGCGGGCGGCGGCTCGTAGCCCAGCACCAGCTGCGCCAGCCGTCGGGCGCCGGTTCGCAGCGAGGCCCGTGCGCGCCGGCGCGGCAGCCGGGGCGGCGCCAGCGGTGCCGGCGCCGCCGGCGGAGGCGCCTCGTAGCCCAGCACCAGCTGGGCCAGCCGGCCTGCCCGTCGCCGCAACGACGGCCGGTCAGGCCGGCGGCGCGCCGACAGCCGTGCGGCGGCCGCCGCCGTGTCCACCGGCGCCCGGGCAGGCCGATCGGCGACGATGCTGCCCGCGCGCAGCTCGACGATTCGGTGCGGCCGGTCGCGGGCCAGGTCCACGTCGTGCGTCGCCATGACCACCGCCGCACCCGTGTCGCAGCAGCGCTCCAGCAGCGCGACGACTCGCTCGGCGTTGCGCCGGTCGAGGTTGGCGGTCGGCTCGTCGGCCAGGATAAGGACGGGATCGTTGACGATCGCCCTGGCGATCGCCAGCCGCCGCTGCTGGCCGCCTGACAGCTCGCGCGGGTACGCTCCGGGCCGGCCGCCGAGACCGACCTCCTCGAGCCGGGCCTGGGCCCGCGTGCGGACCTCTGAGTGACGGAGCCCGAGGTCGGCGACCTGGAGGGCGAAGGCCACGTTGCCGCGGGCGGTCATGTCCGGCAGCAGCCGCTGGTCCTGGAAGACCGCGGCCACGCGGCGGCGGAAGGCGGGCAGGAAGCGCCGCCAGCGCCGGTCGAGCCGCCGCCCGTCCACGAGGATGGCGCCCCCGCTGGGCCGGAGATCGCCGTGAACCAGCTTCAGCAGCGTGGTCTTCCCGGCCTCGCTGGGCCCGGTGACGAAGACGAACTCGCCTGGCGCCACGCTCAGGCTGACGTTCCGAAGCGCAAGCAGCCGGCCGTAACGATGGGACACTCCCGAAAGCTGGATGAGCGGGTCCGTCTGCGCCGCGGCGGGCGCGGCAGTCCCAGGCCCCCGGTCGGCGCGGGCCAGCGGCACCTGGGCCGACTGCTCCATGCGGTGTGCGGCATCCACCGAATGACCCATAGCGTCCTATCACGATAGACGGAGGCGCTGCCCCGTGCGACGTTTCGTAGTCGCCGGCCCCCAGTCCGCGTTACACGACGTGCGCCCTCGCCGCGGCCGGCGCCAGCGGGCCGCGCCGGGGGGCCGGGTCAGACGAGCCGTCTCAGGTCCAGCGCAAGGTGCAGCCGCTGGCGGAGCGCGGGCTCGTCGGGGTCGCCGCCCAGCAGCTCGCGCAGCTTCTCCATCCGGTAGAGGACGGTATGACGGTGCAGCCGCAGCGCGGCCGCCGCGTCCTTGACGGTGCCCCGGGCCAGCACCGCCTCCAGCGTCTTCAGGAGCGAGCCGCGGCTGTCCGCGCGCAGCAGCGGCCCCAGCACCCGGTCGACGTAGCGCTCGGTCACCATCGGGTTCTGGGCCAGCAGGAGGTACGGGGCCACCTCGTCGTAATGGTGCATGGGCGCCTCGGGACGGAGCTTGCGGCCCACCTCAACGGCCTGCTGGGCTTCCAGGTACGAGCGGGAGATGCCGCGAAGCCCCGGGTGCTCGCCGCCCACGCCCACTCGCAGGCGCGACCGGGTGCGCTGCCGGAGGTGGGCCACGAGGGCCAGCGAGCCGTCCTCGATGTCGGTCCGGTCGCCGGGCCACAGCACGACCAGTGTGTGCGGGTCGGTCAGGTCCGCCAGCGCGCGCGCCGGCAGGGGCAGGTCGGCTGCGAGGTCCGGCAGCTGCTCGTCGTCGCTCTTGATCACCAGGGCGAGGTACCCCGGCGCCAGCTGGAGGTTGATGGTCAGGGCCTGCTTCTGGATGGCGAGCTCGTTGTCGAACGTGTCGCTGATGAGCGAGTGGAGGAGGCGCGTCCGGGCCCGCATCCCGCGCAGCAGGTGCTGCTCCCGCGCGTGGACGTACGTCCGTGTGACCTGGGCCGCGACCTGGTCGAGCGCGGCGAACACGTAGTTGCCGGTGATGACCAGCGCCTCCGGGCTGGCGTCGGGGTGGTCACGCCAGGCCCGGAGGATGGCGTTCCAGGCCACCCTGGCGGCCATGCGGTAGGCGGCCAGCACCGGCTCCACGGACTGCGTGCTGCGGGCCTGCAGGATCCCCAGCTGGGCGACCTCCCTGAGCTCGCGCTGGGTGGCGGGGCGCGCTTCCCGAGCGGTCGCCAGGAACAGGTCGATACCTGCCTCGCAGGCGTGCTCGATCGCCTCCCGGCGCGGCGGCGCTCCCGTCGAGTCGTCCCAGCGGACCAGCGTGACCACCGCCCGGGTCATGTGCCGGGCCAGGCCGGGGCGGCGCCGCGCGATCTCGTCGACCAGTGAGGCGGGGAGCGCCGGATTGGACCTCGTGGCCATTCCCGCCATACCCGCAATATACGCGCCCAGCCTGCGGACTTCGCCATCCGGTCCTGCTCGGCCGGAGGTGCCGCCGGCACCCCGAGCCCTCAGGCCGGGCCTGCGACAGCCTGCCCGGCAGACCTCTCCCGCACGAAGTCCAGGATCTGGCGCCACGCGTCGGCGCAGGCGTCGGCGTGCTCTGCGAACGTCCGGTCGAAGAAGGAGTGCGGCGCCCCTTCGTACACGACCATGCGGTGCGGCACGCCCGCCGCCGACAGGTCCGCGTCGAACCTCTGGAACTCCTCGAGCGGCGTGAAGTCTGCGCCGGCGACGAGCAGGAGGAGCGGGGCCTTCATCTGCGGGATGCTGTCGCGCACGCGCGCCGGCACGCCGTAGAAGCCGACGGCCCCCGCCAGGCCGTGGCCCTCGGCCGACTGGCGCCACGAGTTGGCGCCCCCGAAGCAGAAGCCGACCGTGAACACGGAGCGGACGTCGCCCATCTGGCCGGAGCGGAGGAAGTCGACGGCCGCCCTGGTGTCGGCGGCGATCCCCTCCGGCTTCGTCTGCTCGACGTGGGTGCGCCAGTCGAACTCCTCGCCCCGCGAGCCGTCGCCGGCCGTGCGGCCGAAGTAGTCGAGGGCGACGGCGTCGATACCGGCCTCGGCGAACCGCTGGGCCAGCTCCTGGTAGAAGGGGTGGAGGCCCCTGACGTCCGGCAGCACGACCATGCCGGCCCCGGTCGGCTCGGCGGCCCGCGCGAAGTACGCCGTGAAGCGGTTGCCGTCGGCCGCCGTCAGGTGGATGTCGCCCTGATCGGCCGCGGCGCCGCCGACCGGCGGCAGCGGCGGGCGCGCGTCGTCCGTGTAGCACATGTCCGGAGATGTTCCCATCTGGCGGGGTCGGGCCGCTTCGTCGGCCCCGGCCGCCGGGGCGTCAGGCCTCGGCGGCCCAGCCCTGCTCCAGGCGGACCACCGGCTCCCAGCCCAGCCGGCGGCAGAGCCGCCCGGCCCCCGCCGCCTCCTCGGCCGCGGTCAGCGCCACCACGACCCGCCTGACCCCGACCATCCGCAGGAACGGGACGGTCCGGCGGATCAGCCATGACGCGATCCCGCGCCCTCGCACCGCCGGCTCGACCTCGACCGTGACGAGCTCCGCCCAGCCGGCCAGCGCCGGCAGCGAGCCGCCGCACGACAGGTCCGGCGCCCACTCCACGCTGGCCACCTCCACCCCGCGCCGCAGCGCCCGGAACACGCGGCCCGGCTGGTCCGTCGCTGCCCGCACCTCGAGGCCGGCGACCGGGGGCACGCCGCCGCACGACTCGGGAAGCCGTCCGCCGTAGATCACCTCCTCGGCCGCGGCGAGCGGCTCGAACCCCGAGGTGGTGAGCGCCGTCGACACGTGGGGCCAGCTCTCGGGCACGCCGGTCACGACCGGGACCGGCAGCGCGGTCTCGTACGCGTACAGCTGCGTCGCGCGCCAGGCCGCGGCCAGCTCGGCGGCGGCCGCCACGAGGGCCCTTGCGGCCGCGCCCGCCTCCGGCCAGAACAGCAGCCAGGCCAGCTCGGCGGCCCCGCGGTAGCGGCTGCCGACCTCCGGTCCCGGCCCATACCGCACGACGTGGGCGGCGCCGACCAGGCGCCCCGACTCCGTTGCGCATACCGTCCGCCGCTCGGTCACCCAGGGGTCGAGCCCGCCCTCGTCGTCGGTGGCGCCCAGGCTCGCCTCGATGACGCGAACCGGCAGCCGCCAGCCCGGCACGACGCCGGCCAGGTGGCAGTTCATGAGCTGCCTCAGCTGGTCCAGGTGGACCGGCCGGTGTGGCTCGAGGGTCACCACGGCCGGTCTTCGAGGCGCATGTTTACGTGTTCACCCCCCCGGGGACGGCACGCTGTGTCGCGGCCAATGCCTCGATGGTACCCGAGGACCCCCTACCGAGGGGTTTGGGAGCCGCGCTGCTGCGTTACATCCGGGCCCTAGGAGCGCGGCCGGAAACCGGGCCGAGAGATTTGGGGTCCAGGTGCCCCAGATCCGGTGGCGCCGACGAGGAGCGCAGGGAGCGCCCTCCAGGGCGTGAGCGAGCACCGCAGGAGGCAACGCCGGAGATGGGGTGCATG
>DATFRD010000396.1:0-5272 GCA_035263645.1 Candidatus Dormiibacterota bacterium | reverse complement strand
CCTCGATCCGGGCGCCGCCGGCCCGCCGGTGTTCGCAGGGCCGTACCTGGTCTGGACGCACGCGAGCGCGGACGGGAGGCCGGTCCTCCAGGCCGCGGCTGCGGAGACGCTGCTGCCCGCCGCGTTGCCGGAGCGGCTGCGGGCGCAAACGGGCATCCTCGCGCTGGCCGGCTCGGCCGCCTACCTGGTCTGGGACACCGACACCCAGCACGGCACCGCGTGGCGCATCGACCGCGACCAGCTGATCACGTTCACGGTCGACACGCGGCACCAGCTCCAGTTCTTCAGCGTCGCCGGCCACTTCTTGCTCTGGTACACGGCCGGCGTCTCCGGCCTGGTGATGGACCTCGGCACCGGCGGCGGCTATGAGATGCCAGGCCTGCTCGCCGGCTCGGAGGGGGCGATCGTCCAGGCCGCGCCGCTGGGCGCGTCCAGCCCCAAGTCGGGCGCCCCCGGCACCACGCTGCTGGTCCTGGCGACCCCGAGCCTTCCAGCCATCCCCGGATGTCGCCGTTAGCTGCGCGGTACCGGCGGAAAAAGAGACGAGCACGCGCCGCTGACCTCTCTGGGCATGGCCTTTCCCTGCACGGGCGTCGCAGCCGACTTCACTGGCCTGCCCGGCGTGATCGTGGTCTGGACGGGATCGTGCTGCTGAACGTGGCGGTCGCGTTCGGCCCCCGCGGCGAGCGCTGACCGGGCGGGTCAGCGCTCGCCGGCCGCCCTGTCGCCGCATGGGTCCCCGATCAGCGGGAGGGGCTGGAGCCCCATCAGCGGGGGGTGGGACTTTTTCGCGATCAGGCACAGGCTAGTCGGAGGATGGGGGTGGCGCGGCGAGACGACCGTGAATGGATCGGGCATCGCGTCGGAATCGGGGCAAAAGGCCAGTGCGACGAGCGCAGCGTGGCATGACAGACTCGGTCTGCCCAGCGCACTGATCCTGTGGACGGGCACGGCGCTGGTCGTCGGCCTCCTGCTCGTCTTGCTGCCGGCCCGGCCGGCGCTGCACTGGCTCTTTCCTGTCCAGGCCAGCGTGAACATCGTCTGCTTCGCCGTCATAGCTGCACTGGGCGCGCTCGACGCACGCCTGCGGGCTGACTCGGCCTCACTGCCTGCCGCCGCCATCGGCGTCGCGCTGGGCGTGCTCTGGCTGGGCCACCTGCTGACGTTCCCCGGCACCCTGCCGCCGCTGACGGGCCTGGCCGTGGCCGACAACACGACGGGCTGGATCTACCTGCTCGTCAGTATTGCGACCCCCACCATGCTGGCGCTGGCAGCGCTGCACGTCCCGCGGCCTCTGGCGGACGGGACCCGCGGGGCCAGGCTGGCGCTGGGCCTGGGCCTCGCCCTCGGCGCCGGCGTGGCGGCCCTCGCGCTCCTGCTGGCCCTGTCCCCCCTGCAGGTCGTGCACGACGACGTGTTCGGGCGCACCAGCGACGTGGCGGGAGCGTTCGGCCTGGTGCCGGTGGCGGCGGCGGGGGTCCTGCTGCTCACGGGACACGGCGGCGACGAGCGGGTCCTCCGCGGCATCGTGCCGGTGCTGGCGCTCTCGGGCGTCAACTCCCTGCTCCTGATCTTGCTGACCGCCCGCTACACGACCATCTGGTACGCAACCCAGACGCTGTCATCGGCGATCGCAGTCCTGCTGCTCCTGGGCCAGCTCAATCTCTATGCCCGGTCGATTCATGCCGAGCTGCGGGCGATCGGCCGGCTGCAGGCGAGCTTCCGGACGGCCGAGGCGGTGGCCTCCTCGCTGGAGCCGGGAGTGGTCGTCGACCGGCTGCTGGAGCAGAGCATGGCCGTCGTCGAGGCCGACCGGGCAGGGCTCTGCCTGGTGCAGGACGACACCATCGTGCTGGAGGGCTTTCGTTCGGTGGACCCACTGGCGCTCACCCCGGGGGAGCGCCATCCTCTGAGCTCGGTTCCCGTCGTCCAGGCGGCCGTGCGCCACCGGCGCATCGAGTTTGCTGTCGGGCCGTTCGCACCGCCCTGGCTCCGGGCCGCCAGTGGGTCGAAGTTCCTGGACGCGCGGTGCTCGGTGGCCGTACCGCTGATGTACGCCCACGAGCTCGTGGGCGTCCTGGTGCTGGTGCACGTTCGCGACGTGCCGTTCGAGCCCGACGAGCTGGCCACGGTCGGCACGATGGCGACGGTGGCCGCCCTGGCGCTGCGCAACGCCCGCCAGTTTGCCGGCGTCGAGGAGGTCAGCCAGGCCAAGAGCCTCTTCCTGAACATGGCCGCCCACGAGCTGCGGACGCCTCTGAGCGTGGTGCGCGGCTACGCCTCGATGCTCCACGACGGCACCCTGGGCGATCTGCCCGGCCAGTCCAGGGAGGCGGTGACCGCCCTCCAGTCCAAGGCGGACGAGCTGGCCCGCCTCGTGGAGGGCCTGCTGATGGCGTCCCGGCTGGAGGCGGGGCGGGCGCAGCCGCGCCGGCAGGAGGTAAACGCACGGGCTGCGGTGCAGGCGGCCTTGGACCGCCTGCGGCCGTCCGCGGACCTGCGGAACGCGCGGGTCGACGTCGATCTGCCGCCCGTCGCCGTCTCGCTCAGCGCGGACCCCGACTACGTGGGCCGGATCCTGGACAACCTGCTGGTCAACGGCATGACCTACTCGCCGGGGAGGCCGTGGCTGCGCGTCTCCAGCACGTGCACGCCCGACGGCCGGACCCGGATCGCCGTGGAGGACCATGGCGTCGGGCTGCGGCCGGAGGACCACGAGCGCATCTTCGAGCGGTTCGAGCGGGTCGAGCATGCGCCGCTCGGATTCCCGGCGGGTACGGGCCTGGGCCTGTACCTGAGCCGCCGATTGGCCGAGGACATGGGTGGGTCGGTACGGCTCGACTGGAGCAGCCCCGGCCACGGGAGCCGGTTCGTGCTGGAGCTGCCGCTGGCCGGTCCCTCGCCCTCAGTCGGTCGGCCAGCACCCTGACGGGCGTTGAGCCGGGGAGCGAGCGCCGGCGGTCAGGGCCGCAGCGCCAGCCAGAGGGCGACGAGGTCCAGCAGACCGATCGCGGTCCAGGCGATCGTGCGCACCCAGTTTCCCATCACGAGGCCGCGGTGCACGGCCGCATCGAAGCCACTCGCCAGCCGAGCGTGGGCCGGCGCCTGGAAGCGGGCGGTCGAGACGACGATCACCGCCGCCAGGGCCAGGACCAGGATCGGCGCCACCACGGGCACCTGGCCCGGCCGGCTGAAGAGGAGGGCGACAGCGGTCACGATGACCACGAGCACGGACGGGACGATGAGCGGGAAGAAGCGCCGGTTGTGCTCGCGCTCGTAGGCGGGGAAGTCGGCTTCGCCGACGCGCGCGAAGAGGGGATAGTGGAGCACCTGCATCGTCCAGATGAAGCCGGCCGCGAACCACCCCGCGGCGGCCTGGACGAGCAGCAGCAGCAGGCCGGCTGCCACGCTCAGCCTCCCGGTGCGCCGATCTGTCGCATCACGCTGAGCAGGTCGGCCATGACCGGTCGTCGGTGCTGGCTCTGATCACGTCGGAGCTGTCGTCCGCCATCGTGGGTTCCATTCTCCTGGGCCCCGAGCGCGCGATCAATCCCAGAAATCGGGGGGATGCGCTGTCTCGCCGGCTCCGGTGAACTGGAGCGCAAGCCGGTACGCCAGTTCCCCCCGGCTGCGCACGCCGGCCTTCTCGAAGATGGACTTCAGGTGGTCCTGGACGGTGTTGGTGCTGACCTTCAGCCGGGCCGCGGCCTCCTTGCCGGTCATCCCCTGCAGTGTCGCCGCCACCACCTCGCTCTCCCGCCGGGTCAGGCCGTAGGCCGCGCAGAGCAGGGGCAGGATCGAGGCGGCCTGGACGGGCTCGACGACCACCACGATCCGGTTGGCGCTCCCGCCGTCCGTCAGCGTCTCCGCGTTCAGGGTCGCCCAGCGGCCGCGCGCGGTGCGGAGCCGCAGCGTCGGCGCATCGGCGCCTCGAGAGGCCCCGGCCAGCATCGCCAGGGCGGCCACGGGCACCGGCTGCTCGGGGGCTCCCGGGCCATCCAGCTCGTCCAGCCAGGCCCGACCCGATTGCGTGGCGTCCAGCACCCGGCCGCGGCGGTCGAGGATCAGCACCCCGGACGCCGGCGCTGGCCCGTCCGCCGTCGGAGGCAGGACCGTCGCGCGCGCGATGCACCGGGCGACGATCCGGCCCGCGCGCGAGACCAGGCGGGCGTCGCCGAGCAGGAACGGTGGGCGATCGCGCAGCAGGACGAGGGCTCCCCAGCAGCGGCCGTGGCCGTCCACCAGCGCCGCCCGCAGCTCGTGTCGGTGGCCGGCGGGCATCACGAGCTCCCGCCAGCGGGGACTCTGCCGCCTCGGGTCGCCAGCTCCTTCCCTGTGCGCCAGCACGCCGACGTGGGCGGGGGTGCGGGCCAGCTCCCGGAACTTGAGGAGGTCGGGCTCGAGCTGCTCGTTCCGGCATGCGTGCAGCGCGTAGGCGAGGTCGCGGGCCGACGCGCTCAGCGCCGAGGCCGGCAGCAGCACATCGGGGTCGTACGCCATGATGGAGGCGTCGGTGTAGCCGACGAGTCGGTCCAGCTCGCTGAGCGCGAGGCGCAGGTACGCGCCGAGGTCGAGGTCGGGGCGTGAGAGGCGGTGCAGTGCAGCTGCGTCTGCCATCCGGCTGCCCACGCGGCCATTGTAGGGGCCACGATCGGCGCGACCCCCAGACGTGGAGGGCTCAGTCCCCGCGTCTCTCGAGCGCGACCACCGGGATCACGCGGCCCGCCGCTCGGTGCTGGTGCTCGGGAAACGGGAACAGCCGCCAGAGCCGCTCCCGCTCTTCGCCGGCGGTCACGACCGCGGTGGCGTCGAACCGGTCGCTGCCCACCTCGACGGTGACGTCCGGGTGCGCGACCAGGTTGTGGTACCAACCGGGGTGGCGCAGGGCGCCGATGTTGGAGGCGAAGACCACGAGCCGGTCGGCGTCGGCGACGTACATCATCGGCGTCGTGCGGGCCTCGCCGCTCCTGGCGCCCCTGGTGGTCAGCAGGAGCATGCGTGAGGGGCCGCCAAACTCGGCGACGTGGCCCCCGGTCACGCGGTACTCGTCGACGATCCGGCGGTTCACGGCCATGGGGTCGGCCCAGTACTCTTCCCTGCGGCGGCGTCTCTGGTCGTCCGTGCCGCTGTCCGCCAACGTCAGCCTCCTCGTCCAGCGATCCTCTGCACTGGCCGCCGCCCGCGGGCGACCGGTGCGGTGAAGTCTATCCGCCGGTGCAGCCCCTCCCCCCTCGCGGGGGAGGTGGCCCGAAGGGCCGGAGGGGGCTTCCCC
>DATFRD010000395.1:0-22825 GCA_035263645.1 Candidatus Dormiibacterota bacterium | reverse complement strand
GGGGTCGAAGAACGCCACCACGTACACGGTGCCGGTCGTCGGGTCGGCCGCCGGCGTGGCGGTGATGCCCAGCTCGGGCTGGATGTTGTTGCACTCGAGCCGGTGCCGGGTGACATCGAACGGTGTGCCCAGCGGCGTCCGCCACGCCAGGCAGCCGCTGGCGGCATCGAACGCGTAGACGGTATCGTGCTCGGTCGCCTCCAGGAGCAGTCCCTGGACCACGAGGGGCTGCGCGAAGGTCGAGCCGTCCAGCGCCAGGCCCCACATCGGCTTGACGTGGCCGGCCGCGGGCGAGCCGGGGTCAGCTCCATGCCGGTCAGGCGTCCGGTCGTAGACCGGCCAGTCCGCCGCGTCCGCCGGCCGCGGCCCCGCGACCCGCGGGTCGACGCAGGGGATCGGCTCCGCCGCGGCAGCGGCCCAGGCGGTCACGTGGTTGTCGACGTAGGCGGCGCAGCCTGCGAGCGGGGCTGCGCCGATCGATACCAGCAGGGCCAGGAGCACCGCTCGTCGCACCTCGCGCAGCGTGGCGACGGGGGGTTAATGGCCGGGCCGCCGCCGTTTAACGGTCGGCTCTCAGATAGAGCACCCGGCCGCCGCCGAGGTCACGGGAGTCGGGGAAATGCGCTGCCAGCCAGCCCCGCAGACCGGGCAGGTCGGCGAGCCGGCCGGTCGCCAGCAGCACGGCGCCCACATCGGGACGGCGGGCCAGCGCCTCCACCTCCCCGGTCGTCAGGTCGCCGGAGCGCACCCGGACGAGCGACGTGTCGACGAGCTGGGGCGGCGTGTCACGGCCGGCCAGCGCGGCCGCGTACTGGTCGTCCGTGATGACGAGGAGGCCGGCGCCCGTGCCGGTTCGTAGTGCCGCGACGGTGGGCCGAACGGCCGAGGCCGGCTGCTGGAGCGAGCGCACGTAGAGGGCGGACCCTGCGGCCCCGGCCACGACCGCCGTCGCTCCCACGGCCAGCGCCAGGCCGGCGCGCGCCCGGAGGGGCCGCGCGAGCCCGCCCCCGGCCACCGCGAGCGGGGCCGTGACGAACACGACGTGGTGCGGCCAGAGGGGATGCTGCACGGCCAGCAGCAGGCCGGCGGGCACGGCCCAGGCGGCCGTGGCTGCGGCCAGGTGGGGAGAGCTCCGGAGCGCCGCCGCCCATCCCGCGACCCCGATGACCGCGACGGGCAGCTCCCGCTGAACCGTTCCCTCGCCGAGGCCGCCCACCGGCACCGCGCGCGCGAGCACGTGGAGCCCGACCGCCTCCTGCCAGACCACGGGCCACGCGCCGGCGAACGGGAGCAGCACGGCGGCGGCGGCCGCGCAGCCGCCCAGCGTGCCGGCCGCGAGCGACCCCCAGCGCAGCCCGCCGGCTTGGGGCGCCGCCAGCAGCAGGGCGACCGCCGGGGCCGCGGCGACGCCCAGCAGCTTCGTGAGGATCGCGAGGCCGAGCGCCGCGCCCGAGCCCGCGGCGAGGAGGTTCGCCGTCCGGCCGTCGCGAGCCCGCGCCTCGGCGGCCACGGCGAGCGAGACCAGGGCCAGCGCCACGGCCGGGCCTTCCGCCTGCAGCGTCAGCGACTCCCGGAAGACGAGCGGATCGGCGGCCAGGATGCCGGCCGCGAGGACCCCCGCCCACGGGCCGGCCAGCAGCCAGGCGAGCCTGCCGCCGGCGGCGATGCCCACGACGGTCAACCCGAGGACGCCGAACCTGGCCGCGGCGATGCCGCCGATCAGGAGCTGGAAGGGCAGCAGCATCATGAGGAAGGCGGGCGGCTGCGAGCTGTAGACCTCGGTGAAGAGCCGGTGGCCGTCGGCGAGCGCTCGCAGCGACTGCCAGTAGACGCCCTCGTCGTAGTCGATCTGCCCGCCGCCGAGCAGAGGTGCGCGGAGCGCGACCGCAAGCCCGAGCACGCCGGCCAGGCAGAGCGCGGCGGGTCGGCCCGACTGCTGCCGCCGGCAGAGGTGCACGCGCACAGGATGCCAGGGAAGCGGCCTGGCGCGCCCTCACGGGGTGAGGCGGGCGACCGGCCGGGGCCGGAACCGCCTGCCGGAGATCTCGCGCCGCATCACCGCGATCCAGTGCCCGTGATCGCCCGGCGCGATCGGCTCCACCACCAGCTCGTGCAGCTCCTCCGACAGGCGGTCCACGGCGTCGGTGATCTCGTACGCGACGCCGCGCACCATCACGCTCCAGGCGATCCCCCGCTCCAGGTCCACCTCGTCGATCTCGAAGGCCACCTTCGCCATGGGGGCCTGGGTCAGCTTCATGCCCGGCGCTGTCCGGAAGACGATCGCCCGTGCGTCCGCCGCGTAGTTGACGGGGAAGATGACCGGCTGACCCTCGTCGGTGAGGGCGACCCGGCCGACGCCGTGTCCGCGCAGGAGGCGCACGCACGCCTCTTCCGTGAGGATCTCCACGTCCGCGGCGGACGTGCCCATCTCGTGGCCACCCTTCTCTGGGCCCTGGCGGCTCATGCGACCGACTCCGCTGCCGTCACGCGGCGGCCGAGGAGCACCGGGCAGCGCAGCCGGTGGATGACGTCGTGCGCGGTGCTCCCCAGCAGCAGGCCGCCCAGGTCGGACGGCCTCCGCGAGCCGAGCACCACAAGGTCGGCGCCCGTCCGCGCCGCCGCATCGACCAGGACCTGGACGACAGAATTGCCCGGCACGGTCTCCCCGGTCACGTGGACGCCCCGGGCGGCCACGGTCGCGACGGCCGTGCGCATCACGGCCTGCGCGTGCTCCTGCGGCTCGACGGCGACCGCCCCGTCGGCGGCCACCAGCACCTGGACGTGCAGGATTGACACCCGCGCGCCGAACGTAGACGCGATCTCAGCCGCCTCTGCCACGGCCTGGTCCGAGCCGGCGGAGCCGTCGACCGGGACGAGCACGACGCGGGGCTCGGCCGGACGCGCGGCCGACGCCCTCACGACCAGGACGGGTGCCTCCACGCCGGCCGCGACGGCGTGGCTGACGCTGCCGCGGAAGAGCGCGCCCAGGTCCGTTCGACCGTGCGACCCGACCGCCACGAGATCGGCCCGGGCGTGTCGCGCCGCTCCGACGATGGCCTGCGCGACCTTCCCGCCTCGGGCCAGGGGCCGGATCTCGCCCTCGGCCCGGACGCCCTCTGCTCCTAGGCACTCGACCACCCCCTTGACCAGCCGCCAGCTGGCGCCGTTGGGGGCGTTCCGATCGGCCCGGTGGACGTGCAGGACGCAGACGTATGCGCCCCACCGGCGCGCGTACGCGGCCACCACGGGCACGGCGGCGGGGAGCGCTTCGTCGTCCTCGACCGCGAACAGGACCCTGCTGTACATATCCGTCACCTCTGGGTCAGCATCGGCCCTGAGGACGCCGTCCGAGTAGGGCCGAAGGTCCCCACCGGCGCCGGTCCCTCGGACCGCAGCAGCCCGGCCGCCGGGACCCAGCCGGCGGAGCCGCGGAGGCGTACGCTCAGGAGTCCGTGATGCACCAGGGACGGCGGGCCAGGCGCCCCGGCGGCGACGAGCGTGCGGCGCTGCTGCGCCGCGCCCAGGCCGTCCTGGACGCGAACTGGACCGGCGAGGCCACCGTCGCCTCGCGGTCCCTGTACCCGCACCAGTGGAGCTGGGACGCCGCTTTCATCGCTATCGGACGCTCGTGGGTGGAGCCCCGCCGAGCCATGCAGGAGCTCGAGGTCCTCTTTCGCGGGCAGTGGGCGAACGGCATGCTCCCGCACGTCCGGTTCGATCCGCGAACGGCGGACTACTTCCCCGGCCCGGACTTCTGGCAGAGCGACCGCCAGCCGCCGGCGCCGGCGGGCGAGCGGACGTCCGGCATCACCCAGCCGCCGCTGCACGCCAGGGCCGCCCTGGAGGTGTATCGCCACGCCCGCGGCGACGCCGAGGCGCTGGCCTTCCTGCGCCGCCTCTTCCCGAAGCTGGTCGCGCAGCACGGCTACCTCGCGGGCAGGCGCGACCCGGCCGGCCACGGGCTGGCCGCCATCGTGCACCCGTGGGAGTCGGGCCTGGACAACTCGCCGATCTGGGACCCGGAGCTGAGCTCGCTGACGATCCCCGCCGGCCAGGTGCCGGCGTATCGCCGGTTCGACCTCGTCCACGCCAACCCGGCGGACCGCCCGAGCGACGCGACCTACGACCGCTACGTGTATCTCGCCATCCGCTACCGGGACTCGGGCTACGACGACGCGGACCTCCTGGCCAGCAGCCCGTTCCTGGTGGAGGCCCCGCTGTTCAACGCGATCTACCTGTGGTCGGCGCACGCCCTGGCCGAGATCGCGGCCGTCCTCGGCGAGGACCCGGCGCCCCACCGGGCGGCCGCCCAGCGCATCCACGACGGCCTCCTGGCCCACCTGTGGGACCCCGAGGCCCGGCGTTTCTTCGCCCACGACCTGCGCTCGGAGCAGCTGATTCGCAAGGAGTCGATCGACACGGCGATCCCGCTGCTGGATCCCGAGCTGCCCGCCGCCGGCGTGGAGGCGATCGTGGCCGACCTCACGTCCCCGCACTTCGACCCGCCGCCGGAGGTCGAGCACTACCTTGTGCCCAGCTTTGACCTCGGCGGTGCTGAGTTCGAGCGGAGGCGCTACTGGCGGGGGCCGGTCTGGATCAACACCGACTGGCTCGTGTGGCGCGGCCTGCGCCAGCACCGGCGGACGGCGCTCATGGCGGAGGTCGAGGGCAGCATGGTCCGGCTCGTCGAGCGCGCCGGGTTCCGCGAGTACTTCGACCCGTTCAGCGCGGAGGGCTACGGGAGCGAGGACTTCAGCTGGACCGCGGCGCTCCTGATCGACGTGCTGCGCAGCCAGAAATAACGCAGGGGGCTGTTCCGCGCGCCCTCCTCCCCCGGCGGGAGGGGTGGGGAGGGACTCAGCCCCTTCAGCCCAACAGCGAGCGGACCTGGCGCGCGATCTCCAGGTCCTCGCGCGCCTGCACCACCAGGGTCCGGACCCGCGCGCCGGCTGCGCTGACGTCCGCGTCGCCGGCAGCGGCCGCGTTGCGCTCGCCGTCGAGCGCGACGCCCAGGAAGGCAAGGCCGCTGGCGGCGGCGGCCCGCACCTCCGCGGCATGCTCACCGACCCCCCCGGTGAAGACGAGCGAGTCGAGCCCCTCCATGGCGGCCGCCATCGCCGCGACGGCGGACCGCAGGCGGTAGACGTACACGTCGAGACCGAGGCGGGCATTGGGGTCGCCGGCACCGGCCCCCCGGAGGACGTCACGCATGTCGGCGCTGCCCGCCAGGGCGAGCAGGCCGGACTGGTTCTCCAGGGCGTCGGTGAGCGCCGGCTCCGACAGGCCGGCCTGGCGCTGCAGCCACAGCACCAGGCCGGGGTCCACCGTCCCCGAGCGCGTCGCCATGATGATGCCCTCCAGCGGCGTGAAGCCCATCGTGGTGTCCACGGAGACGCCGAACCGCACCGCCGCCAGCGACGCGCCCGCGCCGAGATGACAGGTGACGGTCCGCAGGCGTTCCTGAGGCCGGCCGAGCAGCTCCGCAGCCCGTCTCGCGGCGTAGGCGTGGGACAGCCCGTGGAAGCCGAACCGGCGCACGCCGAGCCGCTCTCGCCATTCCCGCGGCACCGCGTAGGTTGCCGCCGCGGCCGGCAGGGTGGCGTGGAAGGCCGTGTCGAGGCAGGCGACCTCCGGCGCCGATGGCCTCAGGCGCCTCATCAGCCGGACGCCGGCCAGCGCCAGCGCCTGGTGCAGCGGCGCCAGGCCCGTCAGCGAGCCGAGGTAGTCCTCCACCCCGGGGTCGAGCAACGTGGGCCCGGAGAGCCGAGCGCCGCCATGGACGAAGCGGTGACCGATCGCCTCGACGCCGGTCATCGGCTCGACCGCCGCCGCCACCGCCTGCTCGTCGAAGCCGGCGGTGCCGGCCGGCAGCTCGCAGTCGGCCAGCAGCGCGTCGTCAGGGCCCAGCAGCCGGAGCTTGAGGCTGCTGGATCCCGCGTTGACGACGAGCACCCTCACCGCAGGTGGTCCATACCTCCCGGGGAGGAGGAGGCGGCCCGGAGGGGGAAGCCGGGCTCACCCGGCATCAGGCCAGACCCAGTCGCGCACGTCCGGGGCGTCCTCGCCGTGCTCGCGCGTGTGCATGCGGTGGCGCACGCGCTCGTCCGCCATGCGCTGGCGGAGCGGTGCCGCCCGGGAGCCCAGACCGGGCACCCGGTCGATGACGTCCATCACGAGGTGGAACCGGTCGAGGTCGTTGAGCATGACCATGTCGAACGGCGTCGTGGTCGTGCCCTCCTCCTTATAGCCGCGGACGTGCAGGTTGTGGTGGTTGTGCCGGCGGTAGGTCAGGCGGTGGATCAGCCAGGGGTAGCCGTGGTAGGCGAAGATGACCGGCCGGCCGGTCGTGAAGAGCGCGTCGAACTCGGTGTCCGACAGCCCGTGCGGGTGCTCCTCGCGAGGCTGGAGCTTCATCAGGTCGACTACGTTGACCACCCGGACCCGGAGGTCGGGCACGTGGCGGCGGAGCAGGTCGACGGCTGCCAGGGTCTCCAGGGTCGGCACGTCCCCCGCGCACGCCATCACGACGTGCGGCTCGCCCTCGCCGTCGTTGCTCGCCCAGTCCCAGATGCCGATCCCGCGGGTGCAGTGGACGACCGCGTCCTCGATCGAGAGGTAGTCGAGGGCCGGGTTCTTGCCGGCCACGATCACGTTCACGTAGTGGCGGCTGCGCAGGCAGTGGTCGGCCACCGAGAGCAGGCAGTTGGCGTCGGGGGGGAGGTAGACGCGGACGATCTCGGCCTTCTTGTTGACCACGTGGTCAATGAAGCCCGGGTCCTGGTGCGAGAACCCGTTGTGGTCCTGGCGCCAGACATGCGAGCTGAGCAGGTAGTTCAGGGAGGCGATGGGCCGCCGCCACGGAATGCCACGGGTGACCTTCAGCCACTTCGCGTGCTGGTTGAGCATCGAGTCCACGATGTGGATGAACGCCTCGTAGCAGTTGAACAGGCCGTGCCGGCCGGTCAGGAGATAGCCCTCCAGCCAGCCCTGGCAGAGATGCTCGCTCAGCACCTCGACAACCCGCCCCTCCGGCGCCAGGTGGTCGTCCCCCTCCACGATCTCCGCCATCCACGCCCGGTCCGTCGCGGAGAGGATGTCGCCCAGGCGATTGGACACCGTCTCGTCGGGACCGAAGACCCGGAAGCGGTCGGGGTTGTCGCGGACCACGTCGCGCAGGAACCGGCCGAGCACGCGGGTCGCCTCGCTCGACGTGGCCCCGGGCCTGGCGACCGCGACCGCGTAGCCGCGGAAGTCCGGGAGGTGCAGGTCGCGCAGGAGCTCGCCGCCGTTGGCGTGGGGACTGGCGCTCATCCGGCGCCGGCCGGTGGGCGGCAGGTCACGCAGCTCGGGGACGAGGGCGCCCCGCTCGTCGAACAGCTCCTCCGGCCGGTACGAGCGCATCCAGGCCTCCAGCTGCCGCAGCTCGTCGGGCCTGGTCCGCGGCTCGGTCAGCGGCACCTGGTGGGAGCGGAACGTGCCCTCGACCCGCTGGCCGTCGACCTCGCGGGGCCCGGTCCAGCCCTTCGGGCTGCGCAGGACGATCATCGGCCAGCTCGGCCGCTCCACCCGGCCGCCGGCCCGCGCCCGCCGCTGGATCTCCGCGATCTCGTCCAGCACCCGGTCCAGCGCCGCGGCCATCTCCCGGTGCATCGCCTCCGGCTGGTCGCCCTCGACGATGCAGGGGGCGTACCCGTAGCCCTCGAGCAGGCGTCGGAGCTCGTCCTCGGGGATCCGGGCGAGCACCGTGGGATTGGCGATCTTGTAGCCGTTGAGGTGCAGGATCGGCAGCACCGCGCCGTCGCGGGCGGGGTCGAGGAACTTGTTCGAGTGCCAGCTGGCGGCCAGCGGGCCCGTCTCCGCCTCGCCGTCGCCGATCACGCAGCACACGAGGAGGTCGGGGTTGTCGAAGGCGGCGCCGTAGGCGTGGGCCAGCGCGTAGCCGAGCTCGCCGCCCTCGTGGATCGACCCCGGCGTCTCCGGAGCAGCGTGGCTGGGGATGCCGCCGGGAAAGGAGAACTGGCGGAAGAGCGCGCGCATCCCCTCCGCGTCCTGGGAGACCGCGGCGTACAGCTCGCTGTACGTCCCCTCCAGGTAGGCGTTGGCGACCACGGCCGGCCCGCCGTGGCCGGGTCCGGCGACGAAGATAGCGTCCAGGTCCCTGGCCCGGATCGCCCGGTTCAGGTGCACGTAGACGAAGTTGAGGCCCGGGCTGGTACCCCAGTGTCCGAGCAGCCGCGGCTTGACGTGCTCCGGGCGCAGCGGCTCGGCGAGGAGCGGGTTGTCCAGGAGGTAGATCTGGCCCACCGAGAGGTAGTTCGCGGCCCGCCAGTAGGCGTCGATCCGCCGCAGCTCCTCCGGAGACGGCGCCGCCTGCGCCTCCGCCGGGCGCGCCGCCGGCTCCGAGCCCACGGCGCCGCCCGCGTTCAGCCTTCCGACCCCGGCATGCCCGTGTGACGGGCCAGGTAGGCCGCCGCCTCCGCTCGACGACCCACCTCCAGCTTCGAGAGTATGGTCGACACGTAGTTCTTGACCGTTTTCTCCGCCAGCTTCAGCCGCACGCCGATCTCCCGGTTGGTGTGGCCCTCGGCCACGAGCGTCAGGATGCGCTCCTCCTGCGCCGAGAGCCTGGCCAGCCGCTCGTCGCGGAGCAGGTGCTTGCCCTTGCGCAGGCGGTCCAGCACCGTCGTGGTGATGGCCGGGTCGAGCAGGCTCTGGCCCTGGCCGACCGCGTGGATCGCACGCACGAGGTCTCCACCGCGGATCTGTTTCAGGACGTAGCCGCTGGCGCCGGCCATGATGGACGCGAACAGCGCCTCGTCGTCCGCGAACGAGGTCAGCATCAGCACCTTCGTCTCGGGCCTCCGGGCCCGGATCTCGCGCGTGGCCACGATGCCGCTGCCGTCGGCCAGGCGCACGTCCATCACGATCACGTCCGGCCTCGTCCGCTCGGCCTCGGCGATGGCCTCGGCCACGGTGCCCGCCTCGGCGACGACGCGAACGTCGCCGGATGCCTCGAGCATCGTCCTGAGACCGCTCCGCACCACCTCGTGGTCGTCGACCAGCATGAGCCGGAGCGGACCGCGCTCCGGCCGGTCGTCGTTCACCGCGCCGCTCCTTCCGTGTTGCACGATCAAGTGGAATCTTCACACGTGCGGCCGGCCCGCGAGGGGGCCGAACGTCCCGCAGGGGCCGGGACCTTCGACGGTGGCGCCATGGGTCGCACCTCTAGGCTCGTCTGCGTCTCCTCAGGTCTACGGCGGGGCGGGCCCTGGCCCGCTGCCTCAGGTATTCGCGGTAGGTGAGCCAGGCGACGACCGCGTCGAAGACGGTCAGCGCCGCGAGACCGACCGAGGGCGTCAGCACCATCCGGTACGCCTGGTAGCCGATGAAGGCGATCAGGAACGCGATCGTCCAGGGATAGGCCCACAGCCTGTTCCTCAGCAGGGCGGTGACGAGCACGATCTTGACCACGCCGTGCAGGAGCAGATAGACGGCACCGAAGCGCACCGTGGCCCCGGTGAGCCCGCCGGCGGCGTGGAGCAGGCGGTTGGCGAGGAAGTCGTGAGGGTCTTCGGAGAGCTCGTGCTCGGTGAGAAACCGCACCAGGCGGTCGATCGAGGCCGGCGTCACCACGAGGAGGAGCAGGCCGCCCAGCACCTCGAGGACGCCGTCCAGGCCCTTGAGCACGATGCCCACCAGGAAGGCCTGGTCGAGCCGGTCGCCGTGCCGGAACGACACCCGGGTCCTTCGTTTGGATGAGCGTGAGCGCGCCATGCCAGGTGTGGTACCACACATGGCACGGGCAGCGGCAGACCGGTGCCGGCGGCATCCCGGTCACCACGGCCGCCGGCGCCGCTCAGGTCCCGGCGATGGAGGTCGGGCCGGGCGCCGGGCTGGGGCTCAGGATGACCGGGGGCAGGGGCCGCTGCGTGAAGTCGAAGTCGGCCCGCAGGTCGCCCAGGATGGTGGCGTTCTCCCGGACGTCGGGCCTCGGGTCAGCGCGCCCGTCGGTCCTGGGGTCCAGGCGCCGGCCGCCGAGGAAGTCGTCCTCGATGAACTTGGCGTACGCGTCGTGGCTCAGCGTCTGGTGGTCCACGTACCCCTTCCTGGCGTACGGGCTGATCACGATGCCCGGCACCCGCAGTCCGTAGCCGCTCCGATCGACGACCGGCGGCCGGACATGGTCGTAGAAGCCGCCCCAGTCGTCCCAGGAGATGAAGATGGCGGTCGAGCTCCAGTCCGGGCTCTTCATCACGGCGTTGACGAGGCCCGTGACGTAGGCCTGGCCCGCGCTGGTCGAGGCCGGCGGGTGCTCGCTCTCCTTGCTGCTGGGCACGATCCAGGAGACCGCCGGCAGCTGACCTCGCTGCGCGTCGGCGGTGAAGTGGCCGAGGTCCTGGATGTTGCCCAGCTGGTGGTCCTGCTGCACGTCCGTGAAGTACGGCAGCGGGTTCCAGATGCCGGGCGTGCCGGCATTCTGCCCGCGCTGGACGCAGGTCTGCTCGCTGGCGTCCTCGCAGTCCGGCTCAGTGCCCGGCGCCACGTAGTACTTCCAGGTCACGTGAGCCCTGTCCATCAGCCAGGTCAGGTCGGTCCACGCGTACAGGGACGACACCGGCAGGGAGGCGCCCGGGCTGGGCCCCGCGGTCTTCTTTGCCTTCCTGCCCCCGCCGGCCCCGGCGGCGGACTGCGGGTTCGTCGGATTCTGCAGCGCGTCGACGCAGCTTGCGGGGTCGTCCGCGCTGGCACACTTCGCCGACCACTCGGAGACAAGGAACAGGTGCTCGGGCAGGCTCCATGACGCATTCGGCTCGAAGAGGCGATCCTGGAGCGTGAAGTCGTGCGCGTAGGTCCAGTAGTTCGGTAAGTCCCGCGCGTCCTTCCAGCCCATGACGTCGACCCGGTCGCCGTCGGTGCAGGCCGGGTCGTTGCGGTCCGTGCAGGCCCTGCGCCCGGCCGCGGCCTGGGCGACGAAGCCGTCCATCCGGCCCCCGTCGATGTCCGCGGTGGCGTTGGCCTGGCCGTGCGGACCTCCGCCGTTCACGGGGTCGGGGTCGTGGAACGGCCTCTGGCAGCCGCCGACCGGGTCCGGCACGCAGGTACTGAACTGGCCGTTCTGCATCGGCAGCCCATCGGCGCCCGGGAAGGTCCCGAAGTACTCGTCGAACGAGCGGTTCTCCTGCATGACGATCACGACGTGCTGGATCTTGTGGATGCCGGTCGCACTCGCCGGGGAGGAGCTGAAGGGGGCGGTCCCGCCGGCCAGACAGCCCGACAGCGCCAGACAGGCGGCCAGCGCCAGGCCGGCGGAGCGAACGCGTGTCATGCGGTCAAGGCAACCACCCTTCTGCACGAAGGTCCGCCATGCCGGTGTAAGGATTGCGTCAAGGCCTGGCCGGGCGGCGACGCGGGATCCCCGCTCAGGCGGCCGCGAACGTCACTGGCAGGCTGCTGATCACGAAAACGATCCCGGCGCGGACGCGGATCGACTCCCGGCGCACCAGGCGCAAATCCCGCAGCTGCTCCAGCATCATCGGCAGCGCGACCCTCGCCTCCAGGCGGCTCAGCGGCGCTCCCAGGCAGAAGTGGATGCCGTGGCCGAACGCAAGGTGGCGGTTGGGGTCTCGCCGGACGTCGAAGCGGTCGGGCTCGGGGAACTGCGACGCGTCCCGGTTGGCCGAGGCCATCCACGGCAGCACCGTTTGCCCGGCCGGGATCCTGACGCCGCTCAGCTCGACCTCGGTCGTCGTCAGCCGGAAGAGGAACCACACCGGCGCCAGGTAGCGCAGCACCTCCTCGATCGCCCCCGGCACCAGGTCGAGATCCCGGACCAGCTCGGCACGGACGTCCGGGTGGTCGGCCAGCGTCAGCACGAAGTTCGCGATCAGGTTCTTGGTCGTCTCCTGCCCGGCGAGCAGCAGCAGCTGGCAGAAGCTCACCAGCTCACGCTCGCCGAGGCGCTCGCCGTCGACCTCGGCCACGCTGAGCGCCGAGATCAGGTCCTCCCGGGGCGCCCGTCGGCGCTCCTCGAGCAGCGCGGAGAAGTAGCGGCGCATCTCGCCGCGGTCACCCGTGCCGGCATCCGTGGCGGCCAGGCGCCGGAAGATGTCCCAATCGCGGTCCGGCACCCCGAGCATGGCCGCGATGACGCGCGCTGGCAGCGGGAAGGCGAGGTCGGCGACGACGTCCATCTCACCGCGCGCCCGCGCGGCGTCGAGCAGCTCCTGGGTGATGGCGGCGATGCTGCTGGCGAGACCAGTCACGGCCCTCGGCGTGAACACCATGTTGACGAGGCTACGCAGCTTGCCGTGGTCCGGTGGGTCCTTGGAGATCAGGGTGTCCGACAGCATCGAGTAGCCCATCGCGAACGCCCGCGACGAGAAGCACGAGTAGTCGGTCAGCACCCTGGTGACGTCGTCGTAACGGAAGACCTGCCAGCTCGGCAGGCGCCACCCGCTGCCGAACACGACGGGATGGCTGTCGCGCATCGCGGCGAACCACTCGTAGGTCCGCGGGATGTCGGCCGGCCGGCTCGGCAGGCCGGGCGAGACGGGGGCCGGCTCCGAGGGCGCGCTCACGCCCGGCGATGGGAAGGTGGTTGGCCATGCACCGCCCTCGCAGCGTACCCGATCGAGCCCGACGCGTCACGCGCGCACCGACCCCGACCCGACGGACAGGGCCGGCGATCAGCGCTCCGAACGTGCACCCTGGCTGCGAACCCGCGGCTCATCCGAGCTCCATGACCGCCGGAGTCAAACGCGCGCCTGCATTGCGCTGCCGCTCTGGTACCGAGCGAGGCCGCGCTGGAACAGCGCTGTCCCGGCCGCCAGCGACAGGGCTGCCGCCAGCCCGAGCTCGCCGAGCGACTGCCAGGTGAAGGACCGGACCAGGCTCGCAGGGACGGCGCCGACGAACGCGGCCGGCAGCAGGCTGAACAGCAGGAGGCGTGTCCAGCCGTCGAAGACCGCGAACGGATAGGTGCTGAACATAATCATCCCCTGGGTCACGGCACCCGACAGCAGCGTGGCGTCTCCGATCCAGAAGGAGAGGGAGCCGACCACCACCAGGAAGCCGACGAACACGGCGGCGCCCAGGGCCGCGCCCAGCGCGAAGCGCGCCGCCTCGCCGGGCGTGGCGGCGCCGACGGCGGCCAGGGTCGCGAAGCCGAACAGCAGGTCGCCGAGGCCGCTCGGCACGCTTCGACTGGCCAGCGCGTGCAGGAGCGCCGGCCTGGGCAGGCTGAGGTAGTAGTCCAGCTCGCCCTCCGCGATCACCGTCGCCAGACGCAGGACGTTGCCGAACAGGTATGTTGCGCAGCCGAACCCTGCCGCCACGGTGCCGAACAGCAGCAGCACGTCGGCAAGGCGCCAGCCGCGGACCTCGTGGAAGCGCTGGAAGTAGATCGTCCAGAAGCCGAACAGGGCGGCGTCGTTGAGGAACATGCCTGCGACCTGGGCGAGGAACGAGACCCGGTACTCCATCGCCGAGAGCAGGTTCGCCCGCCATACCGCCAGCAGGAAGCGAGCGCCGCGCGCCCAGCTCATCCGCCGTTCACCACCAGGCGGCGCATACCACGCCGGTAGAGCGCCCAGAGGGCCGACCCGAGGACAACGATCCAGGCCGCCTGCACGGCCAGGAGCTCCAGAGCGCCCTGGCCGCCCGGCCGCACGAAGAGGTGCGCGGGCGTGTACGTCGCGCTGGCGAACGGGAGCAGGGTCGCGGCGCCGCGCAGCCACCCGGGAAAGAAGTCGAGCGGGATGAGGACGCCGCCCACCACCAGCATCAGCTTGTTGTAGATCCACTCGAACGCGGTGGTGTCCTCGACGGAGAACGCCAGCAGGCCGATCGCGGTGGACATGAGGAAGTTCAGGAGCCACGCCATCGGCAGCTCGACCGCCAGCAGGGCAACCCCCCACCAGGTCGGGGGCGCACCGACCGCCAGCCAGGCCGCAGCGCCCCCCGCCGCCAGCGTGAGCATGACCAATGGCAGCGTGTCTCCCAGCCGCGCCGCGAGGTGGAAGAGCAGAAAGCGGTAGGGCCGCGCGAGCTGGTAGGCGATCGACCCGTCCTTGACGGACTGGGCGAGGAGCGCGGCGGTGCGCGGCTGGCTGAGCATCACGACCTCGGCGACGGCCAGGTACCAGACGACGTCGCGCAGGCCCAGCCCGGCGACCGACCGGCCTGCGCCCTGGTACGTCGCCCGCCACAGGTTCAGGAAGACGACGACGAAGAGGACGATCGAGATCGCGCGACCGGCTGCGTCCAGCGGGTAGACGAGCGACGCCCGGAGCTGGATGCGCGAGACGGCGACGTACTTGCGAGCGGGAGCCCAGGGCACGGCCATCACGATGTCGCCTCCAGCCGGCCGCCGGAGAACACCGCCCGGATGACCTCCTCCAGGCTGGGCTCGGAGATGACCAGGTCGGCAAGCTCGCCGGCCCGGCTGAGCAGGCCCAGCACGCCGTCGATCGTGGCGCGCCGGGTGTCCACGTGCAGCAGCGCGCTGATGCCGTCCTGCCGGAGGAGGCGGACGCCGGGAGGCAGCCCGCCGAGGGTCGCCGGGCCGGCGAAGTGGGCTCGGACCCGCTTCGACGAGAGATAGGCGCTCCTGAGAGTCTGCAGCTCGTCGTGGTATACGACCAGGCCGTGCTCGACGATGATGACCCGCCGGCACAGCGCCTCGATGTCGCCGGCGTCGTGCGACGTTACGAGCACGCCGACGTGGTCCTGCTCGCTCATCCGGAGCACCATCTCCCGGATGTGGTGCTTCGCGACCGGGTCGAGGCCGATGGAGGGCTCGTCGAGGAGCAGCAGCCGCGGCCGGTGGATCAGCGACGCCGCCACCTCGCAGCGCATGCGCTGGCCGAGTGACAGCTTCCGCACCGGCACCTCGAGCAGGGAGCCCAGGTCGAAGACGTCCGCGAGCTCGCGGATCCGGCGCTCGGCGGTGCGCCCGTCGATGTCGTAGACGGCGGCCAGCAGGCGCAGCGTGTCGACGGCGGGGAGGTGGTACCAGAGCTGGGGTCGCTGCCCGAACACGGTGCCGACGTGGCGGGCCAGCTGCTCCCGCTGCTTCCACGGCACCAGGCCGAGAACCTCGCAGTTCCCCGAAGTCGGCTGCAGGATCCCCGTGAGGATCTTGATCGCCGTCGACTTGCCGGCGCCGTTGGGGCCGATCAGCGCCAGCCGTTCTGTGGGCTCCATATCGAAGCTGATGCCCGCCAGCGCCGCGACCTCGACACGGGCCGGCGCCACGAGCGAGCGCAGCGCCCCACGCAGCCCCGGCTCCCGGCGCGTGACGGTGAAGACCTTGCGCAGGTCCCGGACCTTGATCGTCGGCGTCACGGGCCTCGACATCCCGGTGTCCTCCTCGGAAAAAAAGAAGGGCCCCCGCTCGGCGGCGGGGGCCCTGTCGCTGGCTGGGTGACTGGTGCGGTCAGCCTCCGCCGCGCACAGGGCATCCGCCCCCAATCGGGAGCTCGATGACCATTGCGTGCACGGGTGCCGGGGACCGCACGGTGCGTCAAAGCCTACCGGCGGCTCGCTGCAACGTCAAACCGCCGGCGAGACGGGGTCGTCGAGGCCGGGTCTCCGTTTGCGTCACGCAGACTCTCTTCCCATGACACGCGCCGAGGAACTGATCGCCCGCGCCCGCGCGCTGATGCCGGCAGCCGCCTACCGCACCGGCGACTACGACGCCGTCGAGGCGCCGCTCGCCGTAGCCCGCCGCCTGGCCGAGGCCGAAGGCGACCTCAGGAGCCAGGCGGCCGCGCTCGACCAGCTCGGCGTGCTGCTGCACCTCCGCACGCTCGACCGGCCCCGCGATGAGTGGCGCGCCATCGACTTTCGGCCCGAGCAGGAGCTCTTCGAGCAGGCGCTCGCCCTCCGCAGACGGGTGGGCGACGAGGCCGGCGTGGCCGAGTCCCTGCTCCACCTGGGCTGGGTGCACCAGGTGCTGCACGACGACTCCGACGCCGCGATGCCGCTGTTCCGCGAGGCGCTCGCGCTCGCAGAGCCCGACGGCGACGCGCAGGTGCGCTCCGAGCTCCACCGTCACATCGGCTTCCACGTCGCCCTGCACGACGAGCGGCCGGACGCGGCTCTGCCGCACTTCCGCACGTCACTGGAGCTGCGGCGTTCCGGCGGCGACCCGGCGCAGGTGGTGCACGGGCTGGTCGCCGTGGCCAGGTGCGAGGCGCTCGCAGGCCGGCACGAGGACGCGTTTGCACACAGCCGCGAGGCCCTGGAGCTGGCGCGGCGGGGCGAGTTCCGGGCGCGGGTCATCTCCGCGGCGGAGGAAGCCTGCCGTGCTGTCGACGAAGCCGCGTCAGCCCGGAGGCCGGGACTCTGAGTCCGTGGCGGCCGTCGTCAGTCCCACTGCCCGAGCTGCTCGCGCAGCCCGCGCGTGGTCGTGGTGAAGCGGTCACGGCCCAGCGCGAGACCTGAGGCGGCCACGAGCAGGACCAGGGCCGCCAGCCCGAAGGCGAGGAAAAGGTAGCCGGCCTGGGCGATCGCGAGGAGCGCCCGCAGCGATACCAGCGCGACCGCCGCCGCCCCGCAGGCCAGCAGGACGCGGCTCCGAAGCACCATGCCGGCCGGGACCATCAGCGCTCCCTCGACCAGGAGCACGACCATCCAGGAGGGTCCACCGGCCAGCGTCTGGGCGATGGCCCATCCCATCGCCAGCAGCGCACCGGCGGCCACACCGGCCTGCCTGGCCCGCTGGCTCATGTGGAAGCGGGACTCCTGGCGCAGCAGCACCGCACAGGCGACCAGCCCGACGCCGGGCAGGCCGAGCTCCCACTCCGGCAGACCGGCCTCGCGGGCCGCGAAGAACCCGGCCGCCGATCCCAGCAGCAGGCCGGCGTAGAGGTTCTGCGCCAGCCCGAAGAACCGCGCGTCGAAGACGAGGATCCCGGCGGCGACGAGGAACGCCGCCATCGCGAGCGCCGCGCCGATGCTGCCCGCGCCCGTCCGATCGGGGAAGGCGAAGCCCGAGGCTCCGGCGGCGACGAGCAGGGCGATGCCGAGCAGGCGGCCCGCGTCGATGGACGGGTCGCGGGCTCCGATGCGCGGCGCAAACAGGCGCACCGCGACCCAGGTCGACAGGCCCACGACGGCCAGCGCCGCCGGGTAGAGGAGGGTGTCGGCCCGGTGGTCGGCGAGCAGGGTGAATACGCCGGCGACGCAGATCGCTACCGCACCCACGACGCCGGCCGGCTGACTCTCCTGGACTCCGGCGGTGAAGATGACAGGGGAGTAGGCGAGCAGCGCGGTGCCGGCGAGGTCTTTGTCGCCGTGGGCCAGGGCGCCGATGACCACGATCGCCGCGATGCCCGCCGCGGCGCCCTCGACGCTCCATGCCCAGGGCGGGGCGGCGCGGGACCGGAGCCCGACGCCAGCCACGCCGGCGCCCCAGGCCAGGGCCGCCATCGCCGCTTCCTCGGGCGCCGGCGTTCGCGTCAGGCCCGCCGCCAGGACGAGGAGGTGCACGGCGGGGACGCAGGCGACGACCGCAGCCCCGGCGACCATCGGCAGCCTTCTCCCGGCCCCGGTGAGCGCGATGAGCGCCGCGGCGGCCAGGAACTCGACCGCGACCACGCCGGGAAGGGGGTCGCCGAACGGCCAGACGAAGAGGACGGCAGGTGCGGCCATCGTGGCGCCGACCGCATACCACTGCTCCGCCTCCTGGCCGCCGCGCAGCGCCCAGCCGGCATGGCCGGCCGCGACGACGACGATGGCAAGGCCGGTGGCGGGGACCTCGAGCCGGATCACGCCGGCCGCCAGGAGGCCGGCGCCGACCGCCAGAAGCGCCGCCCCCGGCCGCAGCACCTCCTGGATCTCGGGGACCTCGACGCGCATGCGCCGCCAGGCGAGCAGGAAGCTCGCGAGCACGAGGGCGGTCGCCGCCTGGGGCCAGGTCGGCGGCGCCTGCCGGAGCACGAGGATGGCGCCGAGCGCGGCGGTCGTGCCCAGCACAGGGAAGGCGGCCGTGGCCAGCCGGCCCGGCCCGAACAGGCGCCGCGCCAGCCACCACGCCACGGTGAGGGCAACGGCCGCGACCGCGACGGCCGTCCCCTGCAGCTCGTGCGGCACGACGGCGATGACGAGGGCGGCTGCGGAGCCGGCCAGCGCCGCCCAGGCGATCGGTGCCGCTTCGGCGTCCGGCCGCCTGCTCGCCTGCCACCAGTAGCCCACGGCGACGATCGCGAGCGCGGCGGCGAGCCGCCACCAGAGCTGGTCGGCCGGGCCCGCGAAGCAGAGCGCGACCGCGGTGGCAGACGTGACGTGGACGAGCGACCGCCTGGCCTCGACGGCGGCGGGGTGATTCGCGGCGGCGCGCAGCTGGGCGATCGCCGTGTAGGCGAGCGCGAGCAGGGCGTCCGCCGGACCGCGCCACGCGACCAGGTCGAGCGCTTCGACGGCGAGGAACCAGGCGCCGCCCACCAGCGCGCGGCCAGTGAGCCCGGCCATTGGGACGCGGCCGAGCTCGGCGGCCAGGCCGAAGCCCACGCCGGCAACCGCGAGGGCCGTGGGGACCGACCACTGCCCCGGCGCCACGGTGGCGTCCCGCAGCTCGATCGCGATCAGGGGCAGCACGCCGTAGACGTAGACCGGCGCCTGCTGGGTCAGGAGTGGCGCCGCGAGGCGTGGCGCCATCGGCGCCGAGTAGGCCAGGAGCGACACGGCGACGACGGCGCCGGACCAGGCGTGCAGATGCGCCGCCTCCGCCGTGGCGAGCAGCGCGAAGGGCACGGCCACTCGCACGAGATAACCCGCGGTGGCGTTGGGCTGCAGCGCGTAGTCGGCGGCGTACAGCGCTGCTGCCGCCCAGGCTCCGGCGACGAGGTGCCACGCAACGCTCTCGGGGGTGTTCGCGGCGGAGATCACGAGCCCGGCGGCGACCGCCAGGTGCAGGTGGAGGGCATGCGGCCGGTACAGACGACCGGGGGCGCCGAACCAGTGCTCGCGGCGCCTGAGGAGCACGAAGGCGGCGGCCAGGCCGAAGGGGAGGAGGTAGCGGTAGGAGACGACGCCCCACTCCTCGACCAGCAGCAGCGACGCGATCACCGCCAGGGCCTCGCCCGGCCAGGCGTGGAGCCGGCTGGGTTCGACCGCCTGCCAGGCGAGGTACCCGGCGGCCAGCACGGCGAACGTCACCGTCGGCAGCCAGTGCGGCGGATGGATCATCGTGACGGCGACGACCACGGCCACGGCCGCGGACGCGTGGCCGAACCACTCGAAGTGGCGGAACTCCGGCGACCGTGCCGCGCGCCGCACCGCGCCGAAGATGAGCGGCGCCGCGGCCAGCGCCGCGCTCCGCCACTCGGCGCCGACGAGGGCACCCGCGGCACCCCACGCGGCAACCAGGATGGCGGCGCCGGCCAGCTCGGCGTACGCGAGGAGGCCCAGCCTGAGCGCGAGCAGACCGTAGACCGCCGCGCAGGCGGCGCCGGTGACCGCCAGCGCCTGGTCCACCGTAATGCCGCGGCTGTGCAGCTCGAGGAAGTTCCAGGCGGCGACGGCGCTGAGAGGGAGCAGGACCGCAGCCAGGGCGATGTAGATCTGGCCGACCGCCCGCAGGCGCTCGCGGCCGATCGCCAGGTAGCCCGCGGTCGCGAACACCGCATCCAGCGCGACTACCGCGAGCAGGCGCCACACGCCGGCCAGCGCGGTCGTGGCGTAGAGCTCGAAGAGGACGGTCGCCACCACCAGGAGGAAGGCGCCGAGCGCGGCCAGGATCACGACCGAGTGGTCCGCCACCAGCTCGCGCAGCGAGATGCCCAGCGACGGCGGTGGCGGCGCCGGCGTGGGCTCGCCGGTGGCGGCGGTGGCGGCGGCCTTGGCGGGTCGGGGTGCGGGCGCCGGCGCCGCGCTGGGCGGGATCCGCGGCGGGAGCGGGTCGCCCGCCTCGTTCAGCATCGCCAGCCGCGTCGCCAGCACCCGGTCCACCGCCGCCTGCGCGTCAGGCGCCAGCCGCCCCTCCACGACCATGCGCTCCAGGTCGGCGCGCTCACGCTTCAGGTGCCACACCTCGAGCCTGTGGTCGTACTCGTCGGCCGCCGCGGGCTGGCCGGAGCGCAGCCGGAGGATGGTGGCGACGACACCGCCCTCGAGGCCTGACTCGAGATAGCGGACGACGTCGTCGAGCACCGCGTCGACGTTCGCCGACAGGTCGCGGCCGGCGGAGAACTCCTGCCACAGCCGCCTCGCGCGCTCGACCTGCTCGATGTCACCCCGCATGGCGCGTCCATCATGGGGGAACAGAGGTGCGAAGGGGCGCGGCGGCGACCAGCCGGCAGCAGCGTGGTGACCCCAGGTGACAATGGTGCGCGAATGGACGAGGCCCGCCGTGAACAGCGAGCAGCGGTGATCGACCTGCTGCGCTGGCACTTCCGCATCGCCTGGTCCCTTGCCGAAGACGTCCACCTGCCGTGCCTGACCGACGAGCTGTGCCTCTGGTGCCCGGCGCCGTCGGCCCTCACTGTCCGCCTCGACGCCTCCGGCCGGTGGCGACCGGACTGGCCGGACCCGGAACCGGACCCGGCGCCTCCGCCCAGCGTCGGGTGGCTCACCTGGCACCTGATCTGGTGGTGGACGGAGGTGTCGGCTGTCGTCGCCGGCGAGCGGGCGGCGGGTCGAGAGGGGGTTGACTGGCCCGGATCGGCCGCCGCCGCCGTCGCACGCATCCGGGCGCTGGCGCACGCATGGACGCGGCTGCTCGACTCCGACCCCGACCTCGACGCGCCGGTCGCCTATCCCTGGCCGGATCCCCGACCCGCGCGCTACACGCTGGCCTGGGTCAACGCCGAGCTCATGAAGAACGTGGCCGAGATCGGCGCCGTCCGGTGCCTGTGGGGTGCCGTCCAGCGGCCGCAGGTCCGGCCGCTCAAGTGACGTCGACTTCGAAGTCCGTCCTGCCATCGAACCCGTCCGCCAGGACGAGGTCTCGCTCACCCCGCCGCCGGGCGGAGCCCGTCCATCCCCTCCCGGTAGATGCGGCGCACGATCTCCTCGATGGGCGTCCCCTCGACGGCCAGGTCGACGATCGGGGCGACGGCGGCCACCTGCGCGATCAGCGCCGCGGCGCTGACCCGGTTCCGGCGGAACCGGAGCCACTGGCGCCGTCCCACCGCGCGCACCTCCTCGACGCCGGCCACGGCGAGCGGCGGCTGCGGCGCCTCCAGGTCGACCACCAGCGTGCGCTCGGCGTCGCACTCCCGGATCTGGGCCACCGGCCCGTCGAAGATGAGACGGCCCTGATCGATGATCAGCATCCGGGGACAGAGCCGCTCCAGGTCGGCCAGGTCGTGTGTGGTCATCAGCACCGTGGTGCCGCGCTCCCGGTTGAGGGCGGCCAGGAAATCGAGCGCCCGGCCCTTGCTCTCCACGTCAAGCCCGATCGTCGGCTCATCCAGGAAGACGACCTCGGGGTCGTGCAGCAGCGCCGCCGTCAGCTCGCCGCGCATGACCTGCCCGAGCGAGAGCTGACGCACCGGCGTCCCCAGGAACGGGCCCAGGTCCAGCAGGTCCGCGAACGTCGCGAGGTTGCGCTGGAACCGCGGCAGCGGGACGCGGTAGACGTGGCGGAGGATGTCGAACGAGTCCCGCAGCGGAAGGTCCCACCAGAGCTGCCGGCGCTGGCCGAACACGACGCCGATCCGGCGGGCGAGCGCGACGCGCTCGCGGGCCGGGTCCTGGCCGGCCACGCGGACGGTGCCCGAGCTCGGATAGAGGATGCCGGTCAGCATCTTGACGGTCGTCGACTTACCCGCGCCGTTGGGCCCGATGTACCCGACCATCTCGCCCGGCTGGACCGTGAACGTGATGGCATCCACCGCCCGGACGACGGTGCGCCGCCGGCGCAGGCGGCCGGCCCGGCGCAGGAGGGAGAACTCCTTCGACAGCCGTTCGGCGGCGACGGCGGCGCTCAGCTTCCCGTCCCCCGGTAGTGGCGCACACCGGTGCGCCAGACGGCGGCGGCGAGCACGACCACGCCCGCCGCGACCGCCGGCGTCAGCAGCGGGGTGAACGACGGCAGCCCGACGGGGTCGGGCCGGCCGAGGACCAGCAGCACCGGGTAGTAGGCGACGAACGCCATGGGGATGACGAACGCAAGGAGGTCGCGCAGCCAGCCCGCGAACACGTTGATCGGGTAGCTCGTGAGGAAGCTGCGGCCGTACGTGAACGCGTTCGCCACCTCGCCCGTGTCCACCGTCCAGAACACGTGGGTCATCGCCATCACCCACACCGACCCGAAGATCAGCGGGCCGGTGACCAGCGTCGACGCCAGCATCGCCACCTTCGGCGCCGACCAGGTCACGTGGAGGTGCGCGATCGAGTAGGCGAGGATGGCTCCAGCCTGCGCCACCTTTCCGAACCGGCGCATCGCGAACTCGCGCGCCAGGACCTGATACAGCGTCCCGACCGGCCGGACCAGGAGGACGTCGAACCCTCCGTCCCGGATGATCTGGGGGAACGCGTCCAGGGCGCCGACGCAGATGTCGGTGATCCCGAACGCCACGCCGGCGATGCCGTAGAGCAGCCCGATCTCGGGCAGCGACCAGCCGCCGAGACGGGGGAGGTGGGTGAAGATGGCGCCGATGACCAGGAAGTCCATGAACGTCGCCAGCGCGGCGGTGACGGTCAGCAGCGCGAACGAGACCCGGTACGAGAACTGCGCGCGCAGGCTGGCCCCGAGCAGCGCCAGGTGCGGTGCCAGCGAGAGGCTAGCCACCCTGGACCACCAGGCGGCGCTCGGCCGCGCGCAGGACCAGGCGGCCGGCTCCGAGCAGCGCCACCGCCCATAGCCCCTGCAGGGCCA
>DATFRD010000394.1:0-10347 GCA_035263645.1 Candidatus Dormiibacterota bacterium | reverse complement strand
GGTGGTGGGGTGCGGATTTCGTGGGGTGGGGAGATGGGGCGCATGGGCCCCAAAGATCCGGCTGGGTTTTCGGCCGCACCCCCGAGCCGCCTCCTGCGCATCGGCAGCTTCTCGCGCCGCGCCCAGCTCAGCCTGCACCAGCTTCGCCACTACCACGAGCTGGGGCTGCTCCTGCCGGCCAGCGTTGACCCGGAGTCCGGCTACCGGTACTACTCGGAGGCGCAGACCGCGACCGCCCAGGTGATCGCCATCCTGCGCTCGGTGGACATGCCGCTGGCCGAGATCCGCGACCTGCTGCGGGACCCGGACGAGGGCCGGGTGCGCGCCAGCCTGGATGCGCACCTCGCCCGGCTCGAGCGCCGCCTGGCCGGCGCCCGCGACATGCTCGCGCGTCTGCGGGAGCTGATGAAGGAGGGCCTCACCATGCCCGACGACCGAGCCGCCGGCGAGCTCGTGGACGTGACGGTGGATGCCGTCCGGATGCACCAGCCGACCGGCCAGCACGTCCTGCTCCTCGGCGAGCGGGCCGGCCGGCGCTTCCTGCCGCTGTGGGTGGGGCCCACCGAAGCGACCGCCGTCGCGGCGTGGCTGGGCGGCATGGCGCCTGCCCGTCCGCTGACGCACGACCTCCTGTCGGCCGTCCTGCAGCGCTCCGGTGCCACGGTCGAGCGGGTGGCGATCACCCGGCGAGAGGATGAGGAGTTCTACCGTGCGACCATCCGCGCCCGCTGGCAGGCCGAGCCCGTGGACATCGACGCCAGGCCGTCGGACGCGATCAACATCGCGGTCCGAGCGGGCGCCCCCATCCTGGTCGACCGTGCGGTCATGGAGGAGCACGCGGTCGACAAGAGCGAGCAGGCCGGCAAGCCGGAGCCGCGGGGGATCCTCGCCATGGCCGTGGACGCGCAGACGGGCCGCAAGCTCGGCAGGGTCACGCTGCCGGCGCTGCCCGGGGCGGGCGAAGCGATCGACGTGCCCGTGCCGGCCAGGTGGCAGGTCGTCTCGGTCGAGCCGGCGGCGGGATCGGAGCCGCCCCGGGTGCTGGTCAGGCCGCCGGCCGGAGGCTGAGCCGCTCGGGCGCCAGCCGCCGGCGGAGCGGCCCTCTCGGCCTGGACAGCCGGACCGGCACCGCGGACACTGCGCTCGTGGACCGACGAGCACGTGGAGACGAGCCGGCCGGCCGGATGGCGGGCCGCGTTGCGATCGTGACCGGCGCGGGCTCCCGCGCCCCCGGGGGCATCGGGAACGGACGGGCGACCTCGGTCGTGCTGGCGCGGGCCGGCGCCCGGGTGGCCCTGCTCGACACCGTCAGGGAATGGGCCGACGAGACCCTGGAGATGGTCGAGCGCGAGGGGGGAGCCGCGTTCGTCCTGGAGACGGACGTCACGGACCCGGAGGCCTGCCGGGCGGCGGTCGCAGAGACGGTCCGGCGCTGGAGCCGGGTCGACGTCCTGGTCAACAACGTCGGCATCGGCGGGCCGCCGGGGACAGCGGTCGACGTCGACCTCGACGAGTGGGACCGCGCCATGCGCGTGAACGTGACATCCATGGTCCTCATGGCCCGCTGCGTCATCCCCGAGATGCGGGCGGCCGGCGGGGGCGCGATAGTGAACCTGGGCTCCGTCGCCGGCCTGACAGGCGGCCACCCGAACCTGCTCTACCCCACCTCGAAGGGCGCGGTGGTGCAGATGACGCGGGCCATGGCCGCCCACCACGGGCGCGAGGGCATCCGGGTCAACTGCATCTGCCCCGGCATGGTGTACACGCCGATGGTCTACGCCAGGGGCATGTCGGAGGAGACGCGCAACCGGCGCCGGCGACGCTCGCTGCTGCAGACGGAGGGGACCGGCTGGGACGTGGCCAACGCCGTGCTCTACCTGGCCAGCGACGAGGCCCGCTGGGTCACCGGCATGGTCCTGACGGTGGACGCCGGGGCCACCGCCGGCATGGGCAGCCTGCCGGTGCCGACCACGGTGCGTTGACGTGCCGCGGCTCCCGCTCCTGCCCGCCGACCCGACGGACCCCATCCTGGCGGAGGCGTTCCGAGCCTTCCGGGAGGAGGGCCGGCCTGGGCGCGGAGGTCGAGCCGGCCTATGAGTCCGATCTCTCGGGCTGGACGGCGTAGCGGGCGATGCGCAGGGACGAGACCCGGATCGCGGCCAGGCCCGCCAGCGCCAGCAGCGCCCCCGCGCCGCCCGCGGCCACGAAGCCCATGGCCGGCGTCGAGTGGTCGACCACCGCGCCCGCCAGCGGCGCGCCGAGGGCGATCCCCGCGGTCAGCGACGACCCGTGCACGCCCATGGCCTCGCCTCGCACGCCGGAGGGAACCAGGCGGCTGACCACCTCGCCGGTGGCTGCGAGCGTAGGAGCGCACAGCGCCCCGGCCGGGACCAGGGCCAGGGCGAGCGTCCACCAGTGGCCCGCCAGGCCCACCGGGATGGTCAGGACGCACAGGAGGCCCATGAGCGCCATCGCCGGCAGGGACCGCCGCACCGACCCGTGCACGAAGCCGCCCAGCAGCGACCAGCAGCACCACGCCGCGAGGACGAGCCCGCTCCAGCTCAGCTCGCCGGCCCGGCGCAGCGTCGCCACGATCGACACGTCGGTGCCGGAGAGCACCACCGTCGCACCCGCGCTGGCCACGAAGACCAGGACGAGGCGCCGGCTCAGCCAGGCCCGGCGCGCGACCGGGGCGGGGCTCTCGGCCGCCTGCAGCTCGGCCTCGCTGCGGATCGGCGGGTCGAGCAGGAACAGCAGCAGCCCCGAGACCAGCATCGACGCGCCGATGGCGACCAGCGCTGCCCGGGTCGACACCTGTGTCGCGACCAGCACGCCGACCGCCGGGCCGAGCGCGTAGGAGACCTCGACGCCCATCGAGTCCAGCGAGTAGGCGGTGCGCCGCCGCTCGTCGGGCACCAGCGCGGCCAGCGACTGCCGCGAGACGGAGAACAGCGGGAGGGCCAGCATGCCACCGGCGAACGCGGCGGGCAGCAGGAGCGGGTAGGGCAGCGCCGGCGCCAGCAGCCAGAAGGCCCCCGACCCGCAGCCTGTGACAGCCAGCGTCACGCGCAGGCCGCGGCGGTCGGTGGCGCGGCCCATGAGCGGCTGGCCCAGCGCGCCCCCGGCGGTCAGGGCGGCGGCCAGCAGACCGGCGGCCCCGAAGCCGCCTCCCAGCGAGAGGACGACGTGCAGCGTCAGCACCACGGCGGTGGCGGCGGCCGGGATCCTGGCGAGCACCGTGACCAGGACCAGGGAGCGGACGCCGGGCAGCGCCAGGACCGCACCGTACGGCCGCAGGGGCGCGACGAGCCCCCCTCCCCTCGCGAGAGGGGCTGGGGGAGAGGGAGCCTCGCTCTGCGGAGGACCGGGCCGTCCGGCCAACTACCCGAGGAAGCCGGCGACCGTCCTGGCCAGCTCCTCCGGCTGCTCGTACGGCACCATGTGCCCGGCCTCCGCGACCCGCGCGATGCTGGACCTGGGCAGCAGCTCCGCCCACCGGTCCGCGTACGCCGGCACGATGAGCTGGTCGCTCTCGCCCCACACCACCAGCGTGGCGGCGGTGAGGCGGTACAGCCGCTTCGACAGCCTCCGGTTCGGCACCGGGAACAGCATCTTGCCGGCGGTGCCCAGGCGGCGGGCGTTGCCGACGAAGAACTCCTTCAACGCCTCGGGGTCGGAGAAGTCCATGCCGCCCGTGAGCAGGCCCTCGGCCCGAGCCGGGTCGTGGAACAGGTGATCGGCGAACTGGAACGGGAGGAAGGAGAAGAGGTCGGGGATCGGGTGCTCGTCCAGCCACAGCCCGAACGGGTCCACCAGGACCAGCCGGCCGATGCCCCCGGGGGCCAGGCAGGCCATCTCGGCCGCGATCATGCCGCCCATGGAGTGGCCGGCCAGGTGCGGCCGGCGGCCGGCGAGCCCCAGCGCCTCCGCCACGTCCCAGCCGTGCAGCGAGAAGTCCAGCATGTCCTCCAGCAGGTCCTCGCCCGTCGAGTCGCCGTAGCCGGGCAGCTCCGGCGCGAAGACGTGGTAGCGCTCGGCCAGGCCGTCCAGGAAGGCGTGGTCGTCCAGCAGCCCGGCCAGGCCGTGGAGGAACAGCACCGGCTGCGCGCCGTCCCCACCGCCCTCCAGCACCCGCACGCGCGCCCCCCGCGCGGTCTCGACCGTCGTTGCGTTCACGCCCGCGCCTCCGCCGGCTCCGCCGGAGGCCTCGGCGTGACGCGCGACTCCAGCGGGTGGATCCACCAGCGCTCGTCCGAGGACCATTCCGGCCACATGTCGCGCAGGTGCGGCATGACCTGCTCGGCGAACAGCCGGGTGGAGTGCCTCGTCTTCTCGTCCGGCTGGTTGCCGTTGTGGAGCAGGCAGAAGACGTGGCCGACCCGCAGGCTCTTGATCAGCTCCTCCATTCGCTGGCGCACGGTCTGCGGGCTGCCGGCGATGACCATGCCGCGCTCGACCAGGTCCTTCCAGGTGACCGACTGGAAGAGCGCCTGGTTCTCGCGCCTCAGCAGCGTCAGGGTGCCCTCGCGGATCGTCCTGACGGTGCGGTAGCCGGGCGGGTCGGCGAAGCCGGGGTACACCCGCAGGCAGCGGTTGTAGAAGTAGAGGATGTGCTCGGCGTAGAGCTTCTCGGCCTCCGCGTCCGTGTCGGCGACCGCGATGATCTGCGCGAAGGCGGCGCGGTAGGGTGAGTCGTCCTTGCCCAGCGCGGCCACCCGGTCCCAGTAGCCGTCGAGCAGCGCCTTCCCGGCCAGGTAGCCCCCGAAGGACAGGTACGAGTAGTTGTAGTCGTGCTCGATGCAGAAGTCCCAGGTCTCGACCGAGCCGCCGCCGGGGATGTAGACCGGCGGGTGCGGCTTCTGGATCGGCTTCGGCCAGAGATTGACCCAGCGCAGCTGGTTGTACTTCCCGTCGAAGGCGAACGGCTCGTCGGACGCCCACGCGCGGACGATGAGGTCGTGCGCCTCCCGGTATTTGTCCCGGGTGAGCGCCGGGATCTGCCCGTAGCAGAAGTTGGTGTCCATGGGCGTGCCGACCGGGAAGCCGGCCACCAGCCGGCCCCCGGAGATCACGTCCAGCATCGCGAACTCCTCGGCCACCCGGATGGGCGGGTTGTACAGGGCGATCGAGTTCCCGATCACACAGATGGCCGCGCTCGAAGTGCGCCGGGCCAGGCCGGCGGCGATGATGTTGGGCGACGGCATCAGCCCGTAGCCGTTCTGATGGTGCTCGTTGACCCCGATCCCGTCGAAGCCCAGCGACTCGGCGAACTCGAGCTGGTCCATGTACTCGTGATAGACGGCGTGGCCCCGGACCGGGTCGTACAGCGTGTTCGGGATGTCCACCCACACCGACCGGTGCTTCTCCCGGAAGTCGTCCGGCAGGTACGGCCAGGGCATCAGGTTGAACCAGGTGAACTTCACGGGGGCCTCCTTCCTTGGGCTGGTCGCGCCGGGTCGCCTGCCCGCACTGTATCGCGGTCCGGGGTCAGCCGGACGGGCGTACGACCTCCATGGACGTCGTCACGTCGGCCAGGAACGCCTCGTCGACGTGGACGCCGAGGCCGGGCCCGGTCGGGACGGCCAGCCGGCCCTCGCGCATGACGAACGGCTCGGTCAGGTCTCGCGGGAAGTAGCGCGCCGAGGCGGAGAGGTCGCCGGGCAGCGTGAAGCCGGGCAGGGCGGCCAGGGCCACGTTGCCGGCCCGGCCGAGGCCGGTCTCCAGCATGCCCCCGCACCACGCCGGCACGCCGTGGGCGACGCAGACGTCGTGGACGCGGCGGGCCTCCAGGTAGCCGCCGACGCGGGCGGCCTTGACGTTGACCACCCGGCAGGCGCCGATCGCGATGGCGTCCTCCGCCGACCGCGCCGACACGATGGACTCGTCGAGGCAGATCGGCGTCCGCATCCGCCCGGCCAGCTCGCGGTGGGCGAGCAGCTGGTCGTCGGGCAGGGGCTGCTCGACCATGAGCAGGCCGAAGTCGTCGAGCCGCGCCAGGTGGGCCGCGTCGGCCAGCGTGTACGCGGCGTTGGCGTCCACCTGGAGCGCGAGGTCGCCGAACCGCTCGCGCACGGCCCGCACTGGTTCCAGGTCCCAGCCCGGCTCGATCTTGAGCTTGACCCGCCGGTAGCCATCGGCCACATAACCCTCGACCACGTCCAGGAGGCGGCTAACGCTGTCCTGCAAGCCGACCGACACGCCGCAGTCGACCGCCAGCCGCACCGCCCCCAGGTGGGCGGCCAGCGAGCGTCCGCTGGCCCGGAGCTCGGCGTCGAGCACGGCCATCTCGATCGCCGCCTTGGCCATGCGGTGGCCCTGCACCGGCCGCAGGAGCGCGGCCACGGCGGCGGCCGTCAGCCGGGGGGCGACGAACAGCCTGGGCAGCAGGTGGCAGCGGAGGACCTGCGCGCAGGCCTCCGTGTACTCGGACGTGTACGTCGGCTCGGCGGGCGCGCCGCACTCGCCCCAGCCCTCGCCCGCGCCGGTAGTCGCCCGCAGCAGCAGCACGTCGCGCACGACCTCGGTGCCGTGGGAGGCGCGGAACGGGGCCGTGAGCGGCAGCCGGACCCGGCGCAGCTCGACCGCCTCCAGGCGGCTGCCGGTCGGCGTGGACGTCACGGGGTCGGAATCACGAGCCGGCGTCAACGGAACGCCGGCTCGAGGCCCCGCATCATCGGGAAGTGCCTGACGTTCAGCGTCAGCAGCTCCGCCTCATGGATCTCGGCGGTCGCAGCGATGACGTAATCGACCACGTCGATGCCGGGATGCGAGCGCCGGTACGCACGAAGCTGCTCACCGGCCCGCCTGGCGATCACGTCCGTCACGGGTTCCAGCGTCAACGACGCGAAGAGCCGGGCGACGGCCGCACGCTCGGCAGACCGCATCCCGCCCTCGATCTCGACCCTGGTCAGCACGCTGCAAGCCGCGCGCCCGGCCGCGACCGCCTCGCGTAGGAGGGCGCTGGCTGCCGTCACGCCCCTCAGGTGCGCGATGAGGACCGTCGAGTCGAACAACCTCACAGGCCGAGCTCGCGAAGCCGCTCGTCCGCTCCGCGACCGCGGACCTGGCGGAGCCACTCGGGCCAGTCGGGAGCATCGGCAAGGAGGCCCGCGGTTTCGTCCACGGCCGCCAGCCGCGCTTCGACATCTCCGGGCAGTCCCAGCGCTTGGTCGAGAATGCGCCTGATCGCCTCTCCTTCCGAGATGCCCTCCGCCCGCGCGCGGGCCGCCAACCGAGTCCGCTGTGCGTCCGTGAGGTACATCTGGGTCCTACGCATACATCGTTAATATACATCGCCTGACGGCCGACGACCCCGGGCCGCGGGCCGAGCCGCCCGACGCGCCCCCTTCCTAGAATCCAGCAGATGCCCAAGAAGTACTCCCGCGCCGAGCAGGTCGTGGACCCACAGCACCGCTACGAGGCCACGATCGGCACCGACCGGGGCGATATCGTCATCGACCTCCACCTCGATCGCGCACCGCGCACCGTCAACAACTTCGTCTTCCTCGCCAGGGAGGGCTTCTACGACGGCCTGACGTTCCACCGCGTGGTGGACGACTTCGTCATCCAGGGCGGCTGCCCCGAGGGCAGCGGCCGCGGCAACCCCGGCTACCGCTTCGCCGACGAGCCGGTCGTCGGCGAGTACGTCGCCGGGGCCGTCGCCATGGCCAACTCCGGCCCGGACAGCAACGGCTCGCAGTTCTTCATCTGCACGGTGGACGATCGCCGCAAGCTCGAGCGGAAGTACAACCTCTTCGGCCAGGTGACCGCCGGCATGGACGTCGTGACGAGCATCCGCCAGGGTGACGTCATGCGCCAGGTGACGATCGCGGACGCCGCGGTCTGACCGCAGCGCCGCCGCGGCGTGAGACGATCGTGATATGTGGTTGTTCGGACGGCACAAGACGGAGCTGCCCTCGGCCGAGGAGGCGCTGCCCGGCCGGGCGGAGGCGATCCCCGTTCCCGACCGGCACACCGTGCTCGGCACCACGCTGACGCCGCCCTATCCCGAGGGCACCGAGATCGCGGAGTTCGCGCTCGGCTGCTTCTGGGGGGCGGAGCGCAAGTTCTGGGAGACCGCCGGCGTGGTCTCGACGGCGGTCGGCTACGAGGGCGGCTATACGCGGAACCCCACCTACGAGGAGGTATGCTCCGGCCGCACCGGCCACGCCGAGGCGGTCCGGGTCGTCTACGACCCGCGGCGAGTCGCCTACCGGGACCTGCTCAGGGTGTTCTGGGAATCCCACGACCCCACGCAGGGCATGCGCCAGGGCAACGACGTCGGGACGCAGTACCGATCGGTGATCTTCGTCCGCACCGACGAGCAGCGTCGCGAGGCGGAGGGGTCGCGCGACGCGTACCAGCGAGCGCTGGACGGAGCCCGCCTCGGCGCCATCACCACCGAGATCGCCGACGCCGGCGACTTCTACTTCGCCGAGCCCTATCACCAGCAGTACCTGCAGAAGAACCCGTGGGGCTACTGCGGCCTCGGCGGGACCGGCGTGGCCTGCCCGGTCGGGATCGTCGCCGCTCAGCCCGAATCGGCCGGTCCTGGCTGAGCCGGCTCCTGGTCGCGCAGCCGGAACCGCTGGAGCTTGCCGGTCGCCGTCCGGGGCAGCGCATCGGCGAACTCGATCTCGCGGGGGTATTTGTACGGCGCGATCTCGCGCCTCACGAAGTCCTGCAGCTCCGCGACCATCTCTGTGGTCCCCGCGACCCCGGCCCGCAGCACGACGAACGCCTTGACGATCGTGCCCCGCTCCGCGTTCGGCACGCCGACGACGGCCGTCTCCGCCACGTCGGGGTGGCGAAGCAGCGCCTCCTCGACCTCCGGGCCAGCGATGTTGTAGCCGGCCGAGATGATCATGTCGTCTGCCCGGGCCTGGTACTGGAAGTAGCCCTCCCGGTCGCAAACGTAGACGTCCCCGGTCACGTTCCAGCCGCGGCGCACGTAGGCGCCCTGGCGGTCGCCGCGGAGGTAGCGGCACCCGGTCGGGCCCCGGACCGCGAGCAGGCCCGGCTCGCCGGCCGGCAGTGGTCCGCCAGCCTCGTCCTGGACCTCGGCGACGTAGCCGGGCACGATCCGGCCCGTGAAGCCCGGCCTGATCTCGTCGTCGGAGGAGCTGACGAAGATGTGGAGCATCTCCGTCGAGCCCAGGCCGTCGATGATCCGCAGGCCGGTGGCCTCGTGGAAGGCCCGCCAGGTGGCGGCCGGCAGGGTCTCGCCCGCCGAGACGCACCGCCGCAGCGAGCCCAGGTCCGCCCCGCGGGCCGCGCCGGCCATGGCCCGATACCCGGTCGGGGCGGTGAACAACACGCTCACCCGGTGCCGGCCGACCGCGTCCAGGAGCTGCTCCGGCCCGGCCCGCTCCAGGAGCAGCGTCGCGGCGCCGGCGTGGAGCGGGAACACGACCTGGCCGCCCAGGCCGAACGTGAACGCGATCGGGGGGCTGCCCGCGAACAGGTCTTCCGGCCGCGGCCGGAGCACGTGGCGGGAGAACGTGTCGGCGATCGCCAGCACGTCGCGATGGAAGTGCATGGTCGCCTTGGGCCGGCCCGTGGTGCCCGAGGTGAACGCCAGCAGGCAGACGTCGTCGGCCGACGTGGCGACCGGCTCGAAACCGGCGGCGGGGGCGGCGGCGCAGAGCTGCACCAGGTCGTCGGGGCCGTCGTCCCCGTAGCGCAGGGTCTGGAGCCCGGGCATGCCCGCCGCCTCGAGGTCGGCCGCGAAGCGGGCGTCGCAGAGCGCCAGCCGCACCTGCCCGATCTCGGCGATGGCCCGCAGCTCGGCGGGGCGCAGCAGGGGCATGGTGGCCACCGCCACGCCCCCGGCCTTGACCACGCCGAACCAGCACGCCACCAGCCAGGGGTTGTTGGGACCGCGCAGGAGCACCCGGTTGCCGGGCACGAGGCCCAGCTCCTGGACCAGGACCCGCGCCACCTGGTTGGAGCGCATGACGAGGTCGCCGTAGGTCCACGTCTCGGTCGCAGTCACCAGGCAGCGCTGCCCGGCACCCCGGCGCTCGGCGACCCGGTCGAGCAGCTCGACCGCGCAGTTCAGCAGCGGAGGGTAGGCCAGCTCCGGCAGGGTGAAGAGCAGCTCGGGCCAGGTCGCCGGGTCGGGCAGGTTGTCCCGGGTGAAGGTGTCGACGTGGGCCGAAGCCAGCACTGCTGGGAGTGTAGACGTGTTCTCTTGACTTAGCCCGGCTTAGCCGGGATCCACCGATTCGCGGCGAGCGAGTTGGTGGCCAGGTGCGCCAGATCGTGGTCCGGCGCCGAGCATCGCAGCGCGCGCACTCGGAGAGTGCGTAAGCGAGAAGCGCAGAAGCCGGGCCGCGAGATGGTGTG
>DATFRD010000393.1:0-12570 GCA_035263645.1 Candidatus Dormiibacterota bacterium | reverse complement strand
AGGCACACCATCTCGCGGCCCGGCTTCTGCGCTTCTCGCTTACGCACTCTCCGAGTGCGCGCGCTGCGATGCTCGGCGCCGGACCACGATCTGGCGCACCTGGACACCAACTCGCTCGCCGCGAATCGGTGGATCCCGGCTAAGGGAGACCCTCCCCCCTTGCGGGGGAGGTGGCCCCGCCAGGGGCCGGAGGGGGGCCGTACCAGCAGGCCGCTCCAGAAGCCCACGATAAACGGGCCGCGATTGATAAGCTCCCCGGGCGTGCAGCCCGCCCGCCCCTCCCCGCCTCCCGCTGGTGACGCGACCGTCTCCGCCGCCATCCTGAACTGGAACGGCGGCGAGCTGGCGCTGAACTGCCTGCGCAGCGTGCTGCGCCAGACCCTCCTTCCCGGGCAGCGCATCGTGGTGGACAACGGCTCGACCGACGGCTCCCTCGAGCGGCTCACGGCCGAGGATCCCGACCTGCTCGTCCTCGCCAACCCCCGCAACGTCGGCTTCGCGGCCGCCGCCAACCAGGCCGTCGCCGCCTGCCGGGCCCGCTGGCTCCTGCTGCTCAACCTGGACATCGTGCTGGAGCCCGACTACGTGCAGCGGCTGTTCGAGGCCGGCGAATCGGGGGCCGGCATCGGGGCGGTGACCGGCAAGCTGCTTCGACCGCCGCGAGGGGAGGGTCCGCTCGTCGTCGACAGCACCGGTCACCTGCTCTACCGCAATGGGTGGGCGGCCAATCGGGGCGAGGAAACCCCCGACGGGGAGGCTTGGGGCACCTCCGGCGAGGTCTTCGGCGTGTGCGCAGCAGCCCCGCTCTACCGGATGGACATGCTCCGTGACGTGAGCCAGGGCTGCGCCCGCCCCTTCGATGAGCGGTTCATGGCCTACATAGAGGACGTCGACCTCGACTGGCGGATGCGCTGGCTCGGCTGGCGGGCCTGGTACGAGCCGGCCGTCGCCTGGCACCACCGCAGCGCGACGGGCGCCCGCCGCTCGGCGTTCATCCTGCGGCACATCCTGAAGAACCGGCTCCTGCTGGTCGCTAACAACGACCTGTGGCCGGGTGGCCTGGCCCGGCTGCCCACCGTGTCGCTGTTCACGGTCCTGACCGCGATCCAGTTCGGCCTCGAAGCGGCCGGCGCTCCTCTGGGCCTGATCGACGTCCTCCGGCTCCTGCCCGCCAGCGTGCAGCGGCGGCGGTTCCTGCGCCACCGGCGCCGCGTGAGCGCTGCCGAGGTCAGCCGGTGGATGCAGCCGTTCCCCTACCGCCAGAAGATCATGAAGAAGCTGCGGTCCGGAGCCAGCCGGGCTGCCGGCTAGCCGAATTCCGCCGCGCGAGCGGACGTCCGGTGCCGCGTCGCGTGTGGTCGGTGGAATTCGGCTAAGCCTGGATCCGTGGATCCCGGCTGACCCGAGCCGCTAGAGTTGTCCGTCGTGATCCCCCGTCGGCTGGCCCGGCTGCCAGCGGCCCTGAACGGTGGCGCCGGCCCCGCCCAGCAGAAGGCGGGGCGCTCGGCCAACCCGCTCCGCCGGCCCGCGGCCTGGCTCTCGACGTATGGCGGGATGATCCGGGAGATCGCGTTCACGGAGTTCAAGCTCAAGTACCAGGGCTCGGTCCTCGGCTACGTCTGGTCGTTCGCCAAGCCGCTGATGCTGTTCGCGATCCTGTACTTCGTCTTCACCCATGTCTTCAAGCTGGGCAGCAGCGTGCCCCACTACGGGCACTATCTGCTGCTGGGCATCGTGCTCTGGACCTACTTCGTCGATGCCACCATCGGCGCGATGGTATCGGTGGTCGAGCGCGGCGACCTGATCCGCAAGGTGTACTTTCCCCGCATCGTCATCCCGATCGCCGCCAGCGTCAGCTCGCTCATCACGCTGACGCTGAACCTGGCCGTGATCTTCGTGTTCATCGTGCTGGGCGGCCTGGGCTTCCGGAGCTCGCTCCCCATCTTCCTGGTGCTGCTGCTGGAGCTGTTCGTCTTCTCCCTGGGCTGCTCCCTGCTGCTGGCCGCTCTCTACGTACGGTTCCGCGACCTCCGGCACATCTGGGACGTGTTCCTGCAGCTCTTCTACTTCATGAGCCCCATCCTCTACCCGCTCACCCTGCTGCCGGCACGCGTCCGCGGCCTCCTGGCGCTGAGCCCGATGGCCCAGATCGTCGAGGACTCCCGAAAGATCCTGATCACGCCCTCGACGGCGTCCGTGACCGGGGTCCTACCGGCGCCGCTGTGGCTGGTCCCGTACCTGCTGCCCCTGGCGCTGCTGGCGCTCGGCTACTGGTACTTCGAGAGGACCGCGGCGCAGTTCGCCGAGGAGATCTGAGGGCATGCCGGCCGATCCCCTCATCAGCGCGCGGAGCGTCAACAAGACGTTCAAGCTGCCGACGGAACGCCGCGACCGGCTCAAGGAGCACGTGGTCCATCTCTTCCGGCCGATCGTCTACCACGAGTTCGAGGCGCTGCACGACGTCAGCCTCTCCGTCGACGACGGCGAGTTCTTCAGCATCGTCGGCCACAACGGCAGCGGCAAGAGCACGCTGCTCAAGATCCTGGCCGGCATCTACCGGCCCACCAGCGGCCAGGTCGAGGTCAGGGGCCGGCTCTCGCCGTTCATCGAGCTGGGGGTCGGCTTCAACCCCGAGCTGACGGCCCGTGACAACGTGTACCTCAACGGCACGATCCTCGGCCTGGAGCGGCGCCAGATCGCGGCCCAGTTCGACGACATCATCGGCTTCGCCGAGCTGGAGCCCTTCGTCGACCTGAAGCTCAAGAACTACTCGTCCGGGATGCTGGTCAGGCTGGCGTTCTCGGTGGCCATCCGCGCCCACGCGGAGATCCTGCTGATCGACGAGGTGCTCGCCGTGGGCGACGCGAGCTTCCAGTTGAAGTGCTTCGACGTCTTCAGGCGGCTCAGGGCGGAGGGGAAGACGATCGTCTTCGTGAGCCACGACCTGAACTCGGTGATGGAGTTCTCGGACCGGGTCATGGTTCTCGACCACGGCCACGTGGTCGGCACCTATGCGCCCGCGGCGGGCATCGCCGTTTACCAGCAGCTCAACGAGGAGAAGGCGAGCCGCGACCTGGCCCGCTCGGCCGCGGCCAGCACCACCGCGGCGCCCACGGCCCCCACCGGCGCCAACGGCAACGAGCCGCGACCCTCGATTCGCACCGTCGCCACGTACTCGGGGGACGGCCAGCCGGCGCGGGTGTTCCACCGCGGCGACGACCTCCGGGTCGTGGTGGCGGTCGACAACCCGCACGGCGCCGAGCTGAACGCGAGCGTGGGTATCTTTCGCAGCGACGGGCTGCAGTGCTTCTCGACCAGCACGTTCGACGCGGAGCTGACGCAGCGGACCGGAGACAGCTTCGAGCTGACCTGCAGTGACCTGCCGCTGCAGCGCGGTACTTACCACCTCCTGGTGGGCCTTTTCGGGAAGACCCGGGCAACCGTTCACGAGTACCAGGACCACGTCTGCGACTTCCAGGTCGCCCAGTGGGACGACTACGAAGGCGTCTGCTACGTGCACCACCGGTGGGCCGGCGAGCAGCCGGCCGAGAGAGCCGATGCCAGCCGCGATCAGCGTCCTGGTCCTTAACCACAATCGGAAGGACCTGCTCGCCCGATGCCTCCGCGCCTGCGAGCGGCTCGAGCCCGCGGGGGTCCGGCCCAGGGTCGTCTGCATCGACAACGGGTCCACGGACGGTTCGGCCGACGAGGTGCGCCGCCTCTTCCCCACGGTGACCGTGCACGCGAACCGCAAGAACCTGGGGTTCGCCCGCGCCTACAACGAGGCCATCGCCGCAGCCGACTCGGAATGGGTGGCCCTCCTCAACAACGACACGGTGCCCGAGCCGGCCTGGTTGTCCGAGGCCTACGCGGCCGCCTGCCGGCACCGGGCGGCCTGCGTCGGCTCGCGGATGCTGAAGGACGGCGGCCGACGCATCGACTACGTCGGCGCCACGATGAACTTCTACGGCCACGGCTTCCACCCGCACTTCGACGAGCCGTCCTCGTTCTGCGGTGAGGAACGGCCGGTGATCGCCGCCTGCGGGGGCGCGATGCTCTGCCGCCGGGACGTGTTCCTGGAGGCAGGCGGATTCGACGAGACGTACCACGCGTACTTCGAGGACCTGGACCTGGGCTGGCGCCTGAACGTCCTGGGCCACGAGGTCGTCTACGCGCCGGGCAGCATCGTGCACCACGAGCACTCCGCGACCAACGCCACGCTGGTGCCCGGCTTCCAGCGACTGGCCTGGAACGAGCGCAACGGCCTGCGCTCGGTGATCAAGAACTACGCGGAGCCTCGCCTGGCCCGGGTCCTCCCGGTCGCCCTCGCCCTTTGCGTCAAGCGGGCGCAGCTCGACTCCGCAATCGACCCCGACGCCTTCTTCTTCGAGAAGACCGGCCCGCAGCCTCCCGGCACCCCGCATCCGGCCAGGGCACGGCCCTCGGCGTCGGCGCTGTCGAGGGCTCGGACGCTCCTGCGCGAGCGGGGCCCGGTCGACGGCCCGCTCTATGCGGCCTACCGGGTGCTCGGTCGGCGCTTCGGCAACCGCGCCGGTCTCCAGGACGGATACGACGCCATGAATCGCGTCGGCTACAGCCGGATCGCCGCGATCGAGGCGGTGGTCCGCGGGTCCGGCGAGCTGCTTGCCCGGCGGGACGCGGTGCAGCGAGCCCGGCGCCGGTCGGACGACTCGGTGGTCGAGCTCTTCGGGGACACCTTCAGGCCGAGCTTCCCGCACCCGGAGCTGAAGGTCTGCCAGGACGAGCTGGTCGAGGCGTTCGGCCTCCGGGCGCTGTTCCCGTGACCGGACCGCGGGCGTCCGTCGTCATCCCGGCGAAGAACGAGGTGCGGAACATCCGGAGGTGCCTCGACGCGGTCTACGCCCAGCGCTACCCGGAGGGATTCGAGGTGGTGGTGATCGACTCGGGGAGCACCGACGGCACCCTGGAGGTGCTGGCCGGCTACCCGGTGCAGGTGATCCGCATACCGCCGCACGAGTTCAACCACGGCGGCACCCGGAACCTGGGCGCCCGCCGGAGCCAGGGCGAGTTCATCGTGTTTCTCACCGCGGACGCCTTTCCCTGCGACGAGTGCTGGCTGGCCAACCTGGTCGGTCCGTTCGACGTCGCGCCCGACGTGGCCGGCTGCTTCGGCCGTCACGTCGCGCATGCTGACGCAGGGCCCGTCGACGCCTGGAAGATGGACCTCCACTTCGCCAGCTTCGGGCCCGACGTACGGGTGTTCCGCCTGGACCGCGAGCACGAGGACGAGCACCGGCGGCTGGAGTGGATGTACGACTTCTTCTCGGACAACAACAGCGCCCTCCGCCGCTCGGTCTGGGAGCAGCACCCCCTGCCCATCGTGGACATGGCCGAGGACCAGCACTGGGCCAAGATGATCATGCGGCTCGGCTATGCGAAGGCCTACGTGCCGAACGCGGTCGTGGCCCACTCGCACTCCTACCGGCCTGCGCAGTGGGTGCGCAACTGGTACGACCAGCACGCCAGCTACCGCGACCTGGACAGCCCGGTCGCGATGCGCCGGCTGCGGGACGTGGCCAGGTGGTTCGTGCGCTCCTGCCGGGACGACGTGGCATACCTGCGCCGGAACCGCCACGGGGTCGACCTGCAGCTCCGGGCCGTGGTCGACAACGCGGCCAGGGCCGCCGGCGCCTACCTGGGCGCGAACTACCCCCGGCTGCCGCGCGCGATGCGGCGCCGCCTCTCGCTGCAGCGGCGGGGAGACGCGAGCGGCAGGTGAGGCTGCTCCGCAAGGCCGTCATCACGGCGCGCACGCGCGGCGTCGTCACCATGCTGGCGATGGCGGCACGGAAGGTGGCCCGGTCGGTGGACGTCCGCCGCGACCAGGCCGCGGACCGCATCGAGGCGCTGGCTCCGTTCTCGGTCCCGGATCCGTACCAGCCCGACACCGTGCCGCGCCCGCACCTGCGCTGGCAGGCCTCCGAGCACCTGCGCCTGCGCTGGTACGTCCCGGAGCCCGGCCGCGGCTCCGGGGGCCACCAGACCCTGTTCCGGCTGGTCCACCTCCTCGGCCAGCGCGGCCACGACAGCGAGGTGGCCGTGCTGCACGGCGAGCACGTGGCCAGGACCCGCGGGGAGATGCGCCGGTTCGTCCGGGAGCAGTTCGGCGCCGACGCGCCCGTCGTCTGGGACACGGACGAGCACACCGACGTCGACGTCGTCCTGGCCAGCTCCTGGCAGACTGCCTACGCCATCACCGCGGACGTCCGGTGCGCGCTCCGGGCGTACGTGGTCCAGGACTGGGAGCCGGACTTCTATCCGCGGGGCGCCGAGCAGATCCTGGCCGAGAACAGCTACCGCCTCGGTCATGCCCACATCGCCGCCGGTCCCTGGCTGGCGGCGCGGCTCCAGGGCATCGGCGTCGCCGCCGACGTGTTCCACCTCGGCGCCGACCAGGTCGCGTACTACCCGAGCGAGGAGCCCCGGCCGGAGGCCGGACAGCACGTGGTGTTCTACGCCCGCCCGTTCACGGCCCGGCGCTGCTTCGAGCTCGGCTGCGAGGCACTCCGGCTGCTCGACCTCGCCCTCGGCCCGGGGCGCCTGACGGTCTCGATGGTGGGGGCCGGGATCCGGCCGTTCCCGACGCCGTACCGGGCCCGCTGGCTCGGCGTGCTCCCGCCCGCCGAGCTGCGGCGGCTCTACGCCGGCGCCGACGCGGTGCTGGTGCTGTCCGCGACCAACCCGTCGCTCGTGCCTCTGGAGGCGGCGCTGTGCGCCGCACCGGTCGTCGACCTGCGCGTGCCAAGTGCGGAGGGCACGTTCGAGGACGGCGTCACCGGGGTCCTGGCGCCGCCGTCGCCGGGCGGGCTCGCAGCGGCGCTGCGCGGGGTGCTGGAGGACCCGGCCGCCGCCCGCGCGCTCGGACGCCGAGCGCGGCAGCACGCCCTCACACGCACCTGGGACGCCGCCGCCGAGACCGTCGAGCGGCACCTGCTGGCGGCGCTGCGGCGCGCCGCCGGAGCCCCCGCCCTCCTCTGATCTCGCGCTCAGCCGAGTCGGTCGGTGGTGGGCGAGGTGATGCGTCCGCGTGAGCATCCATCCACAACATCGTGGGCCGCCTGGAGCAGCGGGCTCGTCCGCGCGACGGCCTTGTGGCAAACTGCGGGCCAGGCATGCGGCGCCTGGAGCACTGGCCGAGGACCATCCTCCACGTCGACCTGGACGCGTTCTACACCTCCGTCCACCAGCGGGACGACCCGACCCTGCGAGGCAAGCCGGTAGCGGTGGCCGGCCGGTCCCGGCGGGCGGTGGTGATGGGTGCCTCGTACGAGGCTCGCGCCTTCGGCGTGCGCTCGGCCATGCCTCTGCACGAGGCGCTGGAGCGCTGCCCGCAGCTGGTCGTCGTCGCGCCGGTGCAGGCCCGGTACCGGGAGTCCAGCCGCCAGGTGCACGCGATCTTCCGCCGCTTCGCGTCGCCCGAGAAGGTCGAGCCGGTCGCCCTGGACGAGGCCTACCTGGACGTCACCCCCCGCACGCGGCACGGCACCTCCTCGCCGGACGACGTGGCGCGGCGCATCAAGTACACGATCCACACCGAGGTCGGGCTGACCGCCAGCGTGGGCGTGGCTACGAGCAAGCTGGTGGCCAAGATCGCCTCGGGCAGCCGCAAGCCCGACGGCCTGGTGCTCGTCCAGCCGGGCACGGAAGCGGACTTCCTCGCCCCGCTTCCCATCGGGGTCATCCCCGGCCTGGGGCCGAAGACGGAGGAGCGGATGCGCCTGATGGGCATCAGCACGGTCGGCGACCTGGCCAAGCAGGAGACCCAGCGGCTGATCCAGGTCCTCGGCACCGGCGGCGCGCTGCTCCAGCGGCTGGCGGAGGGCCGCGACCGCTCGCCGGTCGAGGGCTCCCGCCCGGCCAGGACGATCAGCGCGGAGACGACGTTCGAATCCGACGTCACCGACCACGCGTTCCTGGAGGAGGCGCTGCGGCACCTGGTGGACCGGGTGACCGAGCGGCTCGTGGCGGACGGCGTCCGGGCGCGCACGGTGTCGGTCAAGCTGAAGCTGCCCGACTTCCGCCTCGTGAGCAGGCAGGTCAGCCGGACCAGCCCGACCGACGACAGCGACGTGATCTTCCGTGCGGCCTGCGCCGCGCTGGAGCGGTCGCACGTGCGCGCGACGCCCGTGCGGCTGATCGGGGTCGGCCTGTCGGGCCTGCAGCACCCGCGGCCGGACGTGCAGATGACCCTGTTCGACTGACCCGGCCGATCGGCCGAGGGACTTTCTCCGGGGGATTGGCCGCGCGCCGGGCAACTGCTACCGTTGGTCCTGGTCATGACGGCCAGCACCGCCGGTGTCCTGAGCGTGATGATGCCGATCTACAACGAGGAGCGCACGCTCGGCACCATCCTCGGCCACGTGCTGTCGCGACCCGAGGTGGGTGAGGTGGTGGCCGTCGACGACGGCTCCTCCGACCGGACCTGGGAGATCCTCAGCAGAGTGGCGGCCGAGGACGCACGGGTGCGCCCGTTCCGTCAGCCGGCAAACGCGGGCAAGGGGGCCGCTCTGCGCTGTGCGATCGCCCACGTCCGCAGGCCGTTCGCGCTTGTCCAGGACGCCGATCTGGAGTACGACCCGCGGGACTATCCGGCGCTGCTGGAGCCGCTGCTCGAGGACCGCGCCGACGTCGTGTACGGGGTCCGGGGGTTCGGGGGACACACCGCGTACAGCTACTGGTTCGTCGTCGGCAACCGGGCCGTGACGCTGGCCTCCAACGTCCTCTTCAACGCTTACATCTCCGACATGGAGACGGGCTACAAGGTGCTGCGCTCGGAGCTGTGGCAGCGGCTGAATCTGCAGGGCCGCCGCTTCGACATCGAGCCCGACATCACCGCTCGCGTCCTGCGCCTCGGCTACCGGATCCACGAGGTGCCCATCCGCTACTACGCGAGGGGGCGCGAGGAGGGCAAGAAGCTGACCTGGATGGACGGGCTGCTGGCGCTGGGCACGCTGGTCCGTCTCCGGCTGGCGTCGGATCGCCGTCTGTTCGGACCCGAGTGGGACCGGGCCTACCACCAGGCCCGGCACCAGCAGCTCGCGCTGTCCCACCCCCTGCGCCGGGGCGACGAGCGAACCTGAGCCGCGGCGGCCGGGGCTCGCCGGGGCGTGCGTGATAGCCTACGGTCTCCCATGCTGCCCACCGACATCCACACCTCCCTGAAGCCGGCCGAGGCGGAGGCGCTGCAGGAGCTCGCGCGCGGCCAGGTCGTGCTGGAGTGCGGAGCGTGGCTCGGCTACTCGACGATCGTGCTGGCTCAGACCGCTGTGGAGGTCCATTCCGTCGACTGGCACCACGGGGACGAGCAGTCCGGGTTCCTGGACACCCTGTCCGGGTACCTCTCGAACCTGGAGCGGTACGGCGCGGACCGGCGCGTGGTGACGCATGTGGGGCGCTTCGAGCAGGTCCTGCCGAAGCTGAACGCGCGGACCTTCGACGGGTGCTTTCTGGACGGGAAGCACGATCGCGAGTCGGTCGATCGCGACTTCCGGATGCTGCACCGACTGATGCGCCGCCCGGCCTGGATCGCCGTTCACGACCACGGCCTGTTCGACGTCCAGCCGGCGGTCGAAGCCTTCCTGGGCTGGTCCGGGTACCGGCTGGAGACCGTTGTCGCGACGCTGGCCATCCTCCGTCGCGGCCGTCACCCGGCGCGCCATGCGGCCGCATTCGTGCTGCCGACGCCGGTCAAGCGGGCGCTGAAGCGGGCACTGCCCGTCCTCAACTAGGAGTTGCGGCCGGATCGCCGCGATGAGGCGGCCCGGGGCCCGTGCCGCGAGACGTTCACGCCGTCCGCGGTTCCGGCGGCTCGGGCTCGGCCACCGCCGCCGCCTCCCCCATCAGGGGATGGCTGCCCGCCAGCTGCTGCTGCCGGCCGCGATGGTACTCGCCGTCATACCGGGCGCCGAACAGCCGCTGCGGCCGGCCGAGGCGCACGCGGGCGAGCGTGGCCATGATGCGCAGGCCGTCGCGGGCCCGGATCTTCTTGCCCTCCGCCCGCGACCGCGTGATGTAGGTGATGGGCACCTCGTGGAAGCGATAGCCCAGCCGCACGACCTTGGCCACCACCTCCGTCTCGACCTCGAAGCCGCGGCTCTGCAGGTTGAGCCGCCGCCACAGGTCGGTGCGCAGCACCTTGTACCCGCTCAGCAGGTCGCTGAGGTAGCAGTTGAACATGATGTTCGCCGTCGTGGTCAGCGCGTGGTTGCCCTTGACGAACCAGTAGCTATACGCCGTGTGGGCGCCGAAGCCGCGGACGCCGTTCACCGCGTCGGCCCGTCCAGACAGCAGCGGCCTGAGCAGCACCGGATAGTCGTTGGGGTCGTACTCGAGGTCGGCGTCCTGCACCAGCGCGATCGGGGCCGTGAGGTGCTCGACGGCCAGCCGCAGCGCCGCCCCCTTGCCGAGGTTCCGCGGCTGCCGAAGCGCGCGGACCCGCGGGTCACGGGCGGCGACGCGACAGATCGCGTCCCAGCTGCCGTCGGTGGAGCCGTCGTCCACCACGACCACGTCCCTGACCTCCGGACGAGCCAGGACGTGGCCGAGCATGATCTCGACCGTGCGCGCCTCGTTGTAGACGGGCATCATCACCGAGAGGACGCCGGCGTCCGCGACCGTCACGACACCCCCGGTGCCATCCAGTCGTCGTGCTGCGGGCCGCGGGGCACGCCGGCATTCTAGCCAAACGGGGAAGCCCGTCGAAACGGGGCCGTCAGCGGCTGATCGACACCAGGTCCGGGTTCAGCACGATGCCGCCGGTCTGCTGCGAGTCCTCCCGCTCGGCCCCTGTGAGCGGCACGAGCGCGAGCGCCAGCATCACGCAGCCCGCCCCGGCGGCTACCAGCCAGCGCGTCCAGCCGCCCGGTGGAGCCCACTGGGCGGACCCCACGAAGTCGAGCGGACCGTTCTGGCCCACCGCGTAGCGGCGGGCGTTCTCCCAGAAGGCTGCGAACTGCAGCCCCGCCACCAGCAGGCCGACCACGAACGCGTCGGCGCGGGGCCGGAGGCCCGCGTCCTGGAGGAGGAACCCGGAGAGCAGCGGGACCACCGCGGCCAGCGCCAGCAGGTGCCGGCCCTCCAGGGACCAGCCGACCGGGTCGAGCAGCAGCGCGAGCTCGGCCGCGCCGACGAACAGGATCGCGGCCACGGCAGCGACGAGCGCCAGCCGGTCCCGCCAGCGCGCGACGAGGAGCGCCGCGCCGAGCATCAGCCCGACCAGCGCCTCCCAGGCGTCGGTGACCAGGGGGGGCAGGCCCACGTCGCCGGAGCCGAACGCGCCCACCGCCTGCCGCGCCAGCTCAGGCGCCATGCGGACCACCAGCGGGATCGCGTCTACTGCGTTCACCGGGCCGGCCGCCGGCAGCTGATCGCGGGCGAGGGTCCCGACGCCCGCCAGGCCGGCGGCGACCAGCAGCAGCCCCAGCATCGCCGCTGGGCGGAGCAGACGGGCTGCCTGCACGAGTGGCAGCGCTGCCAGGCTGATGGCAGCGATCGTGACGGCGCCGAACGCGGGCTTGGTCGCGAGCAGCACGCCGGCCGAGACGACGATCAGCGGGACCAGGCCACGCCGCGGCGGGGCGAGCCAGAAGGCCAGGACCCCGGCGGCGAAGCAGATGGAGGCGCAGATCGCAACGCCCGAGGGCGACAGCTCCGAGCCCAGGAACAGGACCATCGGGGTGGTGGCCAGCGCCAGCCCGCTCATCGGCCAGAGCCCTCCCCGACCCGCGCAGGCCCAGGCGGCCCCCGCCAGCAGGAGCGCGCAGGCGAGCGCAAGAGCCAGCCGGCCCAGGTACTCCGGCGCCACCAGGCCCTGGGGCAGCCGCTCGGCCATGCCGGCCACGATGTACGCGGTGGCCGGCGCCGCGCCGGCGTAGCTGGGGAGGGTGACCGTGCCCCCGACCCCGAGGGGGCCGTGGGCGGTCGGGCAGGTCCTGGCCGGCCCGGCCGAGCCCTGGAAGCAGGCCGGCACCGGCGCCAGCCCGGCCGGGAACGTGAACGAGCCGGAGCTCTGGTTGAGCCGGTCCGCCTGGGCGGTGCTCAGGCCCGGCGTCCGGACGAACGGGGCGGCCGGCTGCCCGTCCCACTGCCCGACCGCGGCCGCGGCCGCCCGGACGGCGTGGGCCTGCTCGTCGGGCGCGGCCCCGAGCGGGTTCGTCATCGCCCAGGCGACGAGGAGCGCCGTATAGCCGACGGCGGCGAAGACCCACCTGGGCACGCCGTGGACCGGCCGGTACACGAACGTCTCCGGGGCTGGCCTGGCTCTAACGCTCTGCATGGCTGAGGCCGAAGCGAGTCCACTGTAGCAGCCCGGGGCGCGAGCTCCCGGCTCCCGTGGGGTCCCGGCGCGGCCGGCAACTCGGCTGCAGCCGAGGGCTGCGGCCGGAAACCTGGCCGTGGCCCTAAGGGGGTGCGGCCGGAAACCTGGCCGCGGCCCTACGCCGTGGGGGCTCCGTGCGGCCGGACGTCGCCGGCGCCCGGCGCCTCGCTCCCGCTCGGCTGCCGCTGCTCGTCGCGCGGGCGACGCCGCGG
>DATFRD010000392.1:0-3272 GCA_035263645.1 Candidatus Dormiibacterota bacterium | reverse complement strand
TCACGCTCCGGCCGGATCCTTTCCTCCTCTGGGGCGGGCATGGGCGCTGACGTCGGGGTGATCCTCGGTTCGACGTCCGACCTCCCGCTGATGGAGCGCTGCCTGGAGCAGCTCCGGGAGCTGGGCATCGAGGCGGAGCTGAAGGTGTGCTCGGCCCACCGCGACCCCGCCGGCGTGATGGAGTGGGCCAGCACGGCGCGCGAGCGCGGGCTGCGCGTCGTGATCGCGGCGGCCGGCGGCGCGGCCCATCTGCCGGGCGTCGTGGCCGCCTGGACCGACCTGCCGGTGATCGGGGTGCCGGTCCCGACGCAGCACCTGGGCGGCGTGGACTCGCTGTACTCGATCGTCCAGATGCCGGCCGGCATCCCGGTCGCCACCATGGCCATCGGCGAGGCCGGGGCCAGGAACGCGGCCTGGTTCGCTGCGCGCATCCTGGGCACCGGCGACGCGGACGTGGCGGAGCGGCACCTGCAGAGAAGGAAGGCACTGGCCAATCGCTAGCGAACCCCGCCCGCGTCTGCGGCTGACCGACACGACGTTCCGCGACGGCAACCAGTCCCTGCTGGGGGGCCGGCTGCGCGGCGACGAGATCTTCCCCGTCGCCCGCAAGCTCGACGCGCTGGGCCTGTTCTCCCTGGAGGCGTTCGGGGGCGCCACCTTCGAGACCTACCTGCAGCGGGGCGAGGACCCCTGGCAGTACCTCCGCGGCCTCCGCAGCGCGGCGCCGAACACGCCGATCCAGGCCCTGCTGCGCGGGCAGAACCTGGTCGGCCACCGGAACTACGCGGACGACGCGGTCGAGCTCTTCGTCGCGACCGCGGCCAGGTGCGGCGTCGACGTCTTCCGCGTCTTCGACCCGCTCAACGATCTCCGCAACATGGAGGTCGCGATCCGGGCGGCGCAGCGGGTGGGACGCCGCGTCCAGGGCGCCATGTGCTATGCGCTCAGCCCGGTGCACGACATCCCGCGCTGGCTGGCGCTGGCCCGCGGCCTCGCCGACCTGGGCGTCGACGCGGTGGTGGTGAAGGACACGTCCGGCCTGCTCAGCCCGCGGGCGGCGCGCGCGCTGGTGGCGGCGCTGACCGAGGCGGTGGACCTTCCGGTCGTGGTGCACTCGCACTGCAGCACCGGGATGGCGCCGATGGCCTACCTGGCCGCGGCCGAGGCGGGGGCGGCCGTGCTGGACACCGCGATGTCGCCCCTGGCCTGGGGCGCGTCGCAGCCGGCGACGGAGAGCGTGGTCGCCGCCCTGGCCGGCGGAGAGCGCGACACCGGGCTGGACCTGGGGCGGCTGGTCGAGATCAAGCTCGAGCTGGAGGAGCTGCGCCGCCGGCACAGAGACGACGTGTCGCCGGGCGCGGACCGCGTCGACTCCGAGGTCCTCCGCTACCAGATGCCCTCCTTCATGCTGGAGGACATCCACCGGCAGCTCGACCAGCACGGCGCGCTGGAGCGCCTGCGCGAGGCGCTGGACGAGGTGCCGAGGGTGCGCGAGGAGCTGGGCTTCCCGCCGCTGGTCGCGCCCGTGCGCCAGGTCGTCGCCAGCCAGGCGGTCTACAACGTCCTCGGCGGCGATCGGTACGCGACGGTGTCCCAGGAGCTGAAGGACTACCTGCAGGGCCTGTACGGCATGCCCCCCAGCCCGGCCGACGCCGAGGTCCGGCGCCTGGTGCTGGGCCAGGACGAGCCGATCACCCTGCGACCCGCCGACCTGCTGGAGCCGCAGGTGGACACGGCCCGCGTTCAGCTCCAGAAGCGGGGCCTGGGGGCCTCCGACGAGGACGTCCTCACCTACCTGCTGTTCCCGGCGGCCGCCGCGGAGCTGCTGCAGGCGCGGCTGCGCCCCGCGGCGCCGGCCGAGGATCCCGAAGCCGAGACCCAGGTCCTCACGACCGAGCAGGGCGAGGGGGCGGTGGCGGCCGACGGCTCGACCGCACCGGCCCCGCCGGAGCCTCCGGAGCCCCCGGAGCCCGCTCCGGCGCCCGTGGCCGGCGAGTTCGAGGTCGAGGTGGAGGGCGAGGTCTTCCGCGTGCGGGTGGCCGGGGTCGGGGTGGCCGTCCTGCCGGCCGGTGCGGCGGCCGCACCGCCGGCGGCGCCGGCGCCGGCCGCGCGACGGCCGCGGGACGGCGCGATCGCGGCGCCGATGCAGGGCCTGATCGTGAAGGTCCCCGTCAAGGTGGGCGACCAGATCAAGCTGGGCGACGTCGTGGCGGTGCTCGAGGCGATGAAGATGCAGAACGACATCGTCGCCACCCAGCCCGGGCGGGTGCTGGAGATCTACGTCAAGGAGGGCGAGGTCGTCACGCCGAACCAGCCGCTGGTGGCGATCGGCTGAAAGTCCCTCCCCCCTTGCGGGGAGAGGTGGCCCGCCAGGGGCGGAGGCGGTGATCGCCACGGCTGGAGCGGGGCCCGCCAGGTAGCATCGAGTCCGGCGCCTCCGCGGGCACGAACGACCCCGGCCGGGAGCCGCCACGTGGACATGGCCAGCTCGGGAATCCCGCCGTCCATCGCCGCGTCGCGACCCCGGCCCGCAGCCGCGTCCGGGGAGCGCCGGCTGCGCCTCGCGCTCGCCGGCCTCCTGCTCTACTGGCTCTCCCAGGCCTCGGCCGGCCTCGCCTGGGACATCGCGTGGCACACGTTCATCGGCCGGGACTCCTTCCTGACCCCGCCCCACGTCCTGCTCTACAGCGGGGTTGCCGGGGCCGGGCTCACCTGCCTGGCCGCCGTCCTGGCCGGCACCTGGCAGCACCGCGGCCGGCCGGCGACCGCCGACCGCCGCTCCACCGTATCCCTGCTTGGCCTCTTCCACGCCCCGCTCGGGTTCTTCGTGGCCGGCTGCGGGATGCTGGTGCTCCTGGTGGCGGCCCCGCTCGACAACTACTGGCACGAGCTGTACGGGCTGGACGTGACGCTGTGGGCGCCTTTCCACGTGATGGGCCTGGTGGGCGGCGTGATCGGCGTCCTGGGGCTGGTGTACGTGCTGGCGGCCGAGGACGCCCGGACCCGCCCCGTCGGTGCCCGCGGCTGGGCGCCGGTCACCGTCGTCACCCTGTTCGCGCTGTCCAACCTGCTCCGCGGCCTGGTCGTGATCTTCCAGCCCGCCGAGGCCCAGAGCCCGACCATCGACCTCGGCGGGCTCCAGGTGCTCACGCTGCCGGTGGGCCTCGCCTTCGCGGTCTCCTTCGTCTGCGTGTCGGCAGCCGTCATGACCCGGCTGCCGGGGGCCGCCGCGGCCACCGCGGCGCTGGCCGCCGCGTTCGCGACTGCCCTGG
>DATFRD010000391.1:0-35923 GCA_035263645.1 Candidatus Dormiibacterota bacterium | reverse complement strand
GGTCCCGGCTCCCTCTACCGCCTCCTTCCCTACGCTGCCATGCTGACTCCGTTCCTGCTGCTCGGCGTCTGGGCCGCGGTCGCCATCGCCGCGGCGGTGGCCAGGTTCGTTCGCGCGACCGGCGGCTCGGTGGTCGCGGTCGTCGACGCCGGCGCTCTGCTCCGGGCCGGGCGGTCCGCGCTGGGCCTCGAATACCTGAGGGGAGGAGGCGACGGCTGCTACTACCCGGACTCGGCGCCGTCCCATGTCCGCCGGTGGCTGCACGCGCTCACGTTCTACGGCTTCGTCCTGGCCTTCGCGGCGACCGTGGCGGCGGCCGTCATGCAGGATCTCCTGGGGCTCCAGCCGCCCTTCCCGGTCCTCAGCCCCCCGGTCGTGCTCGGCGGCGCCGGCGGGCTGGCGATGATCGGCGGCACCGCCGGTCTCGGCGCCATGAAATGGCGGAGCGACCCGCTGCCCGCGTCCACGCTGATGATCGCCAGGGACTACAGCTTCCTGGTCACGCTGAACCTGGTCTCCGTCAGCGGGATGCTGACGCTCGTGCTGCGGTCGACCGCTGCCGCCGGCGCCCTCCTGGTCGTTCATCTGGGCCTGGTCGCCGCGCTCTTCCTGACGATGCCCTACGGCAAGTTCGTCCATTTCGCCTACCGCTACGCCGCCCTCGTGCGCGACAGGGTCGAGATCAGGCAGGCGCCCTGACCCTCTGGCCGCACCGCCGCCGGGGGGGGCTGGCGACCTTCTGCATCATTGGCGGATGGACACGACCGGGGCGGCCGCCGGCGATCTGCAGGGTGTGACGCGCGACCTGCTGGAGGAGTGGGGCGTGGTGGCGGCCCGCATCCGGCCGGTCGTGCTGGCGCTGGCCGCCGGCCGGTGGCACACGATCGGCGACCTGGTGCGCGACCACGGCGTGTCCCGGCGCACCGTCGAACGGCTGGCGGCGGCCCTGGATCCCTGGATCGAGCAGCAGGGTGGCCGCCTCCGTGTCCGGGACCAGGAGCGCGCCGCCGTGCTCGCCGAATGGACCCCGCCTGCGTGCACCGCGACGGCGCCCCAGGACGTGGAGCGCACGATGGCGGACCTCATGCGGGGGCTGCCGCCCAGCGACCGGGGGCTGGACCACGTGCCGGCCACGCCCGCCACCGCCGTCAGGCGCGCCCACTTCCTGGCCGAGACGTTCGACCTGGCCGGCGCCTCGGTGCTCTGCCTGGGTGACCACGACCTGACCTCGCTCGCCCTGGCCCAGCTCTGCCCGGCGGCGGAGATCGCGGCGGTGGACGTGGACGAGCGCCTCCTCGGCTACATCGGACGCGTGGCGGAGGAGCGCGGCTGGCGGGTGCGCCCGCTCTTCGCCGACCTCCGCGTCGAGGTGCCGCCCAGCGTCCGCGAGGCCTGCGACCTGCTCTTCACCGACCCGCCGTACACGCCGGCCGGCGCCCACCTGTTCCTGGTCCGCGGTCTCGCCGCCCTGCGCCGGCGGGACGCCAGCCGCGCCGTCTTCTGCTACGGCTACGGAGAGCGGCAGCCGGCTCTGGGCCTGAAGGCGCAGGCGGAGTACCACCGCCTGCATCTGCTGGCGGAGGCGATCCTGCCGGGGTTCAACCGCTATGCGGGCGCCGAGGCGCTGGGCGCCGCCAGCTCCCTCTACGTCTGCCGGCCGACGCGGCGGACCTGGGCGGCGCTGGCACGCGCACGTCCTGTCGATCCCCGCATCTACTCGCAGGGCGAGAGCGCCGAGACCTCGCGGCTGGAGCCCCTGCCCCAGCCCCTGGTCGAGCGCGTGCGGCGGGCCACCGGCGAGGACCGGCCCCTGCTGGTCGGAGAGCGCTGGCTGCCCGACCTCGCGGCCCGGTGCGAGACGCTTGCCCTCGCCCGCTACCTCGAGGACGTCCGGGCGCGGGGTGGGCGGCCACCGTTCACCGGGCCTCCCCACGGGGGAGTCGTGGCGGTCGACCTGCACCCCCACTTCGGCGGCTACCTGCCCCGGCTGCTCCTGACCGCGGCCGCGCGGCGCCTGGTCGCGGTGGTGAGCGCGGAGGTCGCGGCTGAGCTCCTCGGCGGCCCGCTGGCGGCGCTGGTCGGCGTCCGCTATCGCGCCGCCCACGTGCCAGGTGAGCCCTCGCTGGTGGTCGCCGACCGGCTCGACGCCGAGCCCGAGGACCGCGTGGGCCGGACGCTCCACCGGCTGTTGGACCGCCCCGCGGCCACGCTGGGGAGCGCATGGCGCGAGGCGCTGATCGGGGCGATGGCCGCCGAAGGGCGGACGCTCACCAAGAACGGCGCCAGGGCGGCGATCGCCGCCACTGCCACGGGCCGGCTCTACGGTCGCTGCCACCTCTCGGAGCTTCCGCTGGACCGGCTCTGCAACCTGGCTGAAGAGGTCGCCAGCTCGCTCGAATCGCTGTGAACAGGATGGCCCGCCTCCCCTCGCGGGAGGGGTTGGGGGGGACTGCCTGCTCAGGCCACGCGCCCCCTGTCCCGCGACCTGCGCCCGGAAGCGCGCGTGTCGCGGTCCGCGGCGAGCCTCAGCGTCTCCTCGGACACCGGCGCCGCCAGGATGGCGGCGACGAGGTCGATGAGATGGCTCACGAAGAGCCGGTCGTCGGTGTGCGGCGCGGTGCTCGCCCGGCGCCCCAGCTCGCCTGCGGCGAGGCGCATGGCCGTGAAGCGCCGGTGCAGCCGGGTGGCGTCCTCGCCCAGGAGGGGCTCCACCAGCGACCGCCAGCGGTGGATGCTGTCCTGGGGGTTGCCTGCGACGGTCGCCTCGACCGGCGGCCGCGGGCGGTTCAGGAGCTCCGCCTGGATCTGCAGGTACTCGGGGCCGCCGTCGGCGTCAGCGAGCTTGGCGGCCCACGGGCGGACCAGCGCCGCGGCGAGGCGGCGCAGGTCGGGCGTCGCGTCCGCCTCGTACTGGTCGAGCATGGCGTGGCGCCTGGCCTCGATGTCGGGCCGGTGCTTCTGGACCACCGCACGGACCACGCCGGCACGATCCTCGAAGTGGTACTGCACGGCGATGGCGTTCCTCGCTCCCGAGGCGCGGTTGATCTCGCGGAGGCTGACGGCGTCGAGCCCCCGAGCGGCGAAGAGCTGTTCTGCGGCATGGATGAGACGACCCCGGGTCGTCTCGTGCGAGCGCTCCAGTGGGGTGAACCTCCCGCAGGCAGCGTATCATCTCTTTGCATCTGGATCTGATGCGATCGCACTAGAAAGGGGAGTGGGAGGCCATGGCCTGGGATTTCTCGACCGAGCCCGAGTTCCAGGAGCAGCTGGACTGGGTGGAGCGCTTCTGCCGAGAGGAGATCGAGCCTCTCGAGCTCGTCTTCCCGGGGGCCGTGCGGTCGCGCAACCCGAAGGTGCGCCGTCTCGTGGAGCCGCTCCAGCGGCAGGTCAAGGACCGGGGGCTGTGGGCCCTCTTCCTGGACCGGGAGCTGGGAGGCCCCGGCTTCGGGCAGCTGAAGCTCGCGCTGCTCAACGAGATCCTCGGTCGCTATGCGATGGCGCCGGCGATCTTCGGCACCGCCGCGCCGGACACGGGCAACATGGAGCTCCTCGCCGCGTACGGGACCGAGGAGCAGAAGCGGCGCTGGCTCTACCCGCTGATGAACCAGGAGATCTGGTCCGCGTACTCGATGACCGAGCCCGAGGGCGGCTCCGACCCGACCCAGTTCCGGACGTGTGCCGTGCGCGACGGAGACGAGTGGGTCATCAACGGCGAGAAGTGGTTCACGAGCGCCGGACGCAACGCCGACATCCTGCTCGTGATGTGCACCAACGGGATCTTCGTCGTGCCTCGCCAGACCCCCGGCATCGAGTTCCTCGACGACAGCCCTATGGCCCATTCCCACATCCGCTACCACGACGTCCGGGTGCCCCTCGACCACCTGCTCGGCCCCGAGGACGGCGCCAGGGTGCTCGCCCAGCGTCGGCTGGGCGGCGGCCGAATCCACCACGCGATGCGCGGGATCGCCCAGTGCAAGAGGGCGTTCGACATGATGTGCGAGCGGGCGCTCAGCCGGCACGCCCACGGCAAGGTGATCGCCGAGCACCAGATGGTGCAGGAGGCCATCGCCGACTCCTACGCCGACATCAACATGCTGCGGCTGCTGGTGCTCTGGACGGCCTGGACGATCGACAACTCCAGTACGCGGGCCGCGCGGACGCAGATCGCCGCCTGCAAGTTCACGTGCGCCAGGGTGCTGCGCGAGGTCTCCTACCGCGCGATCCACATATTCGGATCGCTGGGTGTCACCAACCTCACCCCGCTGCAGGCGATGTGGGCCAACTCGCCCAACATGAGCGTCATGGACGGCGTCGACGAGGTGCACAAGGTGACGGTCGCGCGCAACGTGCTGAAGGAGTACCAGCCGCACGAGGGGCTGTGGCCGACCGAGTACCTCCCGCACAAGCGGGCCGCGGCGCGCGAGAAGTACGCCGAGCTCCTGGACACCGACCCCGAGCTGGCCCAGTATGCCGACAACGTGCAGCGCTTCATGGCCCGGCTGGGCTGAGCTTGGACGACCACGGGCGCCCCACCCGGCCGGATCCGGCTGCGCCCCACCCGTCGGTGGACGGCATCGACGCTTCCCGGGTGGCCGCCTGGCTCGGGGCCAACGTCGATGGGCTCCAGGCGCCGTTCGCGTTCGCGCGTGTCGTCGGAGGCCGGTCCAACCTCACCTTCGTGGTCACCGACGCCGGCGGGCGCAGGCTGGTGCTGCGGAGGCCGCCGCTGAGCCACGTGCTCTCCAGCGCCCACGACATGGGTCGCGAGCACAGGATCATCGCGGCCCTGCGGTCGAGCCCGGTGCCCGTGCCCGAAGCGCTGGGCTTCTGCCAGGACGAGTCGGTGAACGGCAGCCCGTTCTACGTGATGAGCCACGTGGACGGGTATGTCCTGCGGGGCGCGTCCGAGACCGAGCGCATCCTCGACGAGGGCTCCCGGCGAAGCGCGGGCGAGCACCTCGTCGACGTGCTCGTCGCGCTCCACGAGCTCGACGTGGACGCCATCGGGCTGGGAGACCTGGCGCGTCGCGGTGACTACATCGGGCGCCAGCTCAAGCGCTGGCACGGCCAGTTCCTGCATTCCCAGGCCCAGGAGGTCCATGCCGGCGTGCACCGGCCCGTCCCCCTCGTCGAGGAGGTGCACCAGCTGCTGGCGTCGCGGGTGCCGGGCCAGCAGGGGGTGGTCCTGGCGCACGGCGACTACCGGCTCGACAACACCATCGTGGGCCCCGACGGCAGGGTGCGGGCGGTGCTCGACTGGGAGCTGAGCACCCTCGGGGACCCGCTCGCCGACCTGGGGACCCTGCTCATCTACTGGGCCGATGGCGCCGAGGCCGGGGGCGGGGCTGCCAGGCCGAGCACCGCCCTGCCGGGCTTCCCCACTCGGGCCGAGCTGGCCGAGCGCTACGCCGCCGGGGCCGGGCGCGACATCGCGCACCTGGGCTACTACGTGGCGTTCGCACACTGGCGGCTGGCCTGCATACTCGAAGGGGTCTACGCGCGCTACGCGGCCGGCGCCATGGGCTCGGACCGCTCGGATGCGCCGGCCATCGCCGACCAGGTCGGGCGCCGCGCGGACGCGGCCATGCGCGCCCTGGAACGGTGGCCCTGACTTGCGGTTCGCCCCTATGGTGGAGGCACCATGACGATTGAACCCGCCGGCCGAGAAGGGGTGGTCACCCGCTGCGTGGTCGAGGACCGGGTGGCCACGATCACGCTCAGCCGCCCCGAGAGGCACAACGCCTGGACGCCCGAGATGGGCGAGGAGTACTTCGACCACCTGGAGCGCGCGGCCGCCGACCCCGATGTGCGCGCGATCGTGGTGACCGGCGCCGGGAAGAGCTTCTGCCCCGGAGCGGACATGAGTGGGCTGGCGGAGGTCGCCGCGGCCGGCGCCGCCCCGGGCGGCCGGCGGCCGCAGACGTTCCCGCTCGGCATCCCCAAGCCGATCGTCGCCGCGATCAACGGCGCCTGCGCCGGCATCGGGCTCTCGCTGGCGCTGATGTGCGACGTCCGCTTCGCCGCGGCGGGCGCCAAGCTGACGACGTCCTTCTCCCGCCGCGGCCTGGTGGCCGAGCACGGCACGTCGTGTGTGCTGCCCCGGCTCGTTGGCACGGCGCGCGCCCTGGACCTCCTGCTCTCGGGACGCGTCGTCCTGGCCGAGGAGGCACGCGAGCTGGGCCTCGTCAACTTCGTGGTGCCGCCCGACGAGCTCCTGTCCGCTGCGCTGAGCTACGCCCGCGACCTGGCCCACAATGCCTCGCCCACCTCGATGAGCGTCATCAAGCGCCAGGTCCTGCGTCACGTCGACCTCACGCTGGACGAGGCGCTCGCCGAGTCGAATGCCCTGATGGCGGAGTCGCTGCGGCGCCCGGATATGGCCGAGGGCGTGGCGAGCTTCCTCGAACGACGTCCGCCCCGGTTCGCGCCGCTGCCCGGCCAATAGGCCCCTCCCCTCTTGCGGGGGAGGTGGCCCGGCCGCGGGCCGGAGGGGGGTTCACGACCATTCCCCCTCCCCCCAACCCCTCCCGCGAGGGGAGGGGGGCCAGTGAAGGCTAGCCTCCGAACAGGCTCGGCAGGGCGGCGGACTTCTCCGCGATGAACGCGGACCCGACGCCGATGCTGGCGACGCCGGTCAGGACCCCCAGCACGACGTGGCCGAACGGCACGCGGACCGACCCCACGCGTCCGGACAGCCAGACGAGAGCGACCCCCACGTCGGCGGCGATCAGGCCGCCCACGAACGCGAGCAGCACGACCAGGCCGCCAGCCGTCGAGCCAGCAGTGGCGGCGCTGGCGAACAGGACGACCTGGGTCGGCGTCTCGGCGCCTGTCCCGTGCAGCACGCCGATCCCGAACGCCGCCCGGCGCGAGAGGCCGTCGGCCAGCCGGTCCGGCACCACCTCGCGCCGCCAGCGCGCCCAGGTCCGCCGGGCCAGGTCGAGCAGCAGCCGCCAGCGGCTGGTGAACCGATAGTCGCGGCCCTGGCGCGCCACCTGCCACAGGACCAGGAGACCGAGCCCGACCAGCGTCAGGCCGACCACCACCTCGAACACCCGATCGAGGCCGCCCGGCAGGCGCACGCCGAGCAGCCCGACCAGGGCGCCGAGCACGACGATCACCGAGCCGTGCCCGATGCAGTACCAGAACGCGAGGCCGAGCGAACGCCAGCCCTGGCGGGCGGGCGCCGCCGCCAGGTCGGCGATGGCCGAGAGGTGGTCCCAGTCGAACCCGTGACGCACGCCGAGGACGAACGCCGCGGCGCCGGCCAGCAGCAGCGTGAGCGTCATCGGGCGGTGCTCACCGCGCGAGGTGCCACACGGGGCCGCGGCGGCGGGAGCCGGACGGCCCGCGGTCCGTCACAGGCCCACGATCCGGTCCAGGAGCGGCACGTCGAGGCACTCCTGCAGGCAGTCGGCCAGACGCTCGAACGGATCGGGGGGGTCGGGTGCCGCCGGTGGCAGCACGGCCCCCTTGCGGCGCGCCAGGGCCTCGAGCACGGCCCTTCTGAAGGCTCGCCCGGTGAGCAGGCCGTGCAGGCTGCTGCCGACGGTCCAGCCGTCCTCGGAGATCGCACCCTCCGGCCCGCCGTCGAGAGCGAGCGCGGCCGCCGCCTCGCCGGCCACCCGGCCCATGTGGATCTCGTAGCCGCTCACCGGGACTCCGCCGGCACAGCCCAGGAGCCCGCGGCGCCCGATCGCCCGCCCCTGCCTCCGCGACGTGACCTTGACGGGCTCGAAGGTGGTCACGACGGGCAGCAGGCCCAGGCCCCTGGCACCCGTCGAGCCCTCCACGTGGCCCGGGTCGCGGATCTCCCGGCCGAGCATCTGGTAGCCGCCGCAGATGCCGAGCACCGCCGCGCCGTCGGCGTGGGCCTCGAGGAGGGCATCGGCCAGGCCACTCGACCGGAGCCGCCGCAGGTCGGCGACCGTCGTCTTGCTGCCGGGGAGGATGACCAGGTCGGGGCGACCCAGACGTCGGGGATCGGACACGAGCCGCACGGATACACCCGGCTCGCCGGCCAGCTGCTCCAGCTCGTCGAAGTTGCTGATTCGGTCCAGGTGGATCACGGCGACGTCGACGACGGCGTCCGGCCGGTGCCGCGCCAGGCGCTCGAGGTCCAGCGAGTCCTCCGCCGGCAGCCGCGCGTCGAGCCACGGCACGACCCCCAGCACGGGCCGGGACGACCGCTCCTGGAGGAAGCGCACCCCGTCGGCGAACAGGCTGGGATCGCCCCGGAAGCGGTTGACGACGAGGGCGCGAACCCTCCGCCGCTCCGCCGCGGGGAGCAGGTCGAGCGTGCCGAGGAGCGCGGCGAAAACGCCGCCCCGGTCGATGTCCCCCACCAGGAGCACCGGGGCCCCGGCGGCGGCGGCCACGCGCATGTTGACGATCTCGCCCTCGCGCAGGTTCACCTCGGCCGGGCTCCCGGCACCCTCGATGACGACGAGGTCGAACCGCCCGCGGAGGCCGTCCAGCGCGTCTGCGACCTGCGGCCAGAGCGTGTCGCGCAGCGCCCGGTAGGCGACGGCGGAGAAGCTGCCCGCCGACCGTCCCATGACCACCACCTGACATGACGAGTCCCCCTCCGCCTTGAGCAGGATCGGGTTCATCGCCGCCTCGGGCGGGACGCCCGCCGCCTCGGCCTGGACCGCCTGGGCGCGGCCGATCTCCGCGCCGTCGGGCGTGACGGCAGAGTTGAGCGCCATGTTCTGGGCCTTGAACGGAGCCACGCGCAGCCCTCGGCGCGCGTAGAGGCGGCAGAGGCCCGCCGCCAGGAAGCTCTTGCCGACCGACGAGGAGGTGCCCTGCAGCATCAGCGTCAGCGCCCGGTTCCTGGGGGTGCGGCCGGAAACCTGGCCGAGAGATTTGGGGCCCAAAGACCCGGTTGGGTTTTCGGCCGCACCCCTAGCCATGGATCGCCTCCAGGACGCGCGGGAGCTGGGCCGGGGTCGGGGCGGCGAGGCGCACGTGGTGCGGCAGGCCGAACGACGCGCAGTTGCGGCCCTCCACGCCGCTGGCGGCCAGGGACGCGTGCAGGCCCGGCGCCCGGCAGAGCAGGTAGTTGGCGCAGCTCGGGAAGACCTCGGCGCCGGCCCGGGTCAGCGCGTCGGCCAGCAGCCCGACGTGGCGTCGGCCGACCTCGGCGCCGGCCCGGATGTGGTCGAGGTCGGCGGAGCCGGCGGTCGCGGCGGCGAGCGCCGGGCTCGACAGCGGCCAGGCCGGCAGCATGGCCCGGAGACGCGACGCGCGCTCGGTGGCGGCGACCAGGTAGCCCATCCGCAGCCCGGGCAGGCCGAGCTCCTTCGTGAGCGAGCGCACCACGATCGCGTTGTCCGGCGGCACCCGGCCGTCTACCAGGCTGACGCCGTCGGGCGCGAAGGCGGCGAAGGCCTCGTCGACCACAAAGAGCGTGGCCGGATGGGCGGCGCAGGCGGCCGCCAGGTCGGCGGCGGCGAGGACCGTGGCCGCCGGGTTGGCCGGGTTCCCGAGCACCACGATGTCCGGCCGCGCCGCGAGCGCCGGCTCGAGGCCGGCCGACTCCTCCACGTAGGCGCAGCCCGCGATCTCGGCCGCGCGGCGATACTCGCCGAAGCAGGGCCCCAGGCCGGTGCAGCGGACGCCGCGGCCGCCGTACAGGACCAGGCAGGTCCAGAGACCCCAGCTGGCGCCCGGGACGGGGACGACGGTCTCGACCGGGACGCGGTGCCGACGCGCGGCGGCGGCCGCCAGGCCCGCGGCGCTCGGGTCCGGGTAGCGGGTCAGGTCGGCCAGGCGGGCGGCCCCCAGCGCCAGCCGGCTCGGCCCCAGCGGGTTGAGCGACGCGCTGAGGTCGATCGGCAGCGACGAGCGACCGCCGTGGGGAGTGAGCGGCCTCGGCAGGAGGCGCTCGATCACCGCCGGCCTCCTCCTCCGCGGAGTGCCGTCAGCACGAGCGCGCCGCCGGCCAGCAGCCCGGCGGCGACCCCGGCCAGCCGGACGGCCGTGCGGACGTCCGCCGGGCCGGGCCCGGGCAGCCCCTCACCCAGCACGTAGTGGCCGGGCTTCTCCAGCCGCCTGCCCAGCGCCCCGGCCATGGCCGCCATCGGCCGGCCGGCGTTCGGGCTGGCGGTGCGGCCGCCCTCCCGGAGCCACGTCCGCCACGCTCCTCGCGCGCCGCCGAGGACGAGCCCGGCACCGGTCACCGCCAGCGCGGAGAGCCGGCTGGGGACCCAGTTGAGGAGGTCATCGAGCCGCGCCGCCGCCTTGCCGAGCCATTCGGTCTCGCCGTGGTAGCCGAACATCGCGTCGGCCGTGTTCACGACCCGGTAGGCCGCCGCCGCCGGGAGGCCGAACGCCGCGTAGAGGAGCAGCGGCGCGGCGACCGAGTCGCCCACGTTCTCGGCCAGGGACTCGATCGCGGCGGACGCGCACAGCTCGGCGTCGAGGTCGGCGGTGGGCCGCGAGACCAGTGCCCCGAGGCGCCTGCGCGCCACGTCGATGGCGCCCCGCTCCAGGGCGTCGGCCACGCCGCCTCCCTCCTCCAGCAGGCGGCGGACCGAGAAGGTCTGCTTGAGCAGGAGCCCCGCCAGCACGGCCCGGAGGGGGCCGCGGCCGGCCCGGCGCTCGAACGCCCAGGCCAGCGCCGCGGCGAGCGTGGCCACGCCGGCGAGTGCGGCCGCGCCGCCGGCCAGCTCCAGCCCCGGGGACCGCCCGCGCCAGGGTCGGTAGGCCTCCTCCAGCAGCCAGCCGGCGAGGGCGACCGGGTGCCCGCTGCCCCCCACCTCGCCCACCACGCCGTCCACCGCGAGCGCGACCGCGAGGGCGGCCACGCGCTCCCCGGCGCTCACCTGCCCGGAGCCTCGTCGCGCAGCGTGTAGAGCCAGCCCGCCGCCCGGCGGGTGCGGCTGGAGCCGACCACGACGACGGTCTCCATGTCCACCGAGAGCGAAGCCAGGCCGGCGACGTCGGACAGCTCCACGGCCTGCCCGTCGCGGTAGGCCCGGCGGACCGCCGCCGCCGGCGTCCCGGGGGCCCGGTGGCGCTGCAGGGCCGACACCGCGGCCTCCCAGGGCCGGCGCCGGCTGCGGCTGGCGGGGTTGTAGAGCACCAGCGCGATGTCGACCGCGGCCAGCGCCTCGACCCTGGCCACGACCTCGGCCCGCGGGATCAGCAGGTCCGAGAGACTGAGGCAGGCGAAGTCCACCGCCAGCGGGGCCCCGAGCAGCGCGCCGGCGGCGCTGGCCGCGGTCACGCCCGGAACCACGACCAGCGCCGGCGCCGACTCGCCGAGCGCGGCCGCCTCGTCGATGGCGAGCGCAGCCATGCCGTAGATCCCGGCGTCGCCGCCGCTGACGAGCGCGACGCGGGCCCCGTCGGCGGCCTGGTGCACGGCCCGGCGCGCCCGCTCTCGCTCGTCGCCCAGGCCGGACGCCTCGCGCCGCCCCGGGGCCAGGGGGCCGGGCAGGCGCTCGAGGTACGGGCCGTACCCGATCAGCACCTCGGCGGCGCCCAGCTCCTCGACCGCCGCCCCGGTCAGCTGGTCGGGCGCGCCGGGGCCGATGCCGACCACGGCCAGGCGCCCGCTCACGATGGCGCCTCCGCGACGGCGACCGTGACGGCCCGGCCCGCTCGCTTGGGCACGAGCAGGCGTCCGCCGCTGGCCAGCAGAGCGGCGGCCTCCGCCACGCTGCCCGTGCCCACTGCCGCTCGCACCACCTCGGAGCCGTTGGGCACCGGGACGGCGTCCAGCTCGGACGGCGGGTAGGCAAGGAGCTCCGCGCCCAGGAGCTCGCAGAGATGCTGCGCTGCGCGATGCTCGCGGCGCCGGTCGATCGTGGCGACGCTGCGCACGCCGGCGCCGGCCAGGCCCGCTGAACGCAGCGCGTCCAGCGTCAGCTCCTCTGCCTCCTCCGGGGTGGCCCCGGTGGAGCACCCGAGACCGACCACCAGGCGGCGGGGACGGGCCAGCGCCCAGCCCTCCGGCAGCCGCTCCAGCGCGCGGTCGCTGACCGCCAGCCCGCAGGCGTGACGCGAGCCCGACGCCAGCGTCCGGACGCGGCGGAAGACGAAGCCGGCGGGCGGCCGCAGGCCCGGTCCGTAGAAGCCGATGGGCTCGCCGTTCACGACCGCGGCCTCGAGCCGGGCCAGCGCGCGGGGCTGCTCCAGCCGCCATCCGCCCTCCGCCAGCGCCTCGTCGAGGGCCGGCAGCCCGAGCCGCTCGGCGGCCGTGGTGACGACGGCCTCGGCGCCCAGCACGGAGGCGACGTAGGCCGTGAGCCGGTTGCCGCCGGCCGCCCGGCCGCCGACCAGGCTGACGGCGAAGCGCCCGGCGTCGTCGACGGCCACCACCGGCGGCTCCGACCGCTTGTCGTGGAGCACGGGTGCCAGCAGGCGCACGGCGGCGCCCACGGCCATGAACGCGACGACCGGGGTGCCCGCCCGGAACAGGTCCGGCAGCTCGCGGCCTCCGGTCACCACCCGCGCGCCCGGCATCGCCCGCGCCAGCCTCCGCGCCAGCCGCTCCCCGGGCTCCGTCACCGCGACCAGGGCGGGAGGAACCGGGAGGTCCGGCGCCGAGGCGGTGCTGCGCCGGCGGAAGACGTGCGCGTGGCCCGAGTCGTAGAGACGCGACCGCCCGGAGCCGGGCTGAAGCGCGTCCCCCACCAGGATCAGCGTGTGCCGTCTGACCCCCAGCCGCCGCACGGTCTCCGCGATCCCCGCCACCGTGGTCCGCTCCACGACCTCGTCCGGCCAGGAGACACGGTACGCGATCGCGGCCGGGGTCTCGGCGTCGAGGCCCGCCTCCAGCAGCTCGCTCTCCACGTCGGCGGCGGCCGCCGCGCTGAGGAAGATCGCGAGCGACGAGCGGTGGCGCGCCAGCTCTCGGAGCGCCTCGCGCTCGGGCGTCGGGACGCGACCCCCGTGCCGGGTGAGCACCACCGTCTGGGCCCCGCCGGGCTCGGTCAGCTCGACGCCCAGCGCCGCTGCCGCGGCGAACACCGAGCTGACGCCCGGCACCACGTCGTAGGCGCACCCCGCCGCCCGCAGCCGCGCCATCTGCTCCGCGGTGGCGCCGTACAGGGACGGGTCGCCGCTGTGCAGCCGCACCACCAGCTCGCCGCGCCGCGCCGCCTCGATCATCGGCGGCAGCAGCTCTTCGAGCGCGAGGTCAGAGGAGGCGACCCGGCGCCCGCGCGCGAGCGCGACCACCTCGGGGGCGACCAGGGAGTCCGCGGTCACCACGAGGTCCGCCCGGCGCAGCAGCGCGAGCGCCCGGCGGGTGAGGAGGCGCGCTCCGCCCGGTCCCGCCCCCACGAAGTGGACCCGGCCGCGGTCCCGGGTGGCGGCGCCGCCCCTGACCAGCCAGGTCGAGAAGTACGTCGGCCGCCGGGCGGCCGCCGCCTCGCCGCGCAGGACCTGCTCCGCCGTGCCGCCGGCCTCGCTGACCAGGACCGCGCGGTGGGCCAGGTCGAGCCGCCGCAGCCGGTCGCCCAGGTCTGCGGCGAGGCTCGGCTTCAGGACGACCGTGCTGTCGAAGACCTCCAGCACGTGCTCCAGGAAGGCCGGCGGCACCGAGGCCGGCAGCACGGCCAGCGACTCGTCGCCAGTCGCGAGCGTGAGCCCGGCGGCCGCGGCCGCGGCCACAACGGAGCTGACGCCCGGCACCGTCCGGAGCCCGACCTCCGGGGCGACCACGGACAGCGAGCGGGCCAGCAGCCCGAAGGTGCTGTAGAGGCCGGGGTCGCCCTCGGTCAGGTAGACGCCGGTGCCGCCGCCCAGCTCCGCGGCCACCCGCTCGGCCGCCGCCCGCAGCGCGTCCTCCCGGTCGCCCCGCATCTCGAGCTCCAGCTCGACGACCCGTTTGCCGACGAGGTGCTCCGCCGCGATCGTCCTGGCCCGTCCCGGCCGCCCGGCGGGGCAGAAGACCACGTCCGCCTCGCGGATCAGCCGGATCGCCTTCAGGGTCAGCAGCTCGGGGTCGCCCGGGCCCGCGCCGACCCCGTACAGCACGCTCATCGCCGCACCTCCGCCGACAGGACGTGGACCGGGTTCATCGCCTCCCAGCCGAGGCGGCCGCCGAGCTCGCGACCGCGCGCGATCGAGACCTGGCTGAGACGCCACGCCAGGCGGGCCCGGCGCAGCGCCGCGGTCGCCTCCAGCACCGACTCCAGGGTGGAGAGGCCGACCACCAGCCGCCCGGGCAGCGGCGAGCGGCGCTCGCGGAGGCCGCGGACACTGAGCTCGACGAGCGAGCCGATCGCCCGGCCGCCGCCGCCCAGGAAGACCGCGTCCGGCGCCGGCAGCCCCGGCAGCACGGCCAGGGCCTCACCAACGAGCACCTCCACGTTCCAGCTCCGGGCGGCGTTCCGGCGCATCTGGTCCGCGCGCTCGGGCCGGCGCTCGATCGCGTAGACGGCGCCGCTGGCGGCCAGCCGGGCGGCCTCGACGGCCACCGACCCGGAGCCGGCGCCCACGTCCCAGACCACGTCCTCGGGGCCCGGGTCCAGGGCCGCCAGCACGATCGCCCGGACCTCCGGCTTGGTCACCTGGCCGGCCTCGTGCTCGTACTCGGCCTCCGGCCGGCCCAGGCCGGGGCCAGGCGCGGCCAGCCGGTCCACCACGACCACCGCCAGGGCGTCGAAGGGCGGCCCCGGAGGCGCGCCCACGCTGCCCTCGCGGACCCGCTCGTCGGGGCCGCCCAGGCGTTCGCAGACCACCAGCCGGGCGTCTGCTTCCACCCCGGCGAGGCGGAGGGCCGACGCCAGGGCTGCCGGGTCCCGCTCCGGGTCGGTCAGGATCGCCGATCGCCGGCTGGCCGCTGCCCGGCCCGCCGCGGCGGCCAGGGAGCGGCCGTGCGCACTGAGCAGCGCGGTCGCGGCCATGGGGACCCGCGCCCGAGCCAGCGCGAGCTGCAGGCTGGAGACCGACGGCTCGAGGTCGACCGCACCCGGTCCCAGCTGCTCGACGAGGACCGTGCCGATGCCGAAGAGGTTGGGGTCGCCGGAGGCCAGGAGCGCCGTCGGCTCGGACTCGTGGCCGGCCAGGAGCGGCTGCAGGTGGGCCGGGGCGCCGTCCCAGGTGACGCGGCGGGCGCTGCAGCCGTCGAGCAGGGCCAGGTGCCGCTCGGTGCCGACGATGACGCCGGCCCCGGCCAGCAGGCGCCGCCCCCGAGGGCTGGCGCTGGGCATGCCCTCGAGCCCCAGCCCGACCACGCTAATCAACGCCGGCCCTCCCGAGCAGCCGGCCCTCGAAGTCGAAGAGCAGCACGCCGACCCTGGGCGACGGTCCCACGAGAGCGGCGCAGGAGCGCACCACGTCCGCGCAGAGCAGGTCGGAAAACCGGCTGAGCCCGGCCGCAGTCACCAGCTCCTGGGCGTGCCGCGCGGTGTTGGACGCGCGCACCGCGGCGACCAGGTCGGGGTCCCCGCCGGCCCGCTCGGCCAGCTTCGCCAGGTAGCCGGCGTCGACCTGGCTGCCGGCCACGTGCGTCATGAAGTGCCCGCAGGCGATCTTGGAGAGCTTGCCGATCATCCCCGACAGGTGGACGGCGCGAAGGCCCCGTTCGCGCGCCCGCTTGAGCACGTGGCCCGTGAACTCTCCCATCTCCACGAACGCGACCTCGGGCAGTCCCCGCAGCGCGCGCCGGGCGTAGGCCTCGCTGCGGCCGCCGGTGCTGGCCACGATCTCCTGGCAGCCGGCGGCCGCGGCGACGTCGATGCCCTGGAGGACGCTGGCCCGCCAGGAGGCGGTCGAGTAGGGGCGGACGACGCCCGTGGTGCCGAGGATCGAGAGCCCGCCCTCGATGCCGAGGCGGCCGTTCAGCGTCCGCCGGGCGAGCGCCTCCCCGTCGCGGATGCCGACGGTGATCACCGCGTGCGCCGGCAGGGGGCGCAGCGACTCCCGCACCGAGCGGGTGATCATCCGCCGGGGGACCGGGTTGATCGCGGGACCGCCGACCGGGATGCCGAGCCCGGGCCGCGTCACCACGCCGACCCCCGCGCCCGCGCGCAGCTCGACCGCGGAGCGAGTGCCCAGGCGGCGCGCGACGGCGCCCCGGCCCACCACCCGCCAGCCGCCGCCGAGCCCGGGCGGCGCGCTGTCGGACAGCTCCACCTCGGCGCGGACCTCAGCCCCGTGGGTGACGTCGGGGTCGTCGCCTGCGTCCTTGATGACCGAGGCGCGCGCGCGGCGGCCGTCGGCCTCCAGGCTGTGCAGCGGGAACGTGGCGTCGAACCCCGCCGGCAGGTGCACCTCCACGGCATGGGGCCGATGGCCCTCCAGGGCCAGGCAGGCACCCTTGACGGCTGCCGCCGCGCAGGCGCCGGTGGTGAGCCCGGTCCGGAGCCCTCGGCGGCGGGGCGCCGGCGCGTAGTCGGACTCCTGAGCGTCCACTACAACCCCCCCCTCCGGCCCCTGGGGGGGCCACCTCCCCCGCAAGGGGGGAGGGGCTGCAGGAGGAAGTTCAGCGCTGCGGTGGCCAGGCCGGAGCCGCCGCGGGTCCCGGCCACGACGACGTGGGGCAGGCCCGACGAGATCAGAGCCTGCTTGGCCTCGGCGGCCAGGCTGAAGCCGGGGCAGGTGGCGATGACGCACGCCGGCGGCCCACAGCCGTCGGCCAGGTCCAGCGCGGCGAGCAGCGCAGTGGGGGCGTTGCCGACCGCGACCACGCCGCCCGCGCCGAAGTCGTCCCAGCCCGTCATGATCCCCGCCGCGGCGCGGGTCGTGCCGCAGCGCCGGGCAGTCTCCGCGGCGCCGGGCAGGCCGATGGCGACCGCCAGCCTGCGGCCGCGCGGCAGCCGGACGCCGGCGCCGACCATGGTCACGTCCACCAGCACCGCGGCTCCGCCGTCCAGAGCCGCGCGGGCGTTCGCCACCGGGTCGCCGCCGAACCGGATGTCGTCGACCAGGCCAGGATCGCCGCTGGCGTACACCAGGCTGGCGGCGAGCTCCGCCTCCGCCTCCGGCCAGCGGTCGCCCACCAGCTGCCGGGCCGCCCGACGGCTGCGCGCCTCGATCGCCTCGGGGGGCATGCCCAGCCGGTCGAGCAGCCCGCCGGGGACGGGCCACCGCCTCAGCTCACGGGCGTGCATGCTGCGACGAAGGCGGCGGCCAGGCCGGGCCGGGAGCCGAGGTGGAGGTGGATGTAGGAGGCGGCGAACCGGGCTGCGGCGTGGCCCTCCGGCCGGCCGCCCTCGTCCAGCACCAGCCACGCCGGCCGGTCGGGCGCGCCCGCGCGCTGCAGCTGCGAGTAGTGGAACTCGTGCGCCGGCAGCTCGCTGCCCGCCAGGAAGCTGGGGGCGCACGCCCTGACCCGCCGGTAGCCGACCGTCAGGCGCCGGCGGCGGAGGCTCACCGACACGGGCCAGAGATTCGCCATCCGGTGCCGGCGGCCTTCGGCGTCCTCGATGGCGCGCGCCGTGTACATGGCTCCGCCGCACTCCGCGTACACCAGCGCGCCCCCGCGGTTGACGCTCCGCAGCGAACGCAGGAGCCTCTGGTTCGAGGCCAGCTCGGCCGCGAACAGCTCCGGGTAGCCGCCGCCGAGGTAGACGCCGCCGGCGCCGGCGGGCAGGGTCGGGCTCTCCAGCGGGGAGAAGGGCACGAGCTCCCCGCCCCACGCCTCCAGGAGGTCCAGCGAATCGCGGTAGTAGAAGTGGAAGGCCCGGTCGAGGGCGACCGCGATGCGGGCTCTCGTGGGCGGCCGCCGCGCCGGGAACAGCCCGGAATCCGGCGCGCCGGGGGGCTGGCTCCCGGCCCGCGAGATGGCGTCCAGGTCGAGCCCCCGGCTCGCTCGCTCCAGCGCGCGGCGCAGGCCGCGCCGGGGCTCCCCCTCGGCCGGCGAGACGAGGCCCAGGTAGCGGTCCGGAAGGGCCACCTCCTCCTGCCGCCAGAGGTGGCCGACGCAGGGCACCCCGACCGCGGCCAGCCCAGCGGCGCAGGCCTCGCGGTGGCGTTCGCTCGCGACCCGGTTGAGGAGCGCCCCGGCCACCCTGAGCCGCGGGTCGGCGCGGCTGAGCCCGAGCGCCACCGCGCCAACCGTCCGCGACGCCCTGGCGGCGTCCAGGACCAGGATCACCGGGGCGTCCAGGAGCCGGGCCACGGCGGCGGTGCTCGCCTCGTCGCCGTCCCCGGACCTGCCGTCGAACAGGCCCATGACCCCCTCCACCACCGCGACGTCGGCGCCCCGGCAGGCCCGCTGGAACAGCTCCAGGAGCTGTGCCCGCGGCAGCATCCAGCCGTCGAGGTTGCGGCACGGCCGGCCGGCAGCCCAGGTCAGCAGGGCCGGGTCGAGGTAGTCGGGGCCGACCTTGAACGGCTGGACCACGAGCCGGCGCCGCCGCAGGCCGGCGATCAGGCTCATCGCGGCGGTAGTCTTGCCGGCCCCGCTCTGGGCGGCTCCGACGACGAGCGTCGGGATCGTCATCGCAGCAGCGCCTCGAGCCGGCTCGCCACCAGGTCCACCACCTGCGGGGCGTTGCCCAGGTGCGGCAGCACGTCCAGCGGGACGCCGTGGCCGGCGGCGGCCGGGCCCAGGACCTCTCCGACTCGCCGCACGAGGACCCCGGTGTGGAGCAGGTAGGGCAGCGCCAGGATCCGGCGCGGCCTCCGGCTCAGCGCGAGGGCGATGCCGACGGCCAGGCTCGGCGGGCTGATCCCCGTGTAGCAGACGGTGTGGTCCACGCCGAGCGCGCCTGCGACCGCCGCCGCGACCTGCTCCGTCTGGGCGCGGGCCAGCGGCTCGGAGCTGCCGCGGCCGACGAAGAGGAGCAGGTCGCCGGGCGCCGGCCGCAGGTCCGCCGCCCGGCCGGCACACAGCTCGATCAGCGCCGGGTCCCGGCCCAGCGCGGCGCCCAGGCGGACCTCGACGCCCAGCCGGGCGGTGGCGCCGGCGGCGGCCGCCGGCAGGTCGTGCCGGCCGTGGAGCCCGTCGAAGAGGATCAGCGGCTGGGCCGCGATGCGGGCGCCGGCCGCCGCGAAGGCCTCATCGACGGCCGGCAGGCCGGGCCCCGGGAACTCCAGGACCCCCAGGCCAACGTCCAGGCCCAGGCGCCGGCCGACGAGCGCCCGCAGCTCCCCCAGCTCGGCCCGCCCGGCGGGGTCCGGGCTGCCGTGACCGAGCAGCACGGCGGCCGTGCTCATACGGAGGACACCGCGGCGGACAGCATGGCCGGCATCAGCTCGCCGGCCAGCGCCACGACGCCGCCCACCACCAGGATCGACGGCGGCGCCAGGCCGGCCCTGCCGGCGCGCTCCGCGATCTCGTCCAGCCGGCCGCTGACCTGCCGCTGCCGATCGGTGGTCGCGGCCATGACCACGGCGGCGGGCGTGGCCGGGTCCCAGCCCGCCTCCACCATCTGTGCGCTGAGCAGCGCCAGGCGGGCGCCGCCCATCAGGACGACCACGGTGTCCCCGCGCAGCCGGTCCCAGCACGGCCCGCGCTCGGGGTCGCGGCCGTGCCCGGTCACGATCACCACGGAGCTCGCCAGTCCGCGGTGGGTGACGGGGATCCCCGCCGCCGCCGGGCCCGCCAGCGCGGACGTGATGCCCGGCACGACCTCGCAGGGGACGTCCTGGGCCAGCAGCCCCTGGAGCTCCTCTGAGCCCCGCCCGAACACGAACGGGTCGCCACCCTTGAGGCGGACCACGACCAGGCCGCGACGCGCGCAGCCGGCCATCTGCTCGATCACGTCCTCCAGGTCGCGGCGGCCGCCGCCTGCCCGGTGGCCGACGTCGACCAGGCTGGCCGCGGCCGGGGCCAGGGCCAGCACGTCGCCGCCGACGAGCCGGTCGTAATAGACGGCCTCCGCGGCGCCGAGGACCGCGGCGGCCCGCACCGTGAGCAGGTCCGGGTCGCCGGGGCCCGCGCCGACGAGGTACACGCGCCCGCCCGCGATGGCGCGGCTCACGCCCGCTCCTGGCGCAGCTCTCGCCACGCCTCCAGGTAGGCGTCCAGCTCCCAGTGCAGGCGCCGGAGCTCCGCCATCAGGTCGTCCGGCGGCTGCTCCCACATGCCCCGCTGGGCCGCCTCGAACAGCCGGCGGAGGATGCCCATGAGGGCCCACGGGTTCTTCTCGCGCAGGAAGGCCTGGACCTCGGGATCGAGCGCGTAGGCCCGCGCGATGCCCTCGTACATCCAGTCCTCGGCGACGTCGGCGGTGGCGTCGTAGCCGAAGAGGTAGTCGGTCGTCGCCGCCATCTCGAAGCCGCCCTTGTAGCCGTGGCGCATCATGCCCGCGATCCACTTCGGGTTGACCGCCCGCGTCCGGAACACGCGGCGGACCTCTTCCTTCAGGTCCCGGACCCGCACGCGCGCCGGGTCCGAGCTGTCGCCGTGGTACTGGCGAGGCGCCTTCCCCGAGAGCGTCCGGACGCTCGCGATCATGCCGCCGTGGTACTGGAGGTAGTCGTCCGAGTCCAGGATGTCGTGCTCACGGTTGTCCTGGTTCTTGACCGCCACCTCGATGGCCGCGAAGCGGCGGCGGAACTCGGGGAGAGCATCCACGCCGTAGTCGGCGCGGCCGTACGCGTAGGCGCCCCACGCCTCGTAGGCACGCGCCAGGTCGCCCAGGTTCGCCCAGTTGCCGGCGTCGATGAGCGGCAGGATGCCCGCGCCGTAGGAGCCGGGACGACTGCCGAACATCCGGTACAGCGACGTGCGCTCGGCGGTGGCGGGCCCCAGGCCCGCGCGCAGCTTGCGGTCCCGCTCCTCGCGAAAGTGCCGGGCCACGAAGTTCAGGTCGTCGGGCTCGTCGAGCCGGGCCACCAGCTCGAAGGCGCGGTCGAGCAGGTGGACCAGGTTGGCGAAGGCGTCCCGGAAGAAGCCGGAGATCCGGACGACGACGTCGATCCGCGGCCGGCCCAGGTCTCCGAGCGCGACGACCTGGAGGTCGGTGACCCGCCGGTTCTCGGCGTCCCAGACGGGCCGGACGCCCAGGAGGTGCAGGATCTCGGCCACGTCGTCCCCGTGGGTCCGCATCGCGGAGGTGCCCCAGACGACGATGCCGACCGTCTCCGGGTAGGCGCCCTCCTCCTCCAGGTAGCGGCGGAGGAGTGCTGAGGCCAGCTCTCCGCCGACCTCGTAGGCGATCGGCGACGGCAGGCTCTTGGGGTCGACCGAATAGAAGTTGCGGCCGGTCGGCAGGACGTGGGCCATGCCCCGGGTCGGGGCTCCGCTCGGGCCGGCGGGCACGAAGCGGCCCGAGAGCGCCGCGACCGCGTTGTCCAGCTCCTCCGACGTGCGCTCCAGCCGCGGCAGCAGCGAGCCGCCGATGTACCGGATGGGCCCGACGACCTCCGGACCGCAGCCGGCCAGGGCCGCCTCGACCCCCTGCTGCAGCGTGAGCCGGACGAGGGCCGTGGCCCGCTCATGGGCGGCGTCGAGCTCGTCCCGCGAGTCGCCGTGCTCGAGCGCCGCGCGCAGCCCGGGCACGCCCTCGTTGGTCCGCCTCGTGAGCTCGACCAGGAGGTCGACCAGCTGCTCGCCGCGCGGGCACTCGCCCAGCACGTGGAGGCCGCCGCGGATCTGCGCGTCCTTCAGCTCGCACAGGTAGCCGTCCATGTGCAGGACGAAGGCGTCGAAGTCCTGCGGCCGTTCGCTCTCGCCCAGGTCCCGGTGCAGGTTGGCCTCCTCGACAAGCTGCCAGATCTGGTCCTGGATCCGGGGCAGCTTGGAGGGGTCGAGCGTCTGCACCTGGTAGTACTCGTCCATCAGCTGCTCGAGCCTGGCCACCTCGCCGTACGCGTCGGCCCGCGTCATCGGCGGGATCAGGTGGTCGACGATCACCGCGTGGGTCCGGCGCTTGGCCTGGACGCCCTCGCCGGGGTCGTTCACGACGAACCGGTAGACGACCGGCACGGCGCCCAGCAGCGCGTCGGGGAAGCAGTTCCGGGACATGCCCACCGCCTTGCCGGGCATCCACTCCAGGGTCCCGTGCTTGCCCAGGTGGACGATGGCGTCGGCCCGGAAGCCCTCCTCGAGCCAGCGATAGAACGCCACGTAGTGGTGGGTGGGCGCCAGGGAGGGATCGTGGTAGATGGCGACCGGGTTCTCCCCGAACCCCCGGGGCGGCTGCACGGTGAGCAGCACGTTGCCGAAGCGAAGGCCGGCGAAGTGGAGCCGCCCGTCGTGGACGTAGACGGCGCCCGGCGCCGCGCCCCAGCTCCGGGTGACCGCCTCGCGCACGGGGGCCGGGAGCCGGCCGAGGGCCTCGGCATACTGCCGGGCGCCCTGTCCGGCCGGCGCCGCGCGCATCTGCTCGGAGGTCAGGTGCTCGCGGTCGTACGCGCCGGCCTCGATCAGGGCGTGGACCAGTTCGTCGCCGCTGTCGGGCAGGCGGTCGCCGACATCGTAGCCCTCGTCCCGCAGCCTCCGGAGCAGGCCGAGCGCGGAGGCCGGCGTGTCGAGACCGACGGCGTTCCCGACCCGGGCGTTCCTGGTCGGATAGCTGCTGAGCACGATCGCCACGCGCTTCTGGGGGTTCGGTCGGGAGCGCAGCCGCGCGTGCGCAACCGCCAGGCGGGCCAGGGCGGCGCACCGCTCCCGGTCGGCCACGTAGCGCACCGTGCCGTCGACCTCCTCCTTGAAGCAGAACGGCGGCCCGACGATCCGGCCGTCGAACTCCGGCAGGGCCACCTGCATGGCCACGTCGATCGGCGCCAGGCCCGCGTCGCTGGCCGCCCACGCCGCTCGTGACCCCGTGCTCGTCACCGCCTGGATGACCGGCACGCCCAGCCGCTCCATCCAGCGCGCCGTCCAGTCGTCGGCGACGGTGCCGCCGTCGACCTGGACCTGGGCGACGGCGAAGCTGAGCGTCAGGAGCAGGCAGTCGGCGGCCATGCGTCCGTTCTCCACGAGGCACTCCGAGATCGCCTCGGGCAGGCCGTCGGGCCCCTCGTCACGCAGGCTGTAGCAGAAGAACGCGTGCGGCTCGCCTCCGGCCCGCTCGATCGCGGCGCACAGCTCGTCGACGAACTCGAGGTTGCCGCTCATCCAGTGCGCGCGATAGAACGCGACGGCGACGACCGGCCGTCCCGAGCCGCCGGCGGCGCGCCGGTAGGTCCCGTTGCGGGGCACCTGGCGGGGCGGCTCGGCTCCGTGGGCGGTGCCCCTGAGCGCGTCGCTGAGCGCCCACAGGAGGTTGGCCAGGTTCTCGAGGCCGCCCTCCGCCCAGTAGCGGCCCGTCTGCGCGAGGAGCGGAGGAGGCGCCGTCGAGGCCGTCTCGAGCTCGAGGTCCTGGCCGAGCTCGCCCGGCCAGGCGAGGAAGGGTACGCTGGCCTCGACGCAGGCGGCGCGGAGCGCGTCGAACCCATCGGGAAAGGCGCGACGGCCGCCGAGCAGGCGGAGGCCGACCGCCCAGTGGCCACCCGCCCTGACCTGGCTCACGAGGCGGGCGGCCTGGTCCCGGTCGACGCGGGCCGGGTTGAAGGTCTCGATGGGGCCGAGGCCGTCCACCGCCGCCCGGCGCAGGGCAAGAAGGTCGGTGTCGGCGGTGGAGAGGAGGAGGAGGCTGCTCAGAACTCGATCCCCCGCTGGGCCGGCACCCCGGCCCGGTAGTGGTGCTTCACCTCCCGCATCTCGGTGACCAGGTCGGCCGCCTCGACGATGGCCGGGGTCGCGCCGCGGCCGGTCAGCACGAGGTGGAGGTCCGCCGGCCGCGAGCGCGCCAGCTCGAGCACCTCGGCCTCGCTCACGAGCCCCGCCGTGATCGAGCCCAGGATCTCGTCCAGGACGACCATCCGGTAGCGGCCCGAGGCCACCGCCTCGCGTGCCATCTCGAACGCCGCCCGCGCCGCGAGGTGGTGCTCTGGCATCGGGATCTTCGGGTCCCGCAGCCGTTCGATCGTGAAGCCGCGGCCGCCGACCTCGACCTCGATCTCGGGGACGCAGCGGCCGATCGCTTCGCGCTCGCCGGTCTTCCAGGCGCCCTTGATGAACTGGATCACCTTCACCGGCATCCGGTTCCCGGCGGCCCGCAGGGCCAGCCCGAAGGCCGCCGTGCTCTTGCCCTTCCCCTCGCCGGTGAAGACGAGCAGGAGCCCGCGCCGGCGCGCCTTGGCCTCCCGGCGCGCCGCCCGCTCGTCGTCAGTCAGCGGCACGCGTGCCCTCCCGGTTGCTCACCCCGGCGTCGTCGAAGGTCGCCATCTCGTTGAGCACGCGGACCGAGGCCCGCACGATCGGCAGCGCCAGGAGCGCTCCCGTGCCCTCGCCCAGCCGGAGGTCCAGGTCCAGCAGCGGGCGGAGGCCGAGCGCGGCCAGTGCCGCGGCGTGGCCCAGCTCCCGCGATCGGTGAGCGGCGACCATGTACTCCCGGCAGCCGGGTGCCAGCGCGGCGGCGGTCAGCGCCGCGGCCGTGGAGATGAAGCCGTCGATCAGGACGGGGCGTCGCCGGGAGGCGGCCTCGAGGACCACCCCGACGATCCCCGCGATCTCGAGCCCGCCCAGGGCGGCGAGCGCCCCCACGGGGTCGGCGGCCGCCTCGCGGTTGACCTGCAGGGCGAGCCGGACGATCGCGACCTTGCGCTCCAGCCCCGCGTCGTCGACGCCGGTGCCCCGGCCGACCACCTGGGCGGCGTCCAGGCCCGTGAAGTGGCAGATCAGGCAGGCCGACGGCGTGGTGTTGGCGATCCCCATGTCGCCGGTCAGGACCACCTCGAGGCCTCTCGCCAGCTCGTCCGTGACCAGGCTGCGTCCGGCCTCGACCGCAGCGAGGGCCTCATCGCGGCTCGTGGCCGGCCCGCGCGCGATGTTGTCGGTGCCACGCCGCACCTTCAGCGAGCGCAGCGGCGCGTCAGTGGGCAGGTCTGCCGCCACCCCCAGGTCCGCGACGACCACGCGGGCGCCGAGCTCCCGAGCCAGCACGTTGACGGCCGCCCCACCCCGCAGGAAGTTGAGGACCATCTGGGCGGTGACCTCCTGCGGGTAGGCGCTCACCCCCTCCTCGGCGACCCCGTGGTCGGCGGCGAGGGTGAAGACGACCGCCTCACGGAGCGGTGGGTCGAGGCGGCCGGTCATGCCGGCCAGCCTGATGCTGAGCTCCTCGAGCAGGCCCAGGCTGCCTGGCGGCTTGGTCAGCGTGGCCTGACGCTCGGCCGCCGCCCCGGCGGCGGCGAGGTCGATATGCGGAATCGTGAGGGCGGCCAGTGGCGCGCTGGCGGCGCTGGGGTGCTCTCCCATGGGTCTCTCCTCGAGCGGACCGGGCAGGTCTCCTGGCTTCGAGGCTCGTCGCTCCCGGCCGCCTTCCCGAGGCTCGTCGCCCCAGTGGCACGAGGGCCGGTCGCTCCCCCCTTACAGTTGCGCGACAGCGCCGGATTTCCACCGGCTTCCCTTGACCCGATTGGCTATTGGTCTTGTGACCGGTCGATTATGGCGCACGTGCCGGAGGTCCTGTTCACCCGCCCGGCCGGGAACATGCGTTCGAGCCTCAGCGAGGCCGCTCTCCCCGTGCCGCCAGGCGCCGCAGCTCGTCCCGGTAGCGGTCGTCGAGCTGGTCGACGTCGAGCGTCGTGGTGAGCACGGCGATCCGCCTCAGGTCGTCGTCGCCGAGCCGGCCTCCGGCCAGGGACACGGCGGCGAGCAGCTCCAGCGCGCGCCGGCAGGACAGGTATGCCCTCATGGCGTCGCCTCGCGCCCCATGGATCAGGGCCTGCTCACCCAGGAGCGCCGCGTAGAGACGAATGCGATCGGTGTCCAGCCGGCCCGCGACCTCGACCGCGGTGCTGGCCTCCAGTCGATCCAGGAGCGGGCGCAGCGGACCGAGCAGCTCGTTCGCGGCCTCGTCGACCAGTCGCAGCGCCGGGTCCAGCTCGCCCGCCTCTCGCAGCCGGAGGATCCGGCCGAGGAACTCGGCGCACTGCTGGATCAGACGTTCGATGTAGTCACGCTGGATCATGCGCCCTCGGGGTCCCCCCAGGCCGGCTGCCTCCGCTCCCCGCCGCGAGCGTCCGCTCGCGCGGCAGGATGGGGCTCAGCATAGGCCTTTCCTGACTGCCGTTTGGCCGGCTCCGCGCAGACCATTCGGCCGTGGCCGGTCGGGCACCGGCCGGCGAAGAATGCCAGCATGGCACGGCCGCAACGCCAGCCGGCCACGTGCTGGCCCACGGTCGTCGGGGTCCTCGCGAGCGCGGGGTTGGCGTCCGTCGGGCAGGGGGCGCCGTCGTGACGGCGGCGCCGGCCAGGCCCCGCACGGCGGTGGTCCTCGCCGCCGGATCCTCGCAGCGAATGTGCGCGGTCACCGGCGGAGGGTCAAAGCTCCTGGCGCAGATCGGCGGCATGAGCCTGATCGAGCGAAGCGTCCGCGGTGTGGCCCGGGAGGTGGACCGGGTGGTGGTCCTGGTCGGCCACGACCCCGACCGGGTGGCAGGTCGCGCGGCACGAGCAGCGCCGGGACGCGTCCAGATCGTCCGCGCCACCGGCTGGGAGCGGGGCAACGGCGCCACGCTCGCGGCCGCCCCGCCGGCGCTGCGCGACGAGCCGCTCCTCCTGCTGGTCGCGGGCGACCATCTCTTCGCGGACGGGACGCTGTCGGCGCTGGTCGACGCCGGCGGCCCAGCGGCGCTGGTGGACCCGAAGCCCGGCCGGGACGTCCTGGAAGAGGCGACCCGGGTGGTCGTGGCCGGCGGACGCGCGGTCCGCTTCGGCAAGGAAGGGCCCTCCTGCTGCACCGACTGCGGCGCGTTCGTGGTCCCGCCCGCGATCTTCGCGTGCCAGCGCCAGGCGGCGGCAGCTGGGGACATGACGCTCGCCGGTGCCGTCTCGCGGCTCGCCGCACTGACTCCCCTGGTCGCCGTGCCGGTCGGCCCCTCCGACTGGTGGCAGGACGTGGACACCCCGGCGGACCTCCACCGGGCCCGGGAGCGCGTTCGCCGCTCGCTGGGCAGGCTCTCCGACGGGCCGGTCGCCCGGCTCGTGAACCGGCCGCTGTCGACGCGACTCTCCATGCTGCTGGCGCCGCTCCGGCTGCCGCCCGACCTGGTGAGCGTGGCCGTCTGCGGACTCGGCCTGCTGGCGGGCGCCGTCCTAGCCACCGGCCAGCCGGTCGTCGGCGCTGCGCTCGCCCAGGCGACGTCGGTGCTGGACGGAGTGGACGGCGAGCTGGCCCGGCTCCAGGCCCGGGTCACGCCGCGCGGCGCCATGCTCGACGGCGTTCTCGACCGCTGCGCGGACACCGCGATCGCCGCCGGCCTCGGTCGCTGGGCCCTCGCCCGCGGCCGCGACCCTGCCTCGACGCTGGTCCTCGCCGTCGCCGCCAGCGCCGCGTCGCTGCTGTCGATGGCGACGAAGGATCGAGCGGCGGCGCTCGGCCTGCCCCGTGACCGCGAGCGGGCGCTGAGCTTCCTGCTCGGGGGCAGGGACGGGCGGCTGCTCCTCGTCGCCGTCTTCGCCCTCCTCCGCCGGCCGGCGGCCGGACTGCTGGCCATCACGCTGACGGCAGGGATCGCCTCGGCGCTGCGTGTGCGCCTCGCCAGCAGGTGACGGCACCGCGGCCCCGAAGGATGACCGTCCCGGCCCGACCCCGGTCAGGCCATGCTTCGGTGCCCGTCCGGCGCCGCGACCTCGATCACCGCCTCTTTATCGCCCGCGTCGACCGGCGTCGCCAGCTCCTGGCAGAGCTCGCACATCCTGTCGATGATCTGCCGGGCCAGCGGGCCGGCGGCCAGGCAGGCCTGGAGCTCCCTGATCACGGTCGGCCGCAGGCGCAGCCTGGTAACCCGGCCCCGGACCACCTCGGCCGAGAAGACGAAGGACCAGTCGTTCCGCTCCGCCTCGTCGACAGCGTAATCGTCCACGAAGTCACCGGCGGAGTAGATGATGACGCCGCGGCCGGCCACCTCGATGCCCCGGAACACGTGGCAGGAGTGGCCGAGGACGATGTCGGCCCCGGCCTGGACCAGCGCCCTGCCCAGGACCCGGTGCTCCAGTGGCGGTCGCCAGCCCCAGTTGCCTCCCCAGTGCAGAGATACGATCACGATGTCCGCCAGCGACCGCAGCTCGCGCACCTGGGCCGTGAGCGCCTGCGCCGCGGGATCGTCCGGCTGGCAGGGGACGTGGTGGAGGCCGGGGGTGTCGACGCCGGCCGCCCACCCCGGCTCGTTGTCGGTGCAGGAGATCAGCGCGATCCGGGTTCCCGCCCGCGTCACGGCCAGCGCGGCCCGGCGGGCCTCGGCCAGGCCGGCGCCGGCACCGGCGTGGGCGATGCCCGCCCGATCCAGCCGCTCCAGCATGTCCAGCATGGCGTGGGGCCCGCAGTCCAGGCTGTGGTTGTTGGCGTTCGAGACCGCGTCGATGCCGGCGGCCGCCAGCACGGCGACGTTCGCCCCGTCGGACCTGAAGTGGAAGGCCTTGTCGGGCAGGCGAGGCGGGACCAGGTCCGAGACGACGCACTCCAGGTTGCAGCAGCGCCAGTCCGCGGCCCGCAGCAGCGGCAGCACGTCACCCCAGGGGGAAGCCGGCTCGGCCCGGCGCAGCGCCTCGTTGACGAGGCGGCCCAGCATCACGTCTCCGACCAGGGCGATGACCTCCACCGCGGTTCAACCGCCAGGTCGCGCGTCCGCCGCCCGGAGATGGCGCCCGAACCAGCCTGCAGCCAGCTCGGCGACGCGCTCCAGCGTCCCCGGCTCCTCGAACAGGTGCGTCGCCCCCGGCACGATCTCCAGCCTCTTCTCGCAGCGTAGCCTGTCCAGCGCCCGGCGGTTGAGCGGGATGACGGCGTGGTCGTCCCCTCCGACGACGAGGAGCGTGGGCGCACGCACCGCGCCGAGCGCAGGGCCGGCCAGGTCGGGGCGCCCGCCGCGAGAGACGATCGCGCCGACGGCGCCTGTCCACTCCGAGGCCGCGACCAGCGCCGCCGCCGCTCCCGTGCTCGCGCCGAAGTAGGCGAGCCGCAGCCGGGCCGTCTCAGGGCTGCCGGCGAGCCAGCTGGATGCCGCCTCCAGGCGCCGTGCCAGGAGCCCGATGTCGAAGCGCAGCCTGCCGCCGCTCTCCTCGTCCAGCCTCTCCTCGGCCGGGGTCAGGAGGTCCATCAGCAGCGTGGCCAGGCCCGCCTGCTGCAGCTCCGCGGCCACGTACCGGTTGCGCCTGCTCCGCCGGCTGCTGCCGCTGCCGTGCGCGAACAGCACCACGCCGGTGGCCGCCGGCGGGATCCCCAGGTCACCCGCCACGCGGACGCCGTCCACCGGGATCGAGACCAGGCTGGCCTGGACCATAACCCGAGTCTGGTCCGTTCCGTGGCCGATCTCCAGTGGCACCCGACCCACAGGTGCCGGGACCTCCGGTCGGTGAACGACCGATCACCTGCCGGTGACCAGGTCGGGAGGCAGGTGGCCGACGTCGCCGATGCGCCGGATGAGCGTGTGCCGGGGCGCGCCGGCCGCGTGCCGGCCACGGGGCCAGTGCTCCAGCTCCGTGATCGAGGCATGGGGCAGCTCGGCCTCGGTGACCCAGTCGGCGTCCGCGGGCAGCCCGTAGGCCCACCGGAGCGACGCGTCGATGACCCCGGCGTGCGTGCACGCGATGATCCTCCTCCCCGGCCACCTCGCCACCACGTCCTCGAGGACGGCAGCCACGCGCTGCTGCAGGTCGCCGAGGGTTTCGCCGCCCGGGAACCCGTGGTCGGCCCGCCACAGCGCCAGGTCCTGCCGCTCCTCGACGATCTCGTCGAGCGGGGGCGCCGCCGGTCCGAACCGGAACTCGGCGAGCCCGGCGACCACGACGACCTCGTCGCGGAGGAAGACCGCGGTCGCCAGCGCCCGGCGCAGCGGGCTCGAGACCAAGACATCGTCGGGAGCGAGAGCGAGCGACCTGGCGAGTATGGCCGCCTGCCGCTCGCCGATCCTGGTGAGCTCGCCGTCCTCGTGCGCGATGTCCTGCTGCCCATGTCGAAGAAGCAGGAGCCGCGTGGACGATCCGGCGACGTTCAATCTCCTGCCACCAGCGCGACCACGGCGATGAACCCCTGCATCACTTCCTCCCGGACGGCGCGTTGTTGCCGGACGGCGGTCGCGCCGGCCGCAGCCCGGAACGCGACGCTCAGCCGTGGTTCGGCCGGGTGCCAGGCTAGCCGTCCAGGCCCGGGTTCCGCTCGTGGATCGGGCCCGCCCAGCGCGTCCACGACTCGGCGGTGACGCCCCAGCCCTCCAGCAGGCCGGGCACGTCGGCCGTCGACACCGGCTCCGTCGTGGCCCGCGAGCAGCGGGAGAACGTCACATGCCAGCGGTCGGGGTCGGGGGTCGGCCACACGCGGACGATGTTCCCGTCCGGCGTCAGGCCCATGTGAATGTGGCCGGGGACGAGCTCCAGGTCGGCCATGAGGCCCAGCGTACGGACGTTCGGGCCGCGCCGCCGACGCTTCGAGTGGCGCGGGAGCAGTCGCCGGGCGTGACGCCGAAGGAGCCCACGAACCAGCGGGTCGGGTGAGCGCGCGAAGCCGACCTGCCCCCTGACTCATAATCGATTCGATGGCCGAGCGCCTGCTGCTGGGGGACGCTGCCGACGTCCCGGACCGCGGCCTGAGGACGTTCAAGATCGGCGACACCGCTGTCGTGGTGGCGCGGGTCGGCGGCCGCTACTGCGCCGTCGACTACCGGTGTCCGCACATGGGGGGCAACCTCGGCCGCGGCAGGCTGGAGGGGGGAGCCGTCGTCTGCCCGATTCACGGCTCCCGCTTTGACATATGCACCGGCGAGGTTCGGGAGTGGGCACCGAGCGTGGCAGGCGTGCGGCTGCCGCGCTTCGCGCGCGGGCTGGTGGCGATGGGTCGGCGCCCCGCGCCGGTCGGGACGCACGCCGTGGAAGAGGACGGCGGCAAGCTCTACCTGTCCGGCTGATGGACCCCCGGCAGGAGGCGGCGGAGCGCGTCGGGTACGCCCTCGCCCACGCGGTGGTCCGCAGCCGGGCGGCCGCTCGGCTCCTGAGCGAACCGGCGGTGCGCGAGCGCCTCCTCGCCGCCGGCAGATCCGTTGCGCCGCGCGCTCCGGACGTGGCCGAGCGGGCCGCTCAGCACGTGGTGGACCGGGCGCTCTGGGGCATAGCGCTGCGCGCCGGCTTCCTGGGCGCGGCGATTCACCAGGTGCGGCCAGCCGCCGGCCGTGCCGCGGGCAAGCTGGCGCGCGGCGTCGCCGAGCGGGCGCGCGGCGTCGAGGACAGCCAGGAACCAGGTTCGCAACGCCCCGCCGATCGTCAGAGTTAGGGAGGAGGCGGCGGCTCCAGGTCGATCAGGGGCGGATCTGCGTGTCGACTCGCTGCGCCACGCCGCCCGCGTCGACCAGGTAGAGGTCTGCGGCCGCCACGTAGCCGTCAGGGCCTGCGAAGGCGCCCGAGCCGTTGAGCGCGATCCCCAGGCGACCCCCGCCGGCGGGCTCGACCAGGACGGCGGCCACCTCCAGGCCGTCGGGTGCACGCCAGACGGTCGCTCCCGTGCCCACGTCGACCACCGTCACCCGGGACTCGTCGGCGCCGGCAGCGAGGACGAGGCGGGAGCCGTCCCACGAGAAGGCCGTTGCGGCGTATCCGCCGGCGTGGCCGTCGAAGGTGCCGGCGACCGTGCCCCGGGGACCGTACACGGTGGTCGTGGTCCCCGTGCCGGGGGTGAGGCGACCCTCCGCCACGTACGCCCCGTCGCGGCTGGCGGCGATGTCCACGAACCCTGTCTCCGGCGGCGTGTAGGAACGGCTCCACAGCACGTGGCCGGTGCTGAGCTGGACGACCAACACGCCGAGCGCCGACGGGCCCTGGTAGTTGCGCGGCACGAGCACGGCGCGGTCGTTGAGCGTGCTGCAAGCGACGACGCTCACGCCGGTATTGGGCCCCACCGTCCCGAACTGCCCGACCGTCCGCCAGGCGCCGCCCAGCGGGGCGACCTGGAGGCTGGCCGGCGCCCCGGTCGCAGACCCCGTCGGGGGCGTGATCCGGCAGAGCGACCGCCCGTCGTCGGCCCAAGTCGGGAGGTCCTTGCCGGACGGGGTCAGCGTCGCCACGGTGGTGCCCTGGCGGTCGACCACCGCCGATGCCGTCAGGAACAGGGTCCCGGCCGGGTTGGGCTCCCCCGCTGCGCTCAGGCGGCCGAGCCCCGATCCGTCCCACGTCACCGCGTCGAGCCGGGTGCGGTCCACCGGGTCGTGGAAGACGATCGCGGCGACGCTGTCGGGGGACGAGAAGGCGGTCGCGACCGCAGTCGGGCTGGCGGCCGGGGTCCGCGCCGGCTTCGCCTGTGCGGGCGTCGCTGCGTTCGGGCGGGGCCTCGCCGGCGACGCGCCGTGCAGCCGGGTGAGCATGAGCGGGCCCGCAGCCGCGGCGATCGCGAGCACGACGACGACGCCACCGGCCCACGGCGCGAGCCGGGCGTGGCGCCGGCGCGCGCGGTCGGGCTCAGCCGGGGGCGGCTCCGAGAGGCAATGCAGTGTCATCACCACTACTACGACGGCGCGGGCCGGTTCGTGTCAGGTCCCTCTCGGACCGCGGGACGGGCAGAGTCCGGACCGTCAGCCCAAGCGGCGCAGGACCCAGTAGACCGTGAACGCGACCAGCATCGCCGCGAGCCCTACCAGGATCGCGGTCTCGATCGCCTGGAACGTCCAGAAGCGATCCCCAGGCTGGTAGTGGTACGCCTGCACGACGCTGGTCCGGAACTGGAACTGGTCCAGCCACCAGGCCGTCTGGCTGCCCTTCATCGCAGAGATGGCGGAAGCATCGTTCGTGCTGAAGGCCAGGGGGCTCAGGTAGCGAGGGCGGGCGAGCTCGGCGATGCCAACCCGGGTGACCACGAATCCGAGCAAGGCCGCAGCCATCGCAGGAACGGATCTGCCGAGCACGGAGCCCGCGGCCACCGCCAGGGCCAGCGCGAACGCGGTGGATCCCACGGTCATCGGCGCCTGCTGGTCGAAGAGCGCCCAGCGGTTGGCCTGGGGCCCCTCGACGTTGATGAGCAGCACCTCCAGGATGCCAACCACGGCGGCGCCTGCGAGCAGAGGCACGAACACGAGGCCCAGCTTGACGAGGAGCCAGCGCCTGCGGGTCACGCCCTGGGTCCACGCGAGCCGTGCGGTCCCGGTCTCGATCTCTCGTGCCACCAGCGGCGCGCCGACGAACGCGCCCGCCAGCGCCGGCAGCACCACCAGGCCGTACTGGTACAGGTTGACGCGCACGATCCCCTGGGCCAGCGATCCCCAGAAGTCGCTGGGCAGGCAATCGGCGACGCCGGGGACAGGGCCGCCCCCCGGCGACGCCTGGGCTGGACACGGGCTGATGCTCATCTGGTGGGCGACGAACCCGATGCTGGCGGCCAGGAGCGCGGCCACCAGGAGGGCCCAGAGCGCTTCCAGCCGGTGCTGTCTCCAGACGACCCAGGTCACAGCCCCGCCACCTCGAGCTCCGGCTCCGGCAGGGTCCCGGCGGCGGGGGTCGCAAGATAGGTGATCACCAGCTCCTCCAGTGACAGTGGCTCCTCCCGCCAGCCGCTGGGCAGGACGGGCAGCGGGCCGCGAATCCACAGCGAGGTCTGCCGCTCGGAGTGCTGCGCCCTGACGACGTCGACCGCCGACAGCAGGCGGTCCGCCCGGACGCGAGGACCGACCAGCAGGCGGTGCGAGGAGCGCAGCGTCTCGATGTCGCCGGCGACCTGCACCTGGCCGCCGACGATGATCACGAGGTAGTCGCAGACGCGCTCCAGGTCGCCGACGAGGTGCGACGAGAGCAGCACGCTGAGGCCTTCCTCAGCCACAGCCCCGGTCAGCGCCCGCAGGAACTCTCGCCGGGCGAGCGGATCGAGGCTCGCCACGGGCTCGTCCAGCAGGAGCAGCTCCGGGCGCTTGCCGAGCGCGACGGTGAGCGCGACCTGTGCTCGCTGCCCGCCCGACAGCTGTCCGAGCCGCTGGCCGAACGGGATCTTCAGGCTGCGCAGCCGCGCCTCGGCCGCACGCTGATCCCAGCGAGCGTTCAGGACACGGCCAAAGCGCAGCATGTCCGCGACCGAGAAGTCCCGGTAAAGTGGCGCGTCCTGCGCGACGAATCCGACCCGGTCGAGCAGGAGCTTCGGCTGCTCCCGCGGCGACCTCCCGAACATCCGGACCTCGCCCGCGCTCGGCCGCAGCAGGCCGGCGGCCAGGTGCAGGAACGTTGTCTTGCCGGCTCCGTTGGGACCGACCAGGCCCGCGATCCGTCCGGCCGGGACGCGGATCGAGCAGTCTCGCAGGGCCCACTTCCGGCCGTAGCGCTTGCCGAGCCCGGTCGCCTCGATCGGCGCGATCATGCGACGACGTCGTCCGCGTTCTCGCGCAGGACGTGTGCGAAGAGCGCGGCCAGCCGGTCGTCGTCCACCCCCAGACCTCGCGCCTTCTGGATCCACCGTTCGAGGTCGGCCCGGAGGGACTGATAGCTGGCCGGGGCGAGGGCGGCAGGGACGGCGTCGGCGACGAAGGTCCCGAGCCCTGGCCGGCTGACGACGAGCCCGTCGTGCTCGAGCTCGCGGTAGGCGCGATGCACCGTGTTCGGGTTGACCGCGACCTGGGCGACGACCTCCCTGACCGTGGGGAGCCTGTCTCCCGGCTCGAGGATCCCGAACGCCAGCGCCTGCCCGACCTGCTGGATGAGCTGAACGTAGTACGGGACCGCGGAGCCCGTGTCCAGGTGGAATTCCACTAGTGCCATTGTGCTGTCACTTTAGCACAATAGGACCTCGCAGGGTCGTCCGGGCGGCCGCCGTCAGGTGCCGCGGCTGCCGCGAGAGCCGGTGCTCACACGGCCGACGTTCCCCACTGGCTGTGCAGCAGGCAGCTGGGGTTGATCCAGAACAGCAGTCGATCCCGGGATCGAGCACGTCGTGTGCCGTGGGCACTCCCCTGCCGTGCCGGTTCTCGATTCGCGGGCAGCTGCAGCCTAGCGTCGCAGCCTCCATGCTGCCGGGGGTTGGCACCTGGCTCGGTGCCGGGGAGCTCGTGGCCGCCGGCGAGTCCCGCCAATGGCCCCGTGCCTCGACGACGGGGCCGCCCGAACCATGCTCTCGGATCAGCCCCTCCGACGAGAGGATGGCATAGGCAGCCGTCACCTCCCGCCGGTTGACGCCCAGGGCCGCGGCCAGCTTTCGCGGAGCCGGCAGCTGCAGGCCGGCGTTCAGCTGGTCCTGCATGATGGCGATGCGCAGCGCGTGCGCCAGGCTCAGATGCAGCATCCCCTCGCCGGCGTCCGATGAGCGAAGCAGACGCAAGAGCGGGTCCATGATGCCTCGCTGGGCCGCGGGCTTCAGCCACACGATCGTGAGCACAGCGGCGGCGGCGGCGCAGGCCGCCATGGCCACGAAGACCGGTACCCAGTTGCCCCTGTAGTGAGCGACCACCAGCGCGACGATGGGTCCCGAGAAGATCGCCGCCACGCCCTTGGACGTGTACAGCACGCCGTAGTTCGTGGTCGCATAACGGCGGCCGAAGAGGTCGCCGACAGCGGCCGGAAACAGCGAGTAGATCTCACCCCATGTGAAGTAGGCGAGTCCGGAGAGCACGACCAGGAGGACCGGGTGGTCGAGGAACTGGATCCAGATCAGGATGGTCAGAGCCTGGATGCCGAACGCGATGCACATCGCGTTGTAGCGGCCGATGAGGTCCGAGACCCAGCCCCAGAAGGGCCGCGTGACCCCGTTCAGGATGCGGTCGATCTGGATGGCCAGCACCAGGGCCGTGATGCCGAACACCATCACGACGTTGTCGACCCGGTAGTAGCGGGCGATGGGCTCTATCTGGGCGGTGATCACCAGGCCGGTGAAGCCCATCAGCGTCATGATCAGGTAGAGGAGCCAGAAAGAGGATGTAAGGACCATCCCGGTGGCGCGGAGCCCGCCCTCGCCCGTGCTGATCCGGATGGGCCCGAGGTCGTACCGGCTCTGGCGAACGGGGCTGAAACGCCAGCCGCCGGGGAGCCATCCCGGCGGAGGCGATGCGACGAACAGGGCGCAGGCGA
>DATFRD010000390.1:0-4359 GCA_035263645.1 Candidatus Dormiibacterota bacterium | reverse complement strand
GGACCTTTCACTGCCGACCGCGTCTCGGCTCGTCCACGACCTGAGCGACCAGCGGCTCCTGGAGCGGCTGGCGGACGGGACCTACCGGATCGGGTCCCGGCTCCTAGCGATCGCGCGGCTGGGGGGCCGGCAGGTGCTGGTCGAGCTCGCGGTCCCGGTGATGCGGGATCTGGTGGAGCAGACGGGCGAGACGGTGTCGCTCCACATCCGCTCCGGAGCCGAGCGCGTGTGCGTGGCCGAGGTGCAGAGCCCCCAGCCCGTGCGCCGGGTGGTGCCCGTCGGCCTCGCGCTGCCGCTGCACTACGGGGCCACCGGGGAGGTCCTGCTGGCGGGCCTGGAGGGCGAGGACCTGGACGCCTACCTGGCCGGGCTGGACTCGGGCCTCGACCGGGGCGAGCTTCGGAGGCGTCTGGACGCGATTCGCGCCCAGGGCTGGACGATGGCGATGGACGCGTGGACCGAGGGGGTCTCGGGCATCGCTTCGCCAGTACGGGCCGGGGGTAGCGTCGCGGCCTCCCTCAGCGTGTCCGGCCCCAGCGCCCGCTGGGACCGGACCGCGATGCGTGCCGCTGCTGACGCGGTGGTCATCGCCGCGAAGCGGATATCGGACGTCCTCGCCGCCAGCGTCCGTTGACACGCGCCAGCGGCCGTGCTACGGTCCCTCTCGTCACGTAGTGAAATTTGGCTTTCATACAGTGAGAGGGGGAGGGGATGGCGAAGCCAATCGCCGAGGGTGTGGATGCGGCGTCGGCGGGGACTGCCTGGTACCAGGAGGTCAGCCGCCAGGGCTGGCGCGCGCTCGGCGTCGCCGGTCTCGGCTGGACGCTGGAGATCTACGACATCTTCGTACTGTCGCTTACCATCCCCGCGTTCACGGTCGCCTTCCACCTGACCAACGCCGGCGCCGGCCTGATCGCGAGCTGGACGGCGCTCGGCCTGATCGTGGGCGGCGTCCTCAGCGGATTCCTCGCTGACCGCATCGGCCGCGCGAGGACGCTGGCCGTCTCAATCGTCGTCTACTCCGTGTTCAGCGGCCTGATCGCCCTGGCCGTCTCTCCGACTCAGGTAGCCGCGCTCCGCTTCGTAGCCGGGTTGGGGATGGGTGCCGAGTGGACGGCGGGCGCCGCGCTGGTCGCCGAGACCTGGCCGGCGAGGCACCGCGGCAAGGGCGGAGCGCTAATGCAGGCTGGTCTGCCGATGGGCTCGCTGCTCGCGGTTGGCGTCACCGCGCTGGTCAGCGCGCTGACTGTCGACCACACGCTGAACCACGGCGCCTGGCGCATCCTCTACGCGCTGGGCGCCCTGCCGCTGCTGTTTGCGGTCTACGTCTGGTTCGCCGCGCCCGAGTCGCCGCTGTGGCGGCCCGGCGGGGACCGCTCCGGGCGGGACCAGGTGGGCAGCGTCGCTGCCGCCGTGCGCGGCCTCCTGCTGGACGGCAACCTCCGGCCACTGCTGGCCGGCCTGGCCTTCATCTTCTGCATCCAGTACGTGTACTGGGCGGTCTTCACCTTCGCGCCAACCTTCCTCATTACCGTGCGGCACCTGGTCTTCATCAAGAGCCTGCCGTTCGTCCTCGCCCAGCAGGTCGGCTCGCTGATCGGGTTCCTGGTGTTCGGCGCGCTCACGGACCGCTGGGGCCGCCGCCCGGTCTTCGTCGCCTACCTGGTGCTCGGCGGCCTCGACATGGTGCTGTTCGTGCTCACCGACAACCTCGGGCTCCTCCTGCTCTCGATCGCCCTAACCGGGTTCAGCATCGCCGGCATCTTCGCCGGTGCTGGCCCCTGGGCTGCGGAGCTGATGCACCGCAGCCGTGCCCGGGGCGCCGGCATGGGCATCATCTACAACGGCGGCCGGATCGGCGGCTTCGTGGCACCCTCGGTCGTGGGCCTCCTGGCCGTCACCGCCTCCGGCTTCCAGGTGGGCCTGCTGACGACCCTGGTCGCCTTCGTGCTGGCGATCGCCGTGGTCACCGCCGCCGGTGAGACGAGGGGGGCTGAGCTCCAGTGAGCGGCTACTATCGCATCGAGGAGGGCACCCCCGACCAGCGCCAGTCGGTGGCGGCGCGGCTGCCCCGGCTGGGGGAGCTGGGCGCCGGCCTCGAGCGCCAGGTGGTGACCGCCTGGGTCACGTCCTGGCGGTCGAGCCCCCACCCGGACCTGGACGCGATGCCCTACAGCCTCGTCGCGCCCGGGTACCCGCTGCTGCGGCACGTCTCGGACGTGACCGAGGTGGCGTTGGCGCTGGCGGACCAGGCCGCTCGGACCTGGCAGACCCCGCTGGACCGTGAGCTGCTGCTGACCTGCTGCCTGCTGCACGACGTGGACAAGCCGCTCCTCTACGTGCCCTCCGAGCAGGGGGTCGTGCTCTCCGACGACACGGGCGAGGTGCCCCACGGGGTACTCGGCGCCTTCCTGCTCCGGGAGCTGGGCGTCGACGACACCGTGGCCGCGATCGTCGCCACGCACGCCGCCGCCAGCCCCTTCCACAGCCGGCGACGCGAGGCCTGGGTCCTCCACTACGCCGACTTCTTCGCCACCGACCACGTCCTGATGTCGGTGGGCCGGCAGCCGTACTACCAGCCGGGGCCCGGGCACTGACGTGGCCGGCGGCCCGGTGGTCGGCGGAGAACCGATCGCTCTCGAGGTCAGCCGGGTCCGCGCGGTGCTGGTCCTGGTGGCCGACTCGGCCACCAGGCTGGGCCGCGAGTCGGCCGGGCATGTTGTCGTATGCGGCTCGCACGGCGGCGTCACCGCGGCCAGGTACGCGGCCGCGGCCGGCGCCAGGGCGGCGATCTTCAACGACGCCGGCGTGGGCAGGGACGCCGCGGGCGTCTCGGGCCTGGCCGACGTCGAGCGGTTCGGCATGGCGGCCGCAGCCGCCAGCCACCTCTCGGCACGGATCGGTGACGGCATGGACCACTACCGGTGCGGGGTGATCAGCCACGCCAACCGCTGGGCTCGTGAGGCCGGTGTCGAGGTGGGCATGGCCGTCGCGGACGCCACCGGGTGCATGGCCGCGTGGAGCCCGCCCCCGGGCAGCCCCCGGCCACGGTGGCCGGCCCGAGACGTCGCCGCGGTCGGGGGGGACCTGCCGGAGGGGATCGCCGTCCTCGACTCGATCTCGCAGCTGCGGGCCGTGCACCTGGGGAAGGTCGTGGCCAGCGGTTCCCACGGGGGCGTTGTCGCCGGCCGGGCGGTCCGGGTGCCCGTGTCGGGCGCGATCTTCAACGACGCCGGCGTCGGCAAGGACGGTGCCGGCCTGACGAGGCTTGCGCTGCTCGACTCCGGGGACGTTCCCGCGGCCACGGTCGGCCACTGGTCGGCGCGTATCGGGGACGGGCTCGACACCTACCAGCACGGTGTGGTTTCCCACGCCAACCAGGCGGCGCGGTCGTTGGGCGTGAGGGCCGGAGACCCGGCGAGGGAGGCGACGGGCAGGATGGCCGCGAGACGCGCGCGATGACCGGCGGAGAGGCGATCGTCCACATGCTCCAGGCTCACGGCGTCGAGCTGGCCCTGGGCATGGGCGGCTTCCAGGCCCTGCCGTACTACGATGCGCTCTCCCGCCAGCGGCAGGTTCGTCACGTGCTGGTGCGGGACGAGAAGCACGCGGCCTTCGCGGCCGATGGGTACGCGCGGATACGGAACCGGGCCGCCGTGGTGGACGCGACGCTCGGCCCTGGCGCGACCAACCTGGTCAGCGGAGCCGCGGAGTCGTTGGGGGCGTCCGTGCCGGTGGTCCTCATGACCTCGGAGGTCAACAGCCTGCTCGCCGGTCGCGGAGCCACGCAGGAGAGCGACCAGGTTGGCATCCTGCGCCCTGCCTGCAAGGCGAGCATCGGCGTGCAGCGAATCGACCGGGTGCCCGAGATGCTCCGCCGGGCCTTCTCGCTCGCCCACGGCGGCCGCCCGGGCCCGGTCAACCTGAACGTCTCGGAGGACGTCTTCCATGGGGAGTTCGACTTCCCCGACGGCAGCCTGCACGCGGACCCCGACGCCACTTTCGTGGGAGCGCGCCGCATCAGGCCGGACTCGGCGCTGGTCGAACGCGCGGCGGCGCTTATCCGGGAGGCCGCCAGCCCGGTTCTGATCGCGGGCGGCGGGGTGCACCTCTCGCGGGCCTACAGCGAGGTCGAGCGCTTCGTGGACCTCACCGGCATGCCGGTCGCCACCAGCATCAGCGGGAAGGGCGCACTGAGCGAGCGCCACGACCTGGCCGCCGGCGTCTGCGGCCGGTACTCGCGGATCGCGAACGACCTCATTCGGTCGGCGGACCTCCTGGTCGTAGTCGGCTGCAAGCTGGGTGAGATCGCGACCAACCGATGGACGATCGTGCGACCGGGGACTCGGATCGTCCAGC
>DATFRD010000389.1:0-25012 GCA_035263645.1 Candidatus Dormiibacterota bacterium | reverse complement strand
GACCTGCAGCACGAGACCGCGGATCTGCTGCATCGCCCCGAGACCCTGCGCTGGTCGGTGCTGGACCTGGCCCGAGCGGCCTTCGCGGTCACCGCGTTCTGGCTGCTGGTGCGGGGCCTGGCGCCCGGCGCGCTCGGCTGGTGGCCGGCCGGGTTCGCGCTCGCCCTGTCGTCAATCGGCGGAGCCATCAGCCTGCTGCCCGGCGGCGTGGGCGCCAGCGAGGCGAGCGTGGCCGGCCTCCTGATCCTCCTCGGCGTGGGGGCCGGACCGGCGGGAGCGGCGGCGCTGACCCAGCGCCTGCTGCAGACCGGCATGGCCCTCGGGCTGGGGCTCGCCGCCTACCTCGTGGTCCGCCGCCGGTTCGACCTGGGTGGTCTCTTCCAGGTCACCAGGCGCCAGCCCCGCCGGATCGCCGCCTGAGCCGCCGTCCCGGCCGGCTCGGCCGGGACGCGGCCCCGTCATCATCTGAGGGACGCAGTCCACGATTCGGAGGTGGAAGGAGATGCCGCAGCTCGACCGGGACGGCACGTCGATCTACTACGAGGAGCACGGCGCGGGGTTCCCGCTGCTCCTCATCGCGCCCGGGGGGATGAACTCGACGGTCGAGTGGTGGGGACGCGCCGCGATCAACCCGCTGGACCTGTATGCGGGGGACTTCCGCCTGGTCGCCATGGACCAGCGGAACGCCGGCCGGTCGGTGGGCCCGCTCGACGTCGAGGACCCGTGGGGGTCCTTCGTCGATGACCAGCTCGCGCTCGCCGACCACCTCGGCCTGGACACGTTTCACGTCATGGGCTGCTGCATCGGCTGCTCGCACGCGCTCCGGCTGGCCCAGCGGGCGCCGGGCCGGGTCGCCGCGGCGGTGCTCCAGCAGCCGATCGGCATCGTGGACGACAACCGGGAGCTGTTCGCGAACATGTGGCGGGAATGGGGTGGCCAGCTGGCGGCCGGGCGTCCCGACATCGAGCCGGCCGCGCTGGAGGCCTTTGGCACGCGGATGTGGCGGGGCGAGTTCGTGCTGAGCGTGTCGCGGGAGGCGGTCCGCTCCTGCGGGACGCCGCTGCTGGTGCTGCCGGGCGTCGACCAGTTCCATCCGGGCGAGATCGGGCGTGAGGTCGCGGCGCTGGCCCCGGCCGCGGAGCTGGTGGACCCGTGGAAGGACACGCCGGAGCTGATCGGCCAGGCCTCGGAGCGGGTGCGTCGCTTCCTGGTCGAGCACACGCCGGCCTGAGGCGCCGCGTCCTGCAAGGTCCCGTATGGGCGGGGCAGCCGCAGGCGGACACCCCCCTCCGGCCCCGGGGGGGCCACCTCCGCCGCGAGGGGGGAGGGTCCTGTGGTCAGCCGGCCGGCTGCAGGAGCTGGAGCACGATCCCCGTGGTGGTGTCCGGACGCGTGCGGGCGCTGGTTCCCAGCGGCCCTGGCCGGGGCGGGTCCGCGGTGACGCCGAGCGCCTGCAGCGCCTCCAGGGTGGCGGCCAGGTCGTCCACCTCGATCGCGATGTGCTCGATCCGGCCCAGGCGGTCGCCGTCGAGCCAGGCGGCGCGGTCCTCGGGCCGGCTGTGCTCGAGCAGCTCGATCTGGACCTCCCCGCACTGATAGAACGCAACGGACGGCGTCGGGCCGCTGCCGGTCTGCTCCCTGACGAGCCTGAGGCCCAGCTGCTCGCCCAGCAGCTGCCTGGCGCGGGCCAGGTCCGACACGGCCACGCCGATGTGGTGGACGCGCTTCAGCGCCATCGCCTGTTGCTCCTTTGTTCAGATGCGGTGCCGGTTAGCGCCGCTGCCGTCTCCGCTAGCGGCCGGCTTCCAGGCCGGTGGCCGGCACGCCCGCCCCCGAGAGGGTCGCCACCCGGCCGGCGTCGGCGGCGTGCACCTCCATCACGCTGACCAGGCCGCGGGCCAGCTCCGCGTGGCGGCCGTCGATCCGGTGGACGGCGGCCACCACCCGGCGCGGCGGCGCCTCGCTGGGCGCGATCGGCACCGACCGCAGGCCGGCGGCCAGACCCCGCCAGGCGAGGGACCGGGGCAGGACGGCGATGCCGACGCCGGAGGCGATCAGCCGGAGCATCACCTCGATCGCGCCGGTCTCCACGGCGACGGTGGGGGTCAGGCCCGCCTCCCGGTACCAGTCGTCGATGACCCGGCGGACGTTGTAGTTCGAGGGAAAGGTGACCAGGTGGGCCGTCCCGAGGTCCCGCCGGCGGACGTCGGCCAGCGCGGCCAGGGAGTGGCCGGCCGGCACCACGACGACGAGCTCCTCGTCCATCAGGACCACCTGGGACAGCTCGTGGTGGCGGGATCGCGCCGGCGAGGTCGGGCGCAGGCTGACGACGCCCACGTCCACCTGGTCGGCGGCCACGGCGGCCAGGATCTCGTTCACGCCATGGTGGTGGTTGACCTGCAGCTGCACCTGGGGCTCGGCCCGCACGAACTCGACGAGGGCGGCAGGCAGCCACGACTGGAGAGGGCCCAGGATGGATGCCACGCGCAGGCGGTCCTGGTAGCCGTGCCGGAAGCCGGCGAGACCGTCACGCATCTCGGCCTCGCTGCCGAGCAGGGCCTGGGCCCGGTCGAGCAGGTACTCACCGGCCGGGGTCAGCGTGATCCCGTTGTGGTGCCGGTTGAACAGCAGCGAGCCGCACTCGCGCTCGAGCTGCAGGATCTGCTCGCTGAGGGCGGACTGCGTCATGTTCAGGGCCTCGGCCGCGGCCGTGAACGTCCGGCGCCGGGCGATCTCGACGAAGTACCGGTAGTGGCGGAGCTCGGCCATGGGCTGGAAAGCCTCCCCGACGGGGTCTTTTCGGACGCCCGAGCTCAGGATAGCGGCCGGCGGCCGGCGGGATCGCCATCGGCCGGCCCGATGGGTCTCATCGGGCCGCGCGGATTGATGGCCGGCGCCGCGGCGCCTACCATCGGGCAGGGCCCGTGATGCTCAGGATGGTGCAGCGTGCGTGTATCGGCGGATGCCCGCGTTGCGGGCGACGGTGGCCGCCGCGAGGCTCCAGCCGTGCCTGACCAGCTGCAGGGCGTCCGGCATCACGAACCCGGCCTCTCGCCACGAGCGGGCATCGTCGATGTCGACCCCGGTCTCCTTCGCCTCCCAGGCGTCCGAGGCGTTGAAGCCGGCGTCCTCCCAGCGGCGCAGCTCGTCGAGCCCCAGGCCGACGGCTTCGGCCCGGACGGCGTCGCGGATCGGCACCCCCTGGGCGGCCCACCGGCGCGCGGCCGCCAGCGAGAGACCGTGCTTCAGCGCCCAGGCGATCTCGAGCGGGCGGAAGGGCGCCCACCGGCGCACCACGTCGGGGCTGAGCCCCAGCCCGACGGCGTCGGCCGTCTCCGAGTCGTCGAGCCCGGTGTCGCGCCAGCCGCGATCCATCGGTCCGGATCATAGGTCGGGTCAGCAGGAGGAGAGGCCCTTGCTCAGTGAGGACAAGAACCGGCTGCTGTGTGAGACGGGCCCGGGCACCCCGATGGGTGAGCTGCTGCGCCGCTACTGGCAGCCGATCGCCGGCCTGGCCGAGTTCGAGCGGCCGGGGCCCCGGCCCGTGCGGATCATGGGCGAGGACCTGGTCCTCTACCTCGATCGGGCCGGCACGCTGGGCCTGGTCGACCGCCACTGCCCGCACCGGCGTGCCGACCTCTCGTACGGCTTCGTGGAACAGTGCGGGCTCCGCTGCAACTACCACGGCTGGCTGTTCGACGAGACCGGTCGCTGTCTCGACCAGCCGTTCGAGGAGCGCGCCCATCCCCGCGCGCGGTTCAAGGACAAGGTGGCGGTCAAGGCGTACCGCGTCCAGGCGCGGGCCGGGCTGGTCTGGGCCTACCTGGGACCCGAGCCGGCGCCGCTGCTGCCCGACTGGGCGCGCTTCCACGATCGCGGCTACAAGCAGGTCGCGCTCTCGCACGTGCCCTGCAACTGGTTCCAGTGCCAGGAGAACTCGATCGACCCGGTGCACTTCGAGTGGCTGCACTCCAACTGGTCGGCGGTGCTGCGGGGCGAGGAGGACTCGCGGGCTTCGACCCACACCCGCCTCGGCTTCGACGAGTTCGACTACGGCTTCGTCTATCGCCGGGTGCGGGAGGACACGACCGAGGACGACGAGCTCTGGACCGTCGGCCGCGTCTGCCTGTGGCCGAACTGCCTGTACACCGGCCACTTCGAGTGGCGCGTACCGATCGACGACGAGAACACGCTGAGCGTCGGCTGGTTCATCGACCCGCTGCCCGGCGCCAGGCCGTTCGAGCAGGAGCGCATCCCCTGCTGGACTGCGCCGGTCGTGGACGAGCGCACCGGCCGCTGGATCGACAGCCACGTCATGAACCAGGACTTCGTGGCCTGGGTCGGCCAGGGCCGCATCGCCGACCGCACGAAGGAGCACCTGGGCGAGAGCGACCGGGGCGTCCTGATGATGCGCCGGCGCATGTTCGAGGAGCTGGAGGCCGTGCGGGCGGGACGGGACCCGATGGGCACGATCCGCGACCCCGAGGTCAACCACCGGGTCCACCTGCCGATCATCGCCGGCCCGCCGGTGGCGGGCCGCGGCGGGCCGCCGCCGTTCCCGTTCCTGGCCGGCCAGCCCCAGGAGGTCGCCGACGAGCTCGCCGCCGTCTGGGCGGCGTGTATGCACGAGGAGCACGCCGCAGGATGAGGACACGCCGGGCGATCGCCAGGGCCGAGACCGTCGGCAGCCTGCTGAGGCCGCCGGAGCTGCTGGAGGCGAGGCGCCGGCAGGCCGAAGATGGCGGCGACCCGGGCCGGCTGCGAGAGCTGGAGGACGCCGCCGTGCTGGCGGCGATCCGGCTCCAGGAGGTCGCGGGCCTGGACGTCATCACGGACGGCGAGATGCGCCGGGCCGGCTGGGCGGCCACCACCGAGGCGCTCGACGGCTTCGAGCCGCGCGCCGGCGGTCCCGGTCTCATTTGGCACGGCGAAGGGCCCGACATCCGCGCCGGCCAGGGCTACCCGACCGTGGTCCGGCCCATCGGTGAGCGGCGCAGCCTGGCCGCCGACTACGCGTTCCTGGCCCGGCACGCGACGGCCAGGGCCAAGCACTGCCTCCCCGCGCCGAGCTACCACCGGCGCTTCTGGTACCCGGAGCACTCCCGCGACGCGTACGGGACCTGCGAGGAGTTCCTCCTGGCGGTCAGGGACTACGAGCGCGGGGTCGTGGCCCGGCTGGTCGAGCTCGGCTGCGACTACGTGCAGCTGGACGCGCCCAACTACGGGACCCTCTGCGACGTGGAGAACCGGGGCATGCTGGAAGCGCGCGGCCACGACCTCGACGCGGAGCTGGACTTCGATGCCGCGCTCGACAGCTCGGTCTTCGAGGGCTTCGGCGGCCTGACCCGGGCGCTGCACGTGTGCCGCGGCAATGCGGCCGGCAGGTGGCACTCGAGCGGCGGCTACGGGTTGATCGCCGAGCGGCTCTTTCCGCGGCTGGACGTGGACGTGCTCCTGCTCGAGTACGACAGCGACCGCGCCGGCGGCTTCGAGCCGCTGCGGCACGTACGGCCCGGTGCGGTCGCCGTGCTCGGCCTGCTGACGACCAAGTCGGGCGCGCTGGAGGACCGGGGGGCGGTCGAGGAGCGGATCGCCGAGGCCGCGCGGACGAAACCCCTTGACGAGCTGGCGCTCAGCCCGCAGTGCGGCTTCGCGTCCGTCGCGGTCGGCAACCCGCTGACGCCTGCGGAGCAGCGCGCCAAGCTGGAGCTGGTCGCGGCCGTCGCCCACCGGATCTGGGGCCGATAGACGACGGCCCCTCCCCCTCGCGGGGGAGGTGACCCCGCCAGGGGCCGGTGGGGGGGCCGATCCGGCAGCCCCGTCCCCCTCCCCCAACCCCTCCCGCGAGGGGAGGGGGGCCGCTAAGTGGGAGGCCATCCCGATGCACGTGGAGGAGCTGCGACGGCAGGGCCTCCCGGTCCCGCCTCCGCACAGCGAGCCAGCCTGGGCCGCGAGCGCCTGAGCCGCGGCCGAGGGACAGCCCCCTCCCCCAACCCCTCCCGCGTGGGGAGGGGGGCGCTGCACCTTTTAAAGCAGGGAGATCAGCCTCGGGGTCAGCGCCTGGAAGGCTTCGGCGTAGCGGACTGCAGGGCCGGCGCCGAAGTAGCGCGCCTGCACCGCCCGCTGCTCGCCGCGCTGCCGGTAGTGGTCGCGGAGATAGGTCTGGGCCGCCATCGCCGCCATGGCCGCCTCCTTCCGCTCCAGCACCGGCGTGTAGTCGACGAACGCGTTCGGCACGAAGCCGCACTGCTCGGGCAGATGCGGCTCGAACACGTACATGCGCGGCGGGGGGATGGTGGGAAACGCGCTGGCGACGCCGGCGGCGCCCATCGCGAGCCTCCGGGCCCGGTCCGTCGCGGCGAACGCCACCGGGTGGTCGGGGTTGAACGGGTCGGACGCGGTGTGCGTGATCACCACGTCCGGGCGCACCTCGCGCATCAGGTCGACGAGGCGCTCCACCGCCTCCGGCGGCACGTCCAGCGGATAGTCGCCCAGGTCGAAGGGGACCAGGTCGGCCCCGATCGCCGCCGACGCGCTGGCGCATTCGTCGTGCCGGACGCGCTTCACGTTCTCGACCGTCTGGCCGGGCTCCCGCCAGAGGTCACCGGACTCGCCGCGCTCCCCGTAGGACAGTGCCACCACCGTGGCCCGGCCGCCCGCCGCCGTGTGCATCGCGATCGCGCCGGCAGCGCGCCAGACGAAGTCCGCGGCGTGCGCCCCGACCACGAGGAGGGAGCCTGGCTCGGTCACGCCAAGAAGATAGGGGAGGGGAGGGGGCAGCCACCATCGGCTCGGCCGATCCGCCCGATCGGCGATACCCATTGGACAGCGGGATGGCGCCTACTTAGCATGGTCCCACCGAAGGAGGAGAGGCGGTTGGGCAAGCGACAGACGCTCGAGATCCCCGGCGTGAGGCACGGCGCGCCCATCCCCATGGGGGTGCGCATGGGCAACCTGGTGTTCTCGTCCGGCGTCATGGGCAGGGACCCCGAGACCGACTCGCTGCCCCCGGAGCCGGCTCGGCAGGCGGAGCTCATGTTCCAGAACGTGCGCACGCTCCTCCAGGTGGCGGGCGGGACGCTCGCCGACGTGGCGCACGTGACCGTGTTCCTGAAGGACGACGCCTATCGCGAGGACCTCAACCGGGAATGGCTGAAGGCGTTTCCGGACGAGCACGACCGGCCGGCCCGCCACACCCTGCTCTTCGACCTGCCCCGCGGCATGCTCATGCAGTGCGAGCTGGTGGCCGTCCTCGACTGACCCCCCGGAGAGGAGACCGCGAATGATCATCGACATCCACGGCCATGTCACCGCCCCGCCCGAGTTCTACGCGTACAAGTCCATGCTGCTGGCCAGTCGCGGCTACCACGGGAAGGGCAATCCGGGCATCAGCGACGAGCGCATGCACCAGGCGGTCAGGCGCCACCTGGACCTGCTGGAGAGCGTGGGGACCGACGTCCAGTTCGTCTCGCCCCGGCCGTTCCAGCTGATGCACTCCGAGGAGCCGGAGTCGATCGTCCGCTGGTGGGTGGAAGCGTTCAACGACGTGATCGCCCGGCAGTGCCGCGACTACCCCGACGTGTTCCGCGGCGTCTGCGGCCTGCCCCAGACGCCCGGGGGGAGCATCCAGGCCTGCGTGGACGAGCTCCAGCGCTGCGTCGAGGAGCACGATTTCGTCGGCTGCCTCATCAATCCGGACCCCACCGAGGGCACGGGCCTGGCGCCCACGCTGGACGACGAGTACTGGTACCCGCTGTACGAGAAGATGGTCGAGCTGGACGTGCCCGGCCTCGTCCACTCGGCCGGGTGCCGCCACTTCCGCGAGTCCTACAGCGCGCACTTCATCACCGAGGAGAGCATCGCCGTGCTCAACCTCTGCAAGGCCGAGTGCAGGGTGTTCGAGGACTTCCCGAGCCTGCGCATCATCGTCTCGCACGGCGGCGGGTCGGTCCCCTACCAGATCGGTCGCTGGCGTGCCCACCGCATCCGGGAGCAGGAGGGTAACCCGTCGCTGGAGTCGTTCGACTCGAGCCTGCGCCGGCTCTACTACGACACGGTGCTCTACAACCAGGAGTCGCTGGACTTCCTGTTCCGAATCCTCGGCACCGAACGCTGCCTGTTCGGGACCGAGAACCCGGGCTCGGGCTCCGCGAAGGACCCCGTGAGCGGCCGCTGGCTGGACGACCTGAAGCCGGTCATCGAGGGCATCTCCTGGCTGAGCGACGGGGACCGCGGCCGCATCTTCGAGGACAACGCGCGTGCCGTGTTCCCGCGCTTCCGCGTCTCGGCCCCAGTCCAGTAGCGCATGTCGCCTGCCGGGCACGACGGCGTGTGGAGCGAGCCGGAGCGGGCCGTGGTGCTGAGCGCCCGCGGCCTGACCAAGCGGTTCGGCAGCTTCCTGGCGGTCGACGGGGTGGACCTGGACGTCCGCCAGGGCGACCTCTTTGCGCTGGTCGGGCCCAACGGCGCCGGCAAGAGCACCATCCTGAACCTCCTGGGGGGACAGCTCCTGCAGACGTCGGGCGAGGTCCGGTTCCAGGGCCGCTCGCTGGGCGCGACCACCCCTCACGTGAGGGCCAGGCGGGGGATCGGGCGCTCGTTCCAGCAGACGTCGGTGGTGCCGGGGTTCAGCTGCCTGGAGAACGTGCTCCTGGCGGTCGAAGCCTGCCGCCGCCTGGTCACCATGTTCCGGCCCAGGGCGCGAGCGGCAGACGTGGCGCACGCGCTCGAGCTGCTCCAGCTTGTCGGCCTGGCCGACGACGCCGACGTGCCCGCCGACGCCCTCGGTCACGGACGGCAGCGCCAGCTGGAGGTCGCGATTGCGCTCGGCGGCCGGCCCCAGGTCCTCCTGCTCGACGAGCCCACGTCCGGTCTCACCGACCATGAGCGGCACTCGCTGGGCCACCTGCTCGGGCAGGTGGTGCGGCAGTCGACGATTGTCATGGCGGAGCACGACGTGGGGTTCGTCCGGCGCGTCGCGACCCGGGTCACGGCCTTCAACCTGGGGCGCAAGATCGCCGAGGGCACGGCCGACGAGGTGTTCTCCACGACCGAGGTGCGCCAGGTCTTCCTCAGAGGCGCCGACGTTGCTTGAGCTCCGGGACGTCCACTCCTACTATGGGCGGAGCCACGTCGTCCAGGGCGTGTCGCTGCGTGTAGGCCTCGGGGAGGGGGTGGGGCTCGTTGGTCACAACGGCGTCGGGAAGACGACCACGCTGCGGTCGATCATGGGCGTCGGGCCGCGGACGCGGGGCCGGATCGTCTTCGAATCCGCCGAGCTCGGCCGCCTTCCTGTCCACGGCAGGGCCCGCCGCGGCATCGGCTTCGTCCCCGAGGAGGAGGCGGTCTTCCCCCAGATGACGGTGGAGGAGAACATCCGCACCGGGGCCATGCTCAGGCCTCGGGCCGAGCAGGCGGGCTGCCTCAGGACCGCGTACGAGCTGTTCCCGGTGCTGGCCGAGCGGCGCGCCCAGCTCGCCGGGACCCTGAGCGGCGGGCAGCAGAAGATGCTGTCGCTGGCGAGGGGCCTCGCCCTCCGCCCCCGTCTGATCCTGGTGGACGAGCCGAGCGAGGGGCTGATGCCGATCAACGTGGACCTGATCGCCCGTGCGCTGCGTCGCGCGGTCGACGAGGGCACCGGCGTGCTGGTGGTGGACGCGTCGTTCCACCTGCTGAAGACCGTCTGCAGCCGCCTCTACGTCATGAAGCGTGGCGTCATCACGGGCGAGTACGACCTGACCGAGTTCGCCACCCCTGACGAGCTGGTGGCGACATATCTGAAGGGGGAAGGATGAGCAAGGCGGCCCCCCTCCCCTCGCGGGAGGGGTTGGGGGAGGGGGCTCCCCAATCTGTCCCCCCCACCCCACCCCAGGAAATCCGCACCCCACCACCGCGATTTCCTGGGGACCCCGGGACCGGCCCCTGGCGGGGCCACCTCCCCCGCGAGGGCGGAGGAACCTGACTATGGAGCACGTGGTGGTCGCGGTGCTCAACGGGCTGGTCGTGGGCGCCTCGCTGGCGCTCGTGGCCGCCGGTCTGGCGCTGCTGTTCGGGGTGCTGGGCGTGCTCAACTTTGCCCAGGGCGACTTCTTCATGCTCGGCGCGTACGCGTCGTGGCTGGCCCTCAGCCACGGGCTCGGCTACGTGGCCGGCATGGCCGCCGCGGCGCTGGTGGTGGGGACGGTCGGCGGCCTGGGGCTGATGGTGATGCTGTGGCCGCTGCGCGACCGCGCCCACGCGCTGGTCCTCCTCGCCACCCTGGGGCTGAGCCTGATCCTGGAGCAGCTGGCGAACAACCTGTTCGGGGGCGACGCCAAGCTGGTGGCGCCGCCTATCGGCGCCCGGCTCGCCATCGGCACCACGGACTACCCCGTCTACGACCTGGTGGTCGTCCTGGCGGCGGCGGCGATCCTCGCGGGCGGGTTCATCTTCCTCCGCTACGTGAAATACGGCATCTGGCTCCGGGCGGTCGCCCAGAACCGCCGGATGGCGAGCGTGCTCGGGGTCCCGGTGTCGCGCGTGTACGCGCTGGCCTTCGTCATCGGCGTCGGCCTTGCCGCCGTGGCCGGCTCGCTGCTGGCCCCGCTGACCACCGTCTACCCGACGGTGGGCCTGGACGTCAACCTGAACGCGTTCATCGTCGTCATCGCCGGCGGCCTCGGGAACTTCCGGGGTGCCGCGGCCATCGCGCTGGGGCTGGGGGTGGTGGAGTCGCTGGGCGCGATCTGGATCCGTGGCGAGGCGGTGCAGCTCATCGTGTTCGGCCTGGTGATCCTCCTGCTGATCGTCCGGTCGCAGCGGCAGCGGGTGGCGGTGCGGCTGTGAGGGGCCGGCTGCGGATGGAGGGGCGTCGGCCGTGCTGAGGGGCCGATTCGCGGGCAGAGGCGCGCCGGCGGCGCTGGCGGCGGCGGCGGCGTTCTTCGCGATCGTGGTGGTCGTCCCTCCCCTGTACGGCCAGTTCCTGCCCCAGCGCCTCCAGGACTACCTGATCTTCGGCCTGCCGGCGCTGGCGGTGGCCCTGATCGCCGGCCATGCGCGGCTGCTCAACATCGGCGTCGGCGCCACGTTCGGCGTCAGCGCCTACACCGTGGCGATCCTCACCCAGCACTCGGAGCTCAACCCGCTGGTCCTGGCGGTGGCGGCGCTGGCCGCAGGCGTGCTGGTCTCGCTGCTGTTCGCGATCTACGCGGTCGTGGCCACGGGGCTCGAGTACCTGCTGCTCACCCTGCTCACGACCTCGGCGTTCGCGAGCCTGCCGCTGCTGGACACGGCCCTCACGGGCGGCGAGAACGGTCTCGCCGTCAAGGGGGCCGTGACCATCTCCTTCGGCCTGGACCCCCTCCAGGGCAACGGCTTCTACTGGCTGGTATGCGGGGTGGTGATCTTCTGGTGCGCCCTCTCCTGGTACCTGCTCTCGTCGCGGGCAGGCCGGGCGATGGTGGCGATCGGCCGCAACCCGGCCCGGGCGGCGGCGATGGGCTATTCCGTGCACGGGTACCAGGTGGCCGTGACGCTGTACTCGGGCGCGATCGCAGCCAGCGGGGGCTGGCTGTACGCGCTCTACAGCCCGCTGGTCTTCCAGGACCTGCTGGGCCTCGCCGATTCCGTGAACAGCGTGCTGTACTCGCTGATCGGCGGGGTCGACAGCGTCATCGGCCCGCTGCTGGGGACGGCCGGCCTGCGCTTCCTCATCCAGTACCTCGGCCAGCAGAGCACGCAGTCGCAGCTGTACGTGGGATTCGCACTGCTCATCGTGGTGTACCTGCTGCCCACGGGCGTGGTCGGCGGCCTCCGCCAGCTCTGGCAGCTGCGGCTGCGGATCCGGTCGGCGGCGGGCCGAGACCTGGACGACGTGGTCCACACCGGCGCGGCCGCCGAGGTGGACGCCCTGTTCGCCGGCACGGCGGACGAGTAGACAGGAACGGCGGATGGAGAGAAGACAGGAGGTGGATCGATGAGACACCGGGACATGGGACGGACGGGCCGTCCCCGATGGTGGGGGCCGCTGGTGGCTGCAATGGTCGCCGTCGTGGCCGCCGCCGCCTGCGGCGGCGGGGCCAGCACCACCACGACGCAGCAGGCGTCCGGGCCGCCGATCAAGATCGGGGTCCTGGACGACAACGCGCCGCTGACGGCCGTGGAGGGCGCGGAGATGCGCGTGAACACGGACCTGGCGATCGACCAGATCAACAGGGCGGGCGGCATCCACGGCCACCCGCTGCAGGCGGTCTACGCGGACCCGAAGGCGCAGCCGGACCAGGCGATCGCCCTCGCCCAGCAGCTGGTCCAGCAGCAGGGCGTCGACGTGCTGGTCGGGGCTGTCCTGAGCAGCGAGTGCCTGGGCGTCGGGAACCTGGTGCCGCGGCTCCAGGTGGTCTACGTGTCCTCCACCGGCTGCGCGGCGGAGGACTTCACGGGCAAGCAGTGCAACTCGTACACGTTCCGCGTCCTGCCCCAGGGCCGCCAGGGCGTGATCCCGCTGGCCACCTACATCGTGAACCAGTACGGGAAGAAGTGGTCGATCATCTACCCCGACTACGCCTTCGGCCAGTCCCAGCTGGCGGCCTACAGGGTGGGCATGCAGGCGGCCGGGGGCGAGCTGTCGCAGATCATCGCGATCCCGCAGAACGAGACCAACATGACCCCCTACATAACCAGCATCAAGACCGACGGGTCGATCAACGGGCTGATCAACACCGAGGTCGGGGCCGATCTGAACCGGGCGTCGCAGGCGATCGCCCAGTTCAACATCAACCAGAAGATGCCGATCGTCGGCGTGTTCGGCAAGGAGCGCTTCGGCGGCGTGTACCCCGACTCGCTGACCGGCGACATCGGCCAATCGCCGGAGCTGTCTGACTTCGCCAAGGAAAACAAGGACGACATCGCCTACCACACCGCGTTCCGCGCCGAGCTGGGCAAGGAGGACGCCAACATCGTCCAGGCGCTGGGTGGCGCCGACAAGGCGGTGCCGGGGGACCTCGGCTACGAGGCGTACACCGCCATCACGGCGCTCAAGGAGGCCATGCTCAGCGCGAATTTCACCGGCAAGGCGGATACCGCCAAGCTGATCAAGGCCATGTCCACCCTGAAGGCCAAGCAGGGTCCGGACTTCCCCGGCGGCGACATGCAGATGAACCCTGCGAACCACCAGGGCGTCGCGACCACGTACATCGCGAAGATCAACGGCCAGACGGAGCAGGTGCTGGCCACGATCGCGCCGGCCCAGCTGCCGTCGATCGGCAGCTGCCAGGTCGCGTAGACGGTTTCGAGCGGCCCGGCCGCGGCCCAGCCGCGGCCGGCCGCATCTTTCCAGGGGAGGCCGCACCGAGTTGGACGCCATCGTCGAGGAGCTGAGGAGCCACGCGACCACCACGCTGAGCGACGCCATGGACCGGCTCGGCCTGGCCGGCCAGGCGTTCGGCATCGTGCCGCTCGACCGCGGCTTCAGGCTGGCCGGACCCGCCTTCACTGCCCGCACCATTCCCGTGGCCGTGGCCAGCGGAACGGTCGGCGACTACATCGACGACGTGCCGCCGGGCAGCATCGTGGTCCTCGACAACTGCGGCCGCCTCGACTCCACGGTGTGGGGCGACATCCTCACGATCATAGCCCACCGGATGAAGCTGGGCGGGACGGTGATCAACGGGGTGTGCCGGGACGCCGCTCGCAGCCTGGAGCTCGGCTACCCGATCTTCAGCCGGGGCGTGTACATGCGCACGGGCAAGGGCCGCGTCCAGGCCGACGCCGTGCAGGTCCCGGTCTCCCTGGGCGAGGTGCGCGTGGAGCCCGGCGACCTGGTCGTGGGCGACGCCGACGGGATCGTCGTGATCCCCCGGTCGCGGCAGGAGGAGGTGCTGGCGGCGTCCCGGGAGATCTCCGAGGCCGAGGCGCGCATCCGGCAGGAGATCGAGCGGGGCAGCAGGCTCGACGAGGCCCGCCGGCGGCATCGCTACTTCCAGCTGCAGAGCCGGGAGGCGTAATGCAGTGACTTCGATCGGCCGCACCGATGCCGCCAATCGAAGGATCCTGTTGGACACGTCCCCTGAGCGCTTCTACCCTGCTGACATGAAGGGTGCAAGGGTGGGCAGGCTTCGAGAGCCCCTTCCGGGGGCCGGTAGCTTGCCATGAGCGAGCTCGAGCAGGCCCCGTCCGAGGAGGCCCGCGCGGCCGTCCGTGGCGCGATCGACCTGCACGTCCACGCGGGTCCGGACGTGATCCCGCGCCGCGTCGACGACATCGACCTGGCCCGCGAGTTCCTCGCGCACGGCCTCGCCGGGTTCGTGCTCAAGTCGCACTACACGCCGACGGCGGAGCGCGCGACCGCCGTGGCTCGGGCCGTCCCCGGGGTGTGGGTCGGCGGCTCGCTGACGCTCAACCACGCGGTCGGGGGGCTGAACGCCGCCGCCGTCGAGGTCGCCGCGCGGCTGGGCGCCAGCGTGCTCTGGATGCCGACGGCGGACGCCGCCAACGAGTGGAGAAACCGGCGCCCGGGGGCGCCGCCCGCCGCCTGGGGCGCGTTCCACGACCAGCTGCGGGCCCGCTCCGGCTACCCCGCGCCGATCGCGCTGCTGGACGAAGGAGGTGAGCTCGTCGAGCCGGCGGTGGAGTGCCTGGAGGTGGCGGCGCAGCACGGCATGGTGCTGGCCACCGGCCACGTTGGGCGGGACGAGATCTTCGCGCTCGCCCGGCGGGCGCGCCGGCTGGGCCTGACCAGGGTTGTCGTCACACACGCGGAGTTCCCCAGCGTCGACGTCGGCCCGGAGGACCAGGTCGACCTGGCCCGCCTGGGAGCCGTCATCGAGCACTGCTACACGACCCCGTTCACGGGCAAGACGGGGTGGGGAGCGGTGTTCGCGGGCCTCCGCGCGACCGGCGCCGGCGCGGCCGTCATATCCACCGACCTCGGGCAGGCGGCCAACCCGCCGGTGGCCGACGGGCTGGCCGACTTCGCCGATCGCCTGCTGGCCGAGGGGTTCTCGGTCGAGGACGTCCGCCGGCTGGCGGTCCGCAACCCGGCCCAGCTGCTGGAGCCGTGGCTCGGGGCCGGCGCGCCGGAGCGGTCGGACGCACTCGTCTAGTCACTGGAGGGGTCATCGATGGCACGGATCGTGGTCGGGATCGCGGCGTCGCACAGCCCGCAGCTGAGCACTCCGTCGGAGCTGTGGCAGCTCCACGCCGAGCGCGACCGGCTGAACAAGCAGCTCCACTTCCGGGGCACCGTGTACGACTACGAAGGCCTGATCGCCGCCCGCAGCGAGGAGCACCTGGACCGCGAGCTGTCCGATGCGATCTGGCTCGAGAAGCACCGCCGCTGCGACCGCGGCATCGACGCGCTCGCCGAGACGCTGGCCGCCGCCAGCCCCGACGTCGTGCTGATCGTCGGCGACGACCAGCGCGAGATGTTCCTCGACGACGGGATGCCGACGCTCGCGGTCTTCTGGGGGGACACCGTGGAATGCGTGCCCAAGCCGGAGGAGGAGCTGCCCCCGTCGCTCCGCCCGGCCCGGTGGGCAAACTACGGGGAGCATCGGGAGGTGTACCGCTGCGTGCCCGACCTGGGCCGGCACGTCGTCGAGCGGATGATGGTGGAGGGCTACGACGTCGCCCAGCTCACCCAGCAGCCGAGCGGTCGCTCGATCGGTCACGCGTTCAACTTCGTGAAGATCCGCATCATGCGCGGCAACCCGGCGCCGATGCTGCCGGTGATGGTCAACACGTACTTCCCGCCCAACCAGCCGACGGCCGGCCGCTGCTACGGCTTCGGCGGGGCGCTGCGCCGCGCGGTCGAGTCGTTCGACCGCGACCTGCGAGTGGCGGTCGTGGCCTCCGGCGGCCTCAGCCACTTCGTCATCGACGAGGAGCTGGATCAGCGGGTCCTGGACGCCTTCCGCTCCCGCGATGTGGCCAGGATCGGCGGCATCGCGCAGACGGAGCTCGTCTCCGGCACGTCCGAGATCCGCAACTGGGTGGTCGTGGCGGGAGCCACCGAGCACCTCGACCTCGAGGTGCTCGACTACGTGCCCACCTACCGGAGCCCGGCCGGCACCGGGTGCGGGATGGGGTTCGCGCGCTGGTGCTGAGCGCCCTCGACGCCGCGCTGAGCAGGGAGCTGCTGGATCTGGGCGCAGCGACGGTCTACGAGGCGGCCGGCGGGGAGGGCGGGCTCGACCCGGCCATCCGCCCGGCGTGGCCGGGCGCCCGCGCCTGCGGCCCAGCGCTGCCGGTCGCGTGCGCGGTCGGCGACAACCTCGCGATCCACCGGGCCCTGGAGGCTGCCGGAGAGGGTGCGGTGCTGGTCGTGGACGCGCGCGGCCACCTGGCCGGCTACTGGGGCGAGGTGATGGCCGTCGCGGCGCAGGCGAGAGGGGTGGCCGGCCTCGTGATCGACGGAGGGGTGCGCGACTCCGCGGCGCTCGAGCGGCTCGGCTTCCCCGCGTTCGCGCGGGGCCTCTCGATCCTGCGGACCGTGAAGCACGAGCCGGGCCGGGTCGGCGAGCCCGTGGTGGTGGGCGGGGTGACGGTGCGCGCCGGCGACGTCGTCGTGGCCGACCGGGACGGCGTGATGGCGGTCCGCTCCGAACGGCTGGAGGAGGTGCTGCTGGCCTCCCGCGCCCGAGCGGCGCGCGAGGCGCAGGTGATGGCGCGCCTGCGCGCCGGGGAGCTGACGCTGGACGTGCTTGGGCTCCGCTGAGCGACATCTGGATGCGGACTGGTACAGCGAGTCGGTAACTCGATCATGGTCGTCATCCCGGCCAATACCGCCCGGCGTCTGGGCCTGGAGCCTGGGCGTCCGATGGAAGTGGAGGAGCTGGAGGGTGGAATCCTGGTCCGGCCCGTCAGCACGCTCGACGATCTCCTCGAAAGATGGGGTCCACTTGGGCCACCGGTGACCGGCGCGGAGATCGCCAGGACGCTCCGTCAGGAGCGCCACGCCCGCCGGGCGGCTCCCACATGGGAGGCTGCTGATGGGCGCGGTGGGCTCGCCGTGACGCTCGACGTGCTCGGCCTCGGTTGAGCGAAACGGTTTCGCCCCCTCGCACACGTATACAGGGAGAGGATGGGGAGCGAGGCCGACGACGAGCTGCTGGCCAGGGCACGCGCCGGCGACACCGTGGCGTTCGAGGCCGCGCTGGCCCCGCTGGTGGGGCCGGCCCACCGGTTCGCGTGCGCCCTGCTCCAGGACCCGCAGCTGGCCGAGGACGCCGTGCAGGAGGCTGCGGTGCGGGCGTGGTCGCGCGTCAGTCGCCTGCGGGCCGGCAGCCCGCTCCGGCCCTGGTTCCTCGGCATCGTCGCCAACCAGTGCCGGGAGCAGCGGCGGGGCCGCTGGTGGAGGCCGCTGGGCCTGCCCGACGCGGCGGCGTCGCCCGACGACGCGGTGGAGGAACGCGCGCTCCGCCGGGCCCAGCTCCGCCAGGCGCTCCTCAGCCTGAGGCGTGACGAGCGTCGCGTGCTCGTGCTTCGCCTCTACGTGGAGCTGCCGTGGGAGGAGGTGGCGGCCGTGGTGGGCCTGACCGAGGCGGGCGCCCGCAGCCGGTTCTACCGGGCCCTGGCCCGGCTGCGCGGTGCGAGAGATCCCCAGGAGGTGCTGACGTGAGCGAGGACGGGATCGGACAGGAGCTGCGCGAGGCCCTGGACGAGGTCTACCGGCCCGCCCCGGCCCTGCTGGCTGCCTCCATGGCGGCCGTGCGCGGCGAGCGGTCCGAGCCGCGCCGGAGCCGGGCCGCGGGTCTGGTCGCGGCCCTCCTGGCGCTGCTCGTGGTGGCCGGCCTGCTGTCGCTCAGGGCCGTGCTCCGGCCGGCCGCTGTCCCGGCGACGCGGCTCCCCGCGGAGTCCCTGCCGGCGCCCGTCCGCCAGCCGGTGACCCACGTCGACCCCGCCGCCCAGGTGGCCTGGGTGACCGTTGGAGCAGCCGGCCAGGCGCCCACCGCCGTCGCGATCGCGCCCTCCGGCCGGGTTGTCGCGGGGCAGCCGCAGCCGGGCAGGTCGACGGGGGCCGCCGCGCTCTACGGCACCTGGCGCTCGCCGGACGGGACGAGCATGTTCACCGTCGACGCCACGGGCGTGCAGTCGTACTCCGCCCTCGACGGCAGCCCGGGCCGTGCCTATGCGCGGCAGCCCGGAGAGGTCATCGGAGACGCGTTCAGCCCCGACGCACGATGGCTGGCCCTGCTCCTGCTGAACGGCGGCGGGTTGTCGCTGCAGGCCATCGACCTCGGCACCGGCGCCTCCCGGTCGCTGCCCATCCCGCACGCCGCCGGGACGGCTGGGCCGACCGGCGGCGGCGCGTGGGGCGTGCCGGCCTTCGCGCCGGACTCCACCCACCTCTACGCGGTGACCGACTGGGCCGGCCGTACGCGGCTGACGGCGTTCTCGCTGCAGGGAGGAGAACTCGTCCAGACGGGCAGCGCGACGGGCGGTCCCGCTCCCTTCCCGACCTGCTCCGGCCCCGGCCTCCTGGCCAGGGTGGTGCTGGGCGGGGGGACGCTCGCGGCCTTCTGCCACGCCGACGGTGCGGTCTGGTTCTTCGACCTGGGCAGCCTCAGGTCCGCCGGCGTCGTCCACGCGCAGCAGCCGAATCCCTTCTGGCTGTCGCCGATCTTCACACCGGACGGGCGCCTGCTCTACCTCAGCGACCAGGTGGACGACACCATGCAGGTGGTCGACCTCGCCACCCGTCGGCTCCTGGGCCCGGTGGCCACGCCGACCTCGGTCGGCGGCCGCGGACCGTTCGCCTTCCTGGCGCCGGATGCCTACGCGGGCGGGGTCGCCAGCACCGTGCCGGTCTCCCCCGACGGCCTGCTGGTCTACGCCGCGGGTGCCTGGGGGGTGATGGTCCTGCGGCTGTCCGACCTGGAGCCGGTGGCCAGGCTCGCCTCCGGCGTGAGCTGCAGCGAGGTGTGGGTCTCGGGCGACGGGAAGACGCTGTACGCGACGGTGGCCCAGACCAGCCCCGGGCCGGGCCGGCTGCTGGTGATGAGGTCGGACGGAAGCGGGCTCGTCATCGTGCCTCTGCCGGCGCAGCCTGTCGCCTTCATCGCGGCGGACCACGGCTGATCGTCCGACCGCGGGGCCCGCCGGACCCCTGACCGGGCCGTGCCCGCCGGCAGGGGCCGTCGGAGTTGGCGGCCCGCCGATGCCGGTGTAAGGTCGTCCGGTGAGCTGGGACGACGCCGCCCTCCTGGCGCTTCGTAGCCTGGCCCGACGGGGGACTCGAAGCCTGCTGGCTGGCCTGGGCGTGACGCTCGGGACGACGCTCCTGGTGGCGCTCCTCAGCATCGCCGGCACCGCGGACAGCCGCATCGTCAGCCAGCTCAGCCACGGCGGTCCCGCGGCGGCTATCCACGTGACCGACGCCCGGCCGGACCCCGCCGGCTTCGACGTCGACGCCCTCCAGGCCGGGCCCCACCGGGACCTCGGAGACGCGCAGGTGGCGGAGATCCGGCAGGCGCCGCACGTCGCCTCGGTCGTGCCGGTGCTGGCAGTGCCCGCGGTGGTCGTGCCCTGCCCGGGCCCCGACACGGGGTCGGCGGCGGCGCTGCCGCCCTGCCGGATACGGGTCGAGGACTACTTCGGGGCCGTCATCGGCGCCGACCTGACCCGCCGGGCCGACCTCCCCGTCACCGTCCTGGCCGGCCGGCTGCCGGCGGCCGCGTCGATGACCGAGGTGGCGGTGACCGCCGGCTACGTCCAGCGGATGCACCTGGACCCGTCGCAGCCCGCCTCGGTGCTCGAGTCGGACATCGAGTTCGGCACGCCGCAGCTCCTGGACACGGGGGGCCGGCAGCGCTTCGTGGCGCGCTGGTACACGGTCCAGGTGGTCGGGGTGGTGGCCCAGACGGTCGACGACGGCGAGTTCCTGGTTCCGATCCAGCAGACGCAGACCGCCCGGCAGTGGGCGCTGAGAGGCGTCGACGGAAGGAACTTCCAGCGGCCCACGTCGCCGTACAGCGGGCTCGTGGTGGTGGCCGACAACCTGGCCGACGTCCACCAGGTCCGGCAGGAGATCTTCACGATCGGGTACGCGAACAGCGCGCCCGAGCACCTGGTGGCGTCGGTGCAGAAGTACCTCCACATCGTCGACATCGTCCTCGGCGGCATCGGGACGGTGGCGCTGGCGATCGCCGTGCTGGGGGTGGCGAACACGCTGCTGGCGGCGGTGCGCGAGCGCTGGCGCGAGATCGGGGTGCTGAAAGCCCTCGGCGCCGCGGACCACGACGTGGTCCGCTGGTTCCTGGTCGAGGCCGGCCTGCTCGGCCTGGTCGGCGGGCTCGCCGGCACCGTCCTGGGCACGGCCCTGGCGGCCAGCGTGGCGCTGGCCGTGGACCGGTACCTGATCGAGAACGGGCTGGAGGGCATCGACCTGGGCGGCCTGCCCGTGTCGCTGATCGTGGGAGCCCCGCTGGCCACCGTGGCCCTGGCCGTCGTCGCCGGCCTTGCGCCGGCCCTCCGAGCCTCCCGGCTCCCGGTCCGCGAGGCCCTGGGCGGCTGATCCCGCCTTCCGGGTCGCCGGGCGGCGCCGTCGACAGGGATCCGGCCCGAACCTGTTGCGTTCAGCGCAGGGAGTGGTCCGTCCGGCCGGCCAGCAGGCGCTCTCTGAGGGCGCCGGGCCGGCCCAGGTCGGCGACGGTCAGCGCCATGGCCAGGGCGCCGTCGCGCACGGCCCGGTCGGCGGACTCGGTCAGGCAGGCGGCCGCGAACTCCGGCTGGTGGTTGCTGGCGCCCCTGGCGTCGATCTGGATCATGGGGTGGATTGCCGGCATCCGCATGGACACGTTGGCCATGTCGGTCGAGCCGCCCCGCTTCGCGGGCAGGTCGGGGAACGTCCTGCCCAGCGCCTCGGCATTCCGCCGGTAGAGGTCCCCGAGCTCGAGGTCGGGTCGGAACTCCGAATACGGCGGGCTCTCCTCCTCCATCTCGAGGCTGGCGCCCGTGGCGAGCGCGCCGGCCTCGAAGCAGCGGTCGACCCGGGCGCGCAGTCGCGTCAGCCCCTCCAGGTCGCGCGCCCGCACGTAGAACCTGGCGGAGCTGTGGGAGGGGACGATGTTGGGGGCGTCGCCGCCATCGACGACGATGCCGTGGACCTGGTCGTACGCGTTCAGGTGCTGGCGCAGCAGGCCAATGCCGACCTGGGCCACCGTGAGCGCGTCCGCCGCGTTCACGCCGCGCTCAGGGAAGGCGGAGGCGTGCGCCGCTCGGCCCCGGTACCGTACCTGGAAGTGGGCGACCGCGAGGCAGCTGGCGTGAGCACGCTCCTCGGGGGACGGGTGCACCATCATGGCGGCGTGCACGCCGTCGAAGGCTCCCCGGTCCAGCATCAGGATCTTGCCGCCCCCGCTCTCCTCCGCGGGCGTGCCCAGGACGCGCACGGTGACCCCCAGCTCGTCGGCGACCCTCGCCAGGGCGATGCCGGCGCCCGCGGCCGCCGACGCGATGATGTTGTGGCCGCATGCGTGCCCGATGCCGGGCAGCGCGTCGTACTCGGCGCAGATCCCCACGGTGAGCGGCCCGGCGCCGGCCGTGGCGACGAAGGCCGTCTCCAGCCCGCACACGCCGCGCTGGACGTCGAAGCCGCCTGCTGCCAGCGCAGACGCGACCAGGCCGGAGGAGCGACGCTCTTCGAACCGGATCTCGTTCGCCGCGTGGACCCTGTGGCTCAGCTCGACCAGCCCGGGCCCGCTGGCGTCGACCAGCCGCCGCAGCTCGCTCTTCACGGCCTTCATCGAGGGACAGGGTACCGGCTGCCGTGACCGATGCCGACCTGCCCGGTCGAAAGCCGTCCAGGGCCGTGAGGATCGAGGTTCCCAGGCTGGCGCTCGTGGTGCTGGTCGGGCCGGCCGGGGCGGGCAAGACCACGTTCGCGCGCGCCCATTTCCGCCCGACCGAGGTGCTCTCGTCGGATGGCCTTCGGGCGATGGTGTCCGACCGGGAGGGCGACCTCTCGGCGACGGCCGACGCGTTCCAGGTCCTCCACCTGCTGGCCGGCCTCCGCCTCCGGCGCCGCCGGCTCACTGTGGTGGACGCGGTCAGCGCCCGGCCGGCGGACCGCCGTCCGCTGCTGCGGCTGGCAGCCGAGCACGACTGCGCGGCCGTCGCCGTCGTGTTCGACCTGGCGGCCGAGCTCTGCGTGGAGCGAGACAGGGGGCGCGGCGGCCGAACCGTCGGGGAGGCCGTCATCAGGGCCCAGCGGCAGGCGCTGACACGGTCGCTGCCCGGCCTCGGCGAGGAGGGGTTCGGTGCCGTCCACGTGCTCGGGTCGCCGGAGACGGTGGCGTCGGCGGTCGTGCGGCGCGTGGCGCTGCCGGTCGAACGCCGCTGGGATGGCGGCCCGTTCGACGTGATCGGCGAGGTGCGGGGCCGCCTGGGCGCGCTCCAGGACCTGCTGGAGCGCCTCGGATACCGGCTGGCGCCGGAGCCGGACGGCGGCGCCGCCCATCCCGAGGGCCGACGGGCGGTGCTCCTGGGCGACCTCGCCGGCCCCGGCGCGGACGGGGCGGGCGTGCTGCGGCTGGTCATGGCGATGACGGCCCAGGGCAGCGCGCTCTGCGTCCGCGGCGACCGTGATGACGAGCTGGCGGCGGCGCTGCGCGGCGATCCGGCCCCTGACGTCCGGGACCAGCTGGCGGAGGCCCGCGCGCTGGGCCCGCGGGCGCACCGGTTCCTGGAGGGCCTGCCCAGCCACCTGGTACTCGCGCGAGGGGCCCTCGTGGCGGTCCACGCCGGCATCTCTGCCGAGCTGCTGGGGCGGGACTCTCCGCGGGTCACCACCGTGTGCCTGCGGGGCGAGCCGGGTTGGGCCGGCGGCTACCGCGGCCGGGCGCTCGTCGTGCATGGCCACGAGCCTGTCGCGGGGCCCAGCTGGCGGGGCCGGACGCTGGACCTCGACACGGGCTGCGGGTTGGGCGGCAGCCTCACCGCGCTTCGTCACCCGGAGCTGGAGCTCGTGGCCGTCCCCGGTTGAACCTCTGCAGAAAAAGTGATAGTATTGCTATCAGCAATGTTGCAGGTCATGCCTTCGACATGCACGGGCACTCCGAGGCACTCGCGGGTGCCGCGGTCGAGGGGGAGGGGGAGGCGCGTCGCGCTGGTGCTGGGCGCGGGCGGCGTCACCGGCGGGGCATGGATGGCGGCCACGCTGGCCACGCTTTCGAGGGCAGCCGGCTGGGACCCGTCGATCGCTGACGTGGTGCTGGGCACCTCGGCGGGGTCGGTGATGGCCGCGCTGCTGGCGAGCGGGGTCGCCGCAGGGCGCCTCGTCCCCGCGAGTGGGCCGCCTGCTTCGGCCCGCCTGTCGGGCGACGGCTGGGTCCTGGCCGACCTGGCCATCGGGGACGCCTACCGGGCGCTCCGCACCCGCCGCCTGCCCGGACCGGGCTCGCTCCACCTTGCCCTGCACGCGTTGCGCGAGCGCGCCGTCCTTCGCGCGATCTGCGGGCTGGTCCCGCGAGGGCTCGTGCCCACTGCCGCCATCGAGGCGACCATCCGGCGGTCGGCGCCGGCGGGCTGGCCGCCCCGGCACGGCTGCTGGGTCGTGGCCTGCGACTATCGCACGGGACGGCGGGTGGTGTTCGGCCAGGAGGACGCTCCCCGGACGTCGCTGGCCTCCGCGGTCGCGGCGTCGTGCGCCATCCCCGGCTTCTTCGAGCCGGTCAGGGTCGGCGGCCGGCTGTACGTCGACGGCGGCCTGCATTCGCTGTCGAACCTCGACGTGCTCGCCGACCACGACGTGGACCTGGTCGTGGCGCTGAGCCCGATGTCCGCCGCCGGCGCGCGGGGCGGCTGGAGCCCGCTCAGCAGGATGACCGCGGCGATGCGCCGGCGGGCCGCCAGGCAGGTGGCCGCCGAGGCCGAGAGCCTGCGCCGCCGCGGCGTGGAGGTGCTGCTGCTGGAGCCGGGCGACCGCGACCTGGAGGCCATGGGGCCGGACGTCATGGATACCGGACGCGTCCATCGCGTCGCCGACGTTGCGGTGTGCACGGTCGGGGAGCGCCTGCGCCTCCCCGGGGTTCGGCGCCTGCTTCACAGGTTGGTTGCTTGAGGCCGGATATTCCAGTGAAGCACTCAGAAAACTTGATATCAGCACCATAATATATCATTATTGGAAGATGTCACGGAGAACAAGATTCGACAGGCTGCGGGACGACCTGCGGCGAGCGGAGCTGGCCAGCCAGCTCGAGGACCTCGTCCTGCACGTGATGAACTGCGAGAGGTGGGCGCGCTTCGACGACCGCCTGGACCTCGCCCTGGCGGTGGAGCGGGAGAGACCCGTGGCGCGCCCGCGCGAGCGGTGACCCGCCGGCCGGGCCCGAGCCCCGGCGAAGAGGCGAGGATCCACCGGCGCATGGAGGCCACGCTCGATCGGGCCGTGGCCGCGCTCGACGCCGGCGGCGTCTCCTATGCGCTGATGGGCGGCCTGGCCTCGGCCGCGATGGGCCGGGCCCGCCACACGCACGACGTGGACCTCTTCGTGACCCCCGACGACGCAGATCGGGCCCTGAACAGGCTGGCCGCGGCCGGCTTCCGCACCGAGCGAACGGACCCCCGGTGGCTGTACAAGGCCTACTGGAGCGAGACGCTGGTGGACGTTATCTTCACCTCCAAGGGCGGCGTCCTGTTCGACGACGAGATGCGAGCGCACCTGCGGCGGATTCAGGTGCGCGGGCGGGACGTCTGGACGCTGAGCCCCGAAGACATGCTGGTCATCAAGGCGCTCGCCAGCGCCGAGCACGTGCCGCGGCACTGGCACGACGCGCTTGCGCTGATCGCGGCCGGCGGCCTGGAGTGGCCGTACCTGGTGAAGCGTGCTCGGCCGCACGCGCCGCGGGTGCTCAGCCTGCTGCTCTACGCGCTCTCGGATGGGCTGCCGGTGCCGCTCGAGCCGGTGCAGGACCTCTTCGAGATCGCGACGGCGCAGCTGCCGGTCACCCCGGACGTCGAGGCCCGGCACCACCTGGCCGCCCACATCCGGCAAGCCCTGGCCACGGACCCCAGGGTGAACGAGCCGGAGGTCACGGTG
>DATFRD010000388.1:0-3151 GCA_035263645.1 Candidatus Dormiibacterota bacterium | reverse complement strand
CGCACCGGTCGTGAACGGCAGCGCCGCCAGCACGACCAGGTACGCGAGGGCGAGAAGCCCGAGGTTGGGTGTGGCGACCAGCGGCGCCTGGCCCGCGGGCGCGGCCGGGCCCGCCATGATGCGGGCCGCCGCGGACAGGGAGCCAAACGCACCCGTCGACCCGGATGCGACCTGGAGGAGAAAACCCGGCACCGACAGCACCAGGGCGACGGCCCAGAGCAGCCCGAAGTGGCGGCGGTACACGCGGAAGATCTCGTCCAGGATCTCGCCGAGCCCGAGCGGCCGGAGCCGCAGCAGCGGCTCGGTGCCGCCTGCGGCGCTCATCGGGCACCTTCCCTGTTCACGATCGCGGTCAGCATATGGTCCTCCCAGCGTCCATTGATCAGCAGGTAGTCCCTCGCGTAGCCCTCCACCACGAACCCGGCTCGCCTGAGGACCGACCCGCTGCGGCGGTTGCGGGGCATGTAGTTCGCCGTCACGCGGTGGAGCCCCAGCGGCCCGAAAGCATATTCCACCGCGCCGCGCACCGCTTCCAGCATGTATCCGTGACCCTGGGCGTCCGCAGCCAGCGCGTAGCCCAGGACGCAGGACTGGATGGGGCCCCGCGCGATCTGGGTCAGGGACAGGTTGCCCAGCACTCGCCCGCGGGCCTCGTGCAGGTACAGGAAGCCCCTGACCTCGATGCCGGCCTGCAGGTCCGCCTGCCTGCGCGCCGCCTCGTCGCGCCAGAAGGACTCCCGGTACAGGCCGGCGTGGAACGCAGGCGACCAGGGCTGCAGGTGGTCGCGGTTGTCGGCGTAGAACCGGGCGATCCCGGCCGCGTCACCCGGCACCGGGACCCGGAAGACCAGGCGCTCGGTCCGGTAGACGGTGGTCACCTGGGCCCGGCGACAGGGCGGTCAGGGCGTGGCGGCGCTCAGCCGCGGCTGGCCTGGCTCAGCGAGGCCCACACGCCGGCCACGGCGTCGTCGGCGAGCGCCCGCATCTCGTCGTCCGTCCGGTCCTGGACCGGGTGCGCGACATACACCGCGGCCGGCCGGAAGCCGAGCGCCGCCCCCTGGGCGTCGGCCGCCGGGGCGAACTCGGAGGAGGCCACGAACACCGCCGGCACCCGCTGCGCCTCCAGCGCCGTCATGTCGTGCACACTGCACGACGTGCAGGACCCTCAATCGGCGAGGGCCTCCACCACCGCGTCGCACCTCACGGCGATCTCCCGCCGGAGGTCGATCGGAGCCGGCTTGGTGTACGTCGGCTTGCGGAAGCGAAGGACTTCGACGCCGCGGGCGGATAGCAGCTCGTGAAGGCGGTCCAGGAAGACGTCCCCCCGCGGCTTGGCGATGTCGAGCAGGCCCACGGTCAGGCCCTGGAGGGACTCCGGCCGGGGCGTGCGCGGCCGGTCGGCTGGGCCGCGTTCGGAGGTCGGGTCCAGCAGCTGCCTCGGCGTCATTCGCGCACCTCCCTGGTCACGGGCTCACTGCCCATGGCCCCGCTCACCCAGCCCCCGATGATCGCCGAGAACAGGCCGGCCGTCCCGCCGGCGTGCACGATCAGCAGGCCTCCCGGCCGGAACTTCGACACCTCGCCGTCGGCCAGTGCGGCGGGGATCCCCTCCGCGATACCGCCTGCGCCGCGGGCCAGCTCCGCCCCCGGCCGGCGGAGCAGCCCGTCCAGCTCCTGACGCAGCCTGGCCTTCGACCAGCCCCCCTCCCGGAATACCCGCGCATGCTCCGGAGAGACGACCAGGAGCGCGTCCCAGGCCAGCGCCTGCTTCGGATGGGCCACCGCCTGGAGGGACGCCGCCAGGCTGCGCGCCAGCGACTCGGGCGTGCGGGAGAGCTGGTCCACCACCGGCTGCAGGCCGGAGCCGGCGAACAGCGTCACGGCCGAGCGGCCGGGGGCCAGGCCCCGCTCGACCGCCAGCGGCTCCCAGGGCGACCGCTGCTCGTCCTCTGCGAAGCAGAACGTGTACTTGCCCGGGTTGCCGTGGGTCGCCCGGTCGACTCCGCCCGGGCGGCCGCCGCCGACGTTCCTCACCACGAGCTGCAGCGCTCGACCGATCGTGGCGTTCGCGCGGTTGCCCTGGCCGAGCGCGTTGCCGCCCGAGTTCATGCCCACCCGGGCGGCGATCGGCCCGTTGACGATCACGACCGGACCGGCCGACCACGTCGTCGCCAGCACGCCGTGCACGTTGAACTCGTCGGTGCACGCCGCCTCCACCGCGGCGAGGACGACCGGCAGGTACTCGGGACGGCACCCCGCCAGCACCGCGTTGATCGCCACCTTCTCCACAGTGCAGTCGACGAGGTCGGGCGGGACGACCGCGACCACCTCCTCCGGGTGCCTCGTGGTCCCCTCGAGCATGCGCAGCACGCGCGCCGGGGTCGGGGGGACCACGGGCAGGCCGTCCGTCCACCCGCGCTCGAACATCGCCTCCGCCTCGTCCTCGAGGTCGCCGAGCTCGACCCGGCGCGCCGCGAGCCGGCGGGCGCCCAGGCGGACCGCCAGCATCTCGGCCACCTCGGGGTCGAGCGTCCGCGACGCGCAGCCGGCGCGGTGGTCGGGCAGCCCGTCGCCGAGCCCGGGCACGCCCGTGACCCGCTCCCAGTCCGCCCGCAGCCAGCCCTGCAGCGTCTCGGCGACGGCTCCGCCGGTCACGCGCAGGAGGGTGGGGACGATCTCCACGCCCGCCTCGTACGAGCGGTGGAGGTCGGTGTCGTCGATCGCTTCGACCCCGCTCGGGAAGCTCGGGTCGTCCTGTGTGTAAACGCTGACCGGCACGCCTGCCTCGCGCAGCCGCCTGAGGACGGGCGCCACCTCCCGGCAGGTCGGACACGACGCCTTGACGAAGACGGCGTAGCCGTCGGGCAGGCCCACGTGGGAAGCGTAAATCACCATCGGCGCCACCGGGGCGGAGGAGGGAGTGCCCGGCGGGCGCTCGCCCGGCTAGAGCTCCTTGGTGAACGGGATCTGAAGCATCGAGGCAAGTTCTCTCACGCGGCGATCCTTGAGGTGACGACGTAGTCGTCGACGGTGCGGTCGACCACCCCCAGCGCCCGGCGGAGCTCCAGGGGTGCGGGCGGGTGGTCGGCGGCCAGCAGGGGCCGGAGGAGCCGGTCGTGGAGCTTGGTGTAGAAGAGCGTCACCCGGATGC
>DATFRD010000387.1:0-10615 GCA_035263645.1 Candidatus Dormiibacterota bacterium | reverse complement strand
AGTCCCGGGTGAAGAAAGGGCCGTCGCGGCCGGAGGTCGAGGAGCCCTCCCCCGTCCACCCGTAGCCGGGTCGCCAGGGCACCGGCAAATCGAGTATGATGGTGACGCTGATCACCGCCTTTGTGCATTAGCCGGTTACTCCGGGGGAGGGATCGTGAGCGACACCATCGCCTGCGCCGAGCTGCTGGAGCGCATCGGCCGCTCATGGGACGGCCTGCAGGGCGCGGTCGGCGGGCTGGGCGACGCACGGCTCGCCGCGCCGGGCCCCGACGGCTGGTCGATCAAGGATCACCTGGCCCACGTCGCAGCCTGGGAGGCGTATCTCCTGGCGGTGCTGGACGGGGCCGACCCCCGCACCGCGCTGGGAGCGGAAGGCGCCGCCGAAACCGACGAGGTCAACGAGATCATCCGGCGCCGGTACGCGGCGATGCCGGCGGCCGAGGTCCGGCGCCTGCTGGCAGACACGCACGCGCGGACGGTGCGGCGGATCGAGGCGCTCGGCGACCAGGGGCTGTCGATGCCCTTCACCCACTACCAGCCCGGCACGACCCGCAAGGACCGCGACAGCCCAATCGCCGGCTGGGTGGGCGGCAACACCTGCGCGCACTACGACGAGCACCGCTCCTGGATCCTGGCCCTCGCCGGCCGCTGACCGCCCTACCCCTCCCCCCTCGCGGGGGAGGTGGCACGCCAGGGCCAGTGGGGGGTCAATTTGGCCCCCCACCCAACCTCCCCCGCGAGGGGGGAGGGGGCCCCTTTTTAGATTTTTAGGGGTAGCCAGCTCGCGTAGACGTCGGGCCGGGCGTTCTCCAGGCTGGGGTTCGTGCGCCGGACGGAGGCCACGCGCCGGGGGTCGACCTCGCCGACCACGAGCGCCTCGACCTCCCCCGCCCTGGCCACCGGCACGCCCATGGGGTCGACCAGCATGCTGCAGCCGCAGTACTGCGCGCTCACCATGCCGGCCGCGGCCACGTAGCACGTGCATTCGATCGCCCTGGCGCGCAGCAGCACCTCCCAGTGGGACTCCTTGAGCGGACCCCGGACCCAGGCGGCAGGCAGCAGCACCACCTCGGCGCCCCGCCCGACCAGGTGCCGGGTCAGCTCGGGGAAGCGCAGGTCGTAGCAGGTCTGGACGCCGAGGACGGTCCCCTCGATGCTGAAGCGCAGCGTGTCGCCGTCGCCGGCCCGGACCCGGTCCGACTCCCGGTAGCCGAAGGCGTCGTACAGGTGGACCTTTCGGTACGAGCCGATGAGCGACCCGGCGGCGTCCAGCGCCACGACCGTGTTGTACACGCGGTCGTCGCCGGGGATGGACTCGAACATGCCGGCGACCGCGGCGATGCCGTGCCGCCGTGCCATCTCACCGAGGGCGGCCACGAACGGTCCATCCACCCGCTCGGCCGCCGGCGCCAGGGAGCGGTCGGGGGGCTGGGAGACCATGGCCCCCTCGGGGAAGAGCACCAGGCTCGCGCCGGCCGCGGCCGCGCCGCGGGTGAGCTCCCGCATCCGGTCCAGGTTCGCGGCCTTGTCGGGCCCGGCGCCGAACTGGCCAAGGGCGATCTTCACGGTTCTACCTCCACCTCCAGACCCGCCTCCGACCAGCGCGATCCAGCAGGGCCACTCCGGAGAGGAGCTCTGCGTCCCGCCGTCTGGTCCACTTCACCGCCGGGTCGCCGTCCCGCCCGTCGCCCGCGACCAGTGGTCGCCGTGCTCGCTGAGGTAGCGCAGCGCCCGCTCCCGCTGGTACCAGTGGAACAGGGGCACCCCCAGCCTCGCGGCCAGCGTCGCCGCCATCCGCCGGCTGACCCCCAGCGGCCGGACGAGACAGGCGATGCGCGCATGCTCCGCCCGGAGCACCCCGTTCTGGTAGCGCAGCACGCGCCCGCTCAACAGCACGGCGCCGAGCAGGTACCCGGGCCGCATGAGCGCCAGGTCGGCGGCCGCCACCCCGGCCAGGCCCACGCCCACCGCGCCGGCGACGGCGATCGCGGCCGGCCAGCTGCCCTGGCCCACGAGGGGCCGGTCCATGAACCCGAGGAGCACCAGGCCGGCCAGCACCAGCGCCGTCAGCAGCCCCTGGGCGATCAGGCGCAGCGGCATGGCCGCCTCCTCGTACAGCCGGCGGTCGCCGAGCCGCGGCCAGGCCTCGAGGGCGTAGATCCCGCAGCGGCACCCGTCCGCCGGGGCGGCGTGGCCGGCCTCGCAGGCGGCCTGGATCGACGCCGCCGGCCAGGGCTCGCCGCGGATGCTGCCCACGAGCCCGCCGCGGGCGACCACCCACTCTCGGAAGCCCAGGACGGGCAGAGGCGTCGCCATCAGCCAGGCGCGGGCTCCGCCTCCCGCTCGGGCACCTCGTGCGGCGCCTCATCCGGGGCTGGCGCCTCACGGGGGGCCGGCGCCTCATCGGGAGCCGGCTCAGGCGCCGGCAGGACCGCCGGGCGCTCGTCCTCCCGGGGCACCCGGATCTCCTCCGGAACGCCTTCGGTCTCCATCTTCTGAGCATAGAGGCGGTCCCGCCAGCGCGAGCGTCCGGATCCCGGCCGTGAGCTCCTCCCCCCTCCGGCCCCTGAGTCACCTCTGCCGCAAGAGGAGAGGGGCTATGGCTCGGATTCGACTGTGACGTTCACCGTTGTCGCGACCGCGACTGCTCCATACAGCGGTCAATGGCGCCGGTAATGCGCCACGAGCTCCTCGGCCTGGGCCTCGTCCACGCCGCTGAGCCGGAACCGAATGTCGATCCCGGTGAAGCGGGAGGTGTCCGAGCGCAGCCGTGAGCCCGCAATCCACGCCTCCGCCCTGCGCAGCGGCACTGCCGTCTCGCGGGCCCGCCGCTCCACCAGCAGCACGCCGCAGCCCGAGATCCCGGCCAGGAACGACTCGCCCGGCGTGATCTCCTCGGCAACTGCGCTGTCGTCGATGACGAAGTGGTGGCCGCGGGCCTCGTTCAGAGACCGCCCCGGCTCGCCGGAGGTGACCGAGCGCACGCTCGTGACCAGCAGGTCCTCGTCCACGCCTCCCATGATGAAAAGGTCCAGGCGGCAGCGCAAGCACGGGCTCCGCCCTGCGTGTGAGTCCCGTCTTCCCGGCGCCGCCGACACCACAGGTAGGCCCGAAGGGATGCGCCGAAGGCGGCCCCAAACGTCCCAAGAAGGAAGGGGGGTTCCGGAAGGGGGGCCCGCCCCCCCTTGCACCTTTAGCGGATAGCGGCTGCCCGGCTTGCCCCGACCTTGGCCGCCAGCTCCTCCAGCGTCAGCACCCAGCCCAGGCAGCGGGCGACGTCCTGCAGGGCGAAGAAGTGCAGGTCGTCCCCGTGGACCGAGCGCACGCAGTCCGACACCACGATCGTCTGCAGGTCCCGGTTCTGCGACTCGAAGGCCGCGCAGAGGACGTCCGTGTTCGTGCTGATGCCCGCCAGCACGACGGTGTCCACCCCGAGCTCGCGCAGGGTCAGGTCCAGGTCGGTGTCGCGGAAGATGCTGAGGCGCCGCTTGCGGTCCACCGTCACGTCGCCGGGCTCCGGGCCCAGCTCGGGCATGAGCTGCGTCTGGACGGTGCCCACCAGGTTGTGGCGGCTGATCGTGCTCTCGCGGCCCGGCGTCAGCACCTGCCGGGTGCTCTCGACGGCGGCCCAGAAGGGGTTGCACAGCACCTCGGGCTGGCCGTGGGGCAGGATCCGGTTCTGCGTCAGAACGTGGATCACGCTCATGCCGCAGGCGCGTGCGAACCGGAGGAGCCGGGCCGTCTCGCCGACGAGCGAGGCCGCGGCCTGGGGCGCGAGGGGCATGGTCGCCACGGCGAGGTCCAGGTGCCCGCGGTGGCAGTCGATCGTGATGACCGCCGTGCGCCGGGGATCGATCTCCAGCACCTGGTTCATCGACCGGACCAGCTCCCGGCGGTCGACCAGCACCGGCATGAGGCCGGCCGGCTCCATGTCCCGGCTCGTGGCCAGTCCGTTCGCGCCGGAGGGGAACACCGGCGGCACCGGCTCCGCCGCCGCGCGCTCGCCGCCCGCCTCGTCCGGGGTCTGTCGGGGGACGGGCAGCAGGCCGCCGAGCCGGCCGCTGTCGTGGTCCAAGGCGTCCCCCTCCCGCCCCTGCGCGCCGTCGCGCCAGCCCAGCCGTCGCTCCTCCATGGTCAGCTCCTCCAAGCGCCGATTCGTGCCCGCCGTCGGGACCCAACCGCTACTCGCGGTAACCCTGGAAGTATGGCGGCCTGGATCGGCCCGCCGTCCGGTCCCCGGCCCGCGTCCAGCTCCTCTCAGCCGGGATCCTCCGATTCGCGGCGAGCGAGTTGGTGTCCAGGTGCGCCAGATCGTGGTTCGGCGCCGAGCATCGCAGCGCGCGCACTCGGAGAGTGCGTAAGCGAGAAGCGCAGAAGCCGGGCCGCGAGGTGGTGTGCCTGGGCGCCAAGGCGCCGTCGTGGATCGGGGGATCCCGGCTTAGCGCTCGGCCGCGAGGTAGCGCCGGTGGCGGGCCAGGAACGCCTGGTCGCCCCCTTCCAGGATCTGGCGCGCCTGATTGGCCACGTCGGCCGACTCCAGGCCTCCGCAGGCCAGCACGCGACCGCGATCCGCGTCCGCGTCGAGCGCGAGCACCAGCTCCGCGTCGCCGAGCACGGGGATGTTCGCGTTGTGGGTGGCGACGATCACCTGCCGGCCCTCGCAGACGCGGCTCAGCACCCGCACGACCTCGTCGTAGATGTAGCGATTGTCCAGGTCGTCCTCGGGCTGGTCGATGACCAGGGGCTCCGCGCCGCTGGCCAGCGCCAGCGCCAGCAGCGCCATGGCGCGCTGGCCCGGCGACACCTCCGAGATCGGCGACCAGGACTCGCCGCCAGGCCGGCCCAGGTCGATCTCGACCACGACCTGGTCGGGGGTGTCGGCCGCCTCGAGCCGGCGCACTGCGCCGCGCGGCAGCGACGCCAGCTTGGACGCGGTCGATGGCGAGCAGCCCAGGGCGGCCACGGCCGCGGGCCCCTCGCGGATGGCGTCGCCGATGGCGCCCGGCGCCGCCTGGGCCAGGCGCTGCAGCTGGTCGGAGCGAACCCCCTGCCCGTGCAGCGCCGCCTCCAGCTCGGCCGCCAGCGGGCCCCGGTCGGCGAGGGGCCTGACCGCCAGGCGGACGCGCGGGCCGAGTGCCTCGCTGAGGGTGCGCGCGGCCGCCTCGACCAGCCGCGACTTCCGCCGGCGCACCTCCGCCAGCCGGCGCAGCGCCTCCCGCCGCGCCGCATCGGTGGCCGCCTGCCGCTCCCGCCGGACCGGCAGCTCGCGCAGCCGCTCCTCCAGCTCGGCCGCCCGCTGCTGGATGCGGCGGAGCTGGCGGGGGTCGGAGATCCCCGCCTCCGCCAGCCGCGCCTCGACGTCATGGCGCCGCCGGGCGTGCTCAGCCTCCCATTCGGCCGCGGGCGGGCTGAGCCCGGCCGCGGCCCGCTCCACGCCGGCTCGCAGGTCGGCCGCGGCCCGGCGCACGACCTCTTCCAGGTCGCCAAGCGCGCCGGCCAGCCCCGGCGGCACGGGGAGCTCCTGCGGCGGCGAAGGTGCCGGGAGGAGCCGTTCGAGCGCGGCTGCCGCTTCCCCCACCTGCGGCGGCCAGCCGAGCATGGCCGCGACGCCGCGCTGGGCCCGGTTCAGCTCCTGCGACTGCCGGATCCAGCCGGTGACGCCGCGCGACTCCGCCAGCGCCAGCCGGTCCCGGAGGTCGCGCAGCTCCTGCTCCTCGTCGCCCAACCGGGCCAGCTCGTCCTCGAGAGCGGTCAGCGCCCGGTCGAGCTCATCGACGGCCGCCACCAGCTCGCGCTCGGGCCCGGTCACCTGCTCCCAGCCGTCCCTGGTCACGCCGGCGACGAAATCCCGCAGCATCTCGGGCCGGTCGGCCAGCGTCTGGAGCTCGCGCTGCCCGAAGACCCTGACGGCCACCCGGCGGCCGGCGGCCAGCCCGGTCTCGCGGCCGTCGCGGAGGAGGAGGGGCGGACCGCCGTCCCCGCTCCGGCGCACCTCGTACTCATCGCCGCCCGGGTCGACGAAGCCCACCCCGGCCTCCGCGTTGGCGCGGAAGTTGTGCTTGCGGTTGGCGGCGGCGTCCCGGTCCACCGGCCGGCCAGCGTCCAGGACGTAGCGCAGGATCTCGATGAGCGTCGACTTGCCGGTGCCCTTGCCCCCGATGACGGCGTTGAGCCCCGGCGCCAGGTCTACGGCGAGCCCGTCGTGGAAGCCGCCGTCGACGCGCACGCGCGTCAGCCGGGGCCACTCAGGATGGGGATCGGCGAGGAACCGAGCCCCGCGGACGTGGCCCCAGCGCGAGCGCAGGCGCTCGGGCAGCCGAACCCGCGTCTCCGCGACCAGGAACGCCTGCCGCAGGCCCTCCAGGGTCGGCTCGGCGTCGGTCTTCAGGTATGTGGCGCGCTCGCCGATCCCGTCCCAGCGCCGCGTGTCGCCCGAGAGGAACCAGGCGGGCCTGACCTGGCCGAACTGGCGCCGCGGGTTGACCAGGACGTCCGCTCCCGCGCTGCCGTGGACGTCGAACCCGGCGATGAGCCCCGACTGAGCCACCTGGTCGGAGCTCCGGCAGACGCCCGGCCCGAACAGGCCGCTGCGCGGCGCCGTGGCGTGGGGCGCCAGCACGAGCGCCCGATGCTGGACCGCCAGCTCCGCCACCTCCAGCACCTGGCGCCGGCTCACCACCCGCGGGCGCCCAGAGGCGTCGAAGGCGCTCTCCCCCGGCGCCCACAGCGTGGCCAGGAACCGCCGTCCCAGCTCGAACCCCCGCTCGCTCGCCTCCCAGACGGCCACCAGGTGACAGCCGTCGACGCTGATCTCCAGGCCGGGGAAGGCGAAGACGCCCCGCGCCAGGCCGGCCGCGTGCACGGCCGGGTACCAGTCCAGGCGGTTGTGGTCGGTGACGGCCACGACGGTGACCCCTGCCTCGCGGAACCGCTCGATCAGCAGCTCGGCGAACGCGGGGTCCGGGTCGGGACCCCACTCCGGACCGTACTCGTGGTCGGGGTCCGCGGGCGTGTGGACCTGGAGGTCCGTGAGATGGAAGCGCGAGTATGGCACGCGACCCCCGAATCGTAAGCGGCCGCGCGGAGTGGTATACAGGAGGCACCAATCGGCTCAGGGCGATGCACCTCTGGGCCCGAAAGCGCCCCTACAGGGGGCGCTTTCACCCTCTGCAAGAATCCGGCCCCCGGCGGGGGGAGGTCGCAGAGGCCTCCTCCGGCCCTCCGGGCCACCTCCTCCGCGAGGGGGGAGGGGTTCTCTCTCTAGACAGTCGCGGCGACCTGGCCGATCGTGCGGTCGAGGACGTCGACCACCCGGTCCAGCTGCTCCTCCGTGATGACCAGCGGCGGACACACGGCGATGACGTCGCCCGTGAGCGCCCGCACGATCACGCCCTCGGCGAGCATGCCCTGGAACACCTGCCTGCCCACGCCCCACGAGGGGTCGAACGACTCCCGGGTGGCACGGTCCCTGACCAGCTCGACGCCGGCCAGCAGGCCCAGGCCGCGCACGTGGCCGACCACCTGATGGTGGGCCTTCAGACCTTCCAGCTTGGCCAGCAGCCGGTCCCCCAGGACCTCGGCGCGGGCCACCAGGCCCTCCTCCTCGATGATGCGCAGGTTGCGCAGGGCGACCGCGCATGCGGTCGGATGACCGCTGTAGGTGAACCCGTGCGGCAGCGCCCCGTGGAAGGCGCGCAGCGTCCGGTGGACCTCGGCGGTCATCATCACGCCCCCCAGCGGGAGGTATCCGCTCGTGATGCCCTTCGCGAACACCATCAGGTCGGGGGCGACGCCCCAGTGCTCCATCGCGAACCAGCGGCCGGTGCGGCCGAAGCCGGTGATCACCTCGTCGGCGATGAGCAGCACGCCGTGTCGGTCGCAGATCTGGCGCACCAGCGGGAAGTAGTCGGGCGGCGGGACGATCACGCCGCCCGCGCCCTGGACCGGCTCAGCCACCACCGCCGCGACCGTCTCCGGCCCCTCCCGCACGATCAGCGACTCCAGCTCGGCGGCGTACGCGGCGCCCGGCGTCGCGGCCCCGCCGGCAGGGTCGAACCGGTACGGGTCGGGCGCTGCGACGTGGACGAACCCCGGCGCCAGGGGGCCCGCGTCCTTCCAGAAGACGGGCAGCCCCGTGGCGCTCGTGGCGCCGTAGGTGAGCCCGTGGTAGCCGCGGAGACGGGACACGATCTTGACCCGGTCGGGCTGGCCCTTGAGCCTCCAGTAGAGACGGGCCAGCTTGAACGCGCTCTCGTTCGCCTCAGCGCCGCCGCTCGTGAAGAACGTCGTCTCCAGGTCGCCCGGCGCCAGCTCGGCCAGCCGTGCCGCCAGCCGGATGGCCGGCTCGTGGCCGAACCCGCCGTACGCGTTCGAGAAGGCGAGCGTGCGCATCTGGGCGGCCGCCGCGTCCGCCAGCACCTCCCGGCCGTAGCCCACGTTGACGTTCCACAGCGCGGCCAGCGCGTCGATGTACTCGCGGCCGTGGATGTCGGTCAGGGTCGCGCCGGCCCCGTGGCTGAAGGCGATCTGGGGGATCGTGCCCGGCGCCGCCCCGAGGTCGCCCTGGGGGTGGAGCCAGTACGTCCGGTCGAGCTCGTAGAGGGAGCTGGCCTCCTGGTCGGCCAGCGGCTGGTACACGGCCACGACCGGATCATCTCACGGTGGGCCGCCCGGCGCCGCCTCCTGCGTCCACGCGCCTGCCGCCGCCGTCAGCGCGGCGACCAGGTGCTCAGGGTCCAGCTCCAGGTCCCCGGCGGCGCGCCAGCTGGCCAGGTTGGCGTCGTGCCACCGCCGCGCCTCGGCCAGAGCGTCCGCCGGCGGGCAGCCGGGCCGCATCCACCGCCGGACCACCTGCAGCGTGGCGTCCAGCACGTGGACGCCGCCGAGCGCGAGGGAGGCGGACGAGCGGCCGGGCGTGAGACCCTGGTGGACGGCCAGGTGCCTGGCCAGCTTCAGCCGTGCGATGGCGATCAGGCAGCGGACCTGGATGGCCTCGGCCGCCTTGGCCAGCCGGCTGCCTCTGGCGAGCCGGCGGCCCAGCGTCCCCAGCCGGCGGACCGCGAACGGGCCGACCTCGCCGGCCGCCCCGAGCAGGAAGCCGGCCGCCACGGCCGGCGGGGCCGCCCGCTCCAGCACCGGCGGCGCCGGCGCGGCGGCGTCGAGCGCCGCCAGCAGCCGCACGAGCCGGGCCAGGCTCGGAGACCGCCCGCGGCCGCCGCCGAGCCACGCCTCAACCTGGCGCCAGCCGGCGCGCGCCGGCGAGCGCCGGGCCAGCTCGCGCACCTCGCTCCAGGTGGTCTGCAGCTCGGCGCCCAGCCCCGCCAGCGCGGCCGCGGCGGCCAGGTCGGGCGGCAGGTATGCGTCCAGCCCGGCGCTGAATGCGCGCGGCGCGGACGCGGCGTCGCCGGCGGCTGTGCCGTCCCGGCCCAGCGACTCGAGCGCCACCCACGTGTGCAGGATGCGCAGGGCGGGCGAGGTCTCGTCGCGCGCCAGCGCGTTGGCTCGGAGGAGCGCGGCCAGGCCGGGCGCCCGGCCGGCGCCGGCCAGCCGGGCGGCGCGGAGCGCCGGCTCCCCGGAGCCGGCGCGGCTGGTCCGGCCGCTGCCCACCTCCAGCACCAGCGCCTCTGCCTGGATCGAGAACCGGCGCGCCGGGTGGTCGGCGACGAGCTCGTCCCGCACCGCCTCCGCGACCAGCCGGGCACACGACCGCGCGTGCTCCGGGTCCCACGCCTCCACCCCGACCAGCAGCGGCGTCGAGGCCCGGGCCGGCGCCCGTTCGGCGAGGAAGGCAGCGAGCGCCCGGTCGGCGGCGGCTGGCCGGCGGCCGCCCCAGGCCGGTCGGTCCCGGTCGACCACCTGGACGGCGGTCCCGCCCGCCGCCACCACCAGCGAGCCCGCCCCCGTCAGCACGATGACGACCTGGTATCGCCGCGCCGCCGCGTCCAGCTCGGCCCGGACGGCAGCGGCGGCGGCGCCCGGCCGGCCAACGGCCAGCAGGGCGCGGGCGACCGCCCGCGCCAGCTCCGGCCCGTGCCGGCCGTCGGCGAGGACGAGCGCCGCCGCGTAGCAGAGGTCGTGGTCCAGCTCGGCCCAGGCCCGCTCGCTCGCCGGGGCAGCGGCCAACCGCGCCTCGATCGCGTCGAGCAGGCGGCGCCGGTAGCCGGTGACCGGGTCCTCGGTCGCGGCCCGGAAGCGGGCCAGGCTGCCGGCGGTCAGGGCTTCGAGCTTCTGCCGGACCCAGGTCGTGCGCTCCTGGTACGGCACCGTCACCTGGCGGCCCCCCTGCATCTTCGCGGCGGGGACCCTGCGGAGCTGGCCGAGGAAGAGGCGCAGCCGAGTGACGTCGCCGGCGTACCAGGTGTGGAGGTTGGTCTCCTGCGCCAGCGCGTCGGACAGGAGCTGACTCGCCGCCAGGACGGTGCCGTACCGCACGCTGAGGTGGCCCAGGCAGTCCCCCGCCGCCGACTCGAACGCCGCGGTGGCCGCCAGCGGGTCGCAGTAGGCACAGCCCGAGAGCGCGAACGGCGTCTCCGGGTGGAGCAGCTCGGCCAGCCGGACCACAGCGTAGCGCACCCCCGCGTTCAGGTCCTGCCGGAGATGGGCAGCCCGGACGGCA
>DATFRD010000386.1:0-7456 GCA_035263645.1 Candidatus Dormiibacterota bacterium | reverse complement strand
CCGGCGGGGTAGGCCAGGCGATCGGACACGGCCAGGCCGAGCAGCTCCGTGTAGAAGCGGGTCGCCCGCTCCAGGTCTCGAACGGTGAGCGCGACGTGGCCGAAGCGGGCGAGGCGCAGCGGCGGCTCCGCCCGGAGCTCCGGCTCGCGCTCGGTGCGCGGCATCTCACCATTGTGCCGGTGCCCCCCGCGGTGCGCCGGGCGGCGTCGCCGGCCGGATAACCTGTAGGGGCCGGCCCGTCGAGTCCATCAGCCCTCCGGGACCGCGGCAGGAGACACCGTGGCAGAGACACCGTGAAGGAGAGCCCAACCCCATCCATGCAGCACTTGGTAACCGCCCAGGACCTCGCCGACGCGCTCAACAAGCTGCGCGTCACCGACCCGATGTGGGAGGAGGGAGGCTTCCGGGTGATGGGACGATGGCTGGAGATCGATCCCGACGCGTCCGACGAGCTCGCCGCTCGGATGCTGAGATGTGACATCGACGTTGCGCGCCGCCGCAACGACGCCGAGGCGCGCTGGCTCGTCGCGGGCGGGGTCGGGGTGTTCTTCGTAGAGGGCCGCGGCTGGCGGCCGGCGTCTGCCAAGCTGCTGCCGCATCCCGCGATGTAGGGACGTGGCCGCGCGGCGCCGCGCGGCCTCCGGCGTCAGCCGCCGACAGCGTCCCCCCTGGCCGCCCAGGGCCTGGCCTGCGGTACGGCGGTGCCGTCCGGGTCGAGCGGCCAGGCATAGGGGTGCTCCGAGAGGAGCTGCCGCCGCCTGAGACGGGGGTCCATCGGACGCAGGCCGAGGAGGTCGCGGATCTGCCTGGCCCTGGCGGCGAGCGTGCTCCTCGGCACCCCGGTCAGCGCGCTGAGCTGCCTGACGTTGATGTGCGGCTCCGACGAGGGGTGGAACAGGAAGTCGAGCGAGCCGACCGTGTAGATCGCGGCCGCCGCCCAGACGCGGGGATCGCCGCGTGCCAGCGGCGTAGGGCGCCGGCGCGCCAGGCGGGCCACGAGCCGGCGACACGTGTGGCCGTACTCGGCGTCCAGATGCTCGGCGCAGAAGCTGTCGGTCAGGCGCAGGATCTCCGCGGCGTCCTGCCGGAGTCGCCTCGGGATGCGGAGGTCGGCCAGCGCACCCTCCATCGGGGAGGGAGCGCTGGAGGTGCGGCCGGAAACCTGGCCGAGAGATTTGGGTTCCAGGTGCCCCAGATCCGGTGGCGCCGACGAGGAGCGGAAGGAGCGCCCTCCAGGGCGTGACTGAGCACCGCAGGAGGTAACGCCGGAGGTGGGGTGCATGGGGCCCAAAGATCCGGCTGGGTTTTCGGCCGCACCTCTAGAGCCCCGCGCCGGGCCGCGACCCAGGCCTCGCCCCTGCACTGCCGGCCGGTCGCCGGCGGCCGAAGTGGCTGAAGCGGCCGGCGCGTCGAGCTCGAGCAGTGCCCCGAGCGCGGCGGTCACAGCTCGCGCGTCGCGGGCGTCCAGCTCGCACGCCCCCTCGTGGTCGAAGGCCACGAACACCGGCCTGGGGAGCAGGCCGGGGGGCCAGCCGTAGCGCTCGCTGCGCGCCGCCAGCTCGTGGGGCACGCCGTCCGTCTCGAGGGCCAGCAGCGTCCGGCGTGGCCCGGGCCCGGTCGCGGCCGGGTCCGGGACCGGGGAGATGCCGACGCCCCGGCGCCCGTCTCCCTCTGCCAGCAGCAGGACGCGGACCTGCGCGATCGTCCCGTCCAGCCTCACGCCGAGGGGGATGTCCACGCCGGCCGGCAGCCGCTCCCACGGCCGCCGCCGCAGGTAGCTCAGGGCCTGGCCGTGCAGCGACCGCCACTCGTCCGGGGTGGGGGGATCGGCGGCCTGGCGCCGGCCGGCCATCCGCCCGACCACCGCCTCGAAGACGTCCACGACGGCGTCGGGCGGCGGCTCCTCGCAGACCGGGGCGCGCAGGGCGAGGCGCGTGAGCTCCTCCCCGACCTCGCCGCCCAGGCCCGGCTCGCACCGCACCGCGGCCGGGCGCTCCGAGCGCGACCGCTCAGCCGCCCGCCAGAGCGCGAAGCGCAGCGACTCGCCAGCGTCGCGAGCGGTGTGTGCCCCGGCGACGGCGCGAGTCGAGTCCAGCACCAGCGTCGCGAAGACGACGGGCTGGCCGCGCGCCCGCACCGAGGGAGACACGTCCCGGCGCAGCACCCACCAGGCGGCCGGCGAATCCGCGCAGTTGGCAGACATGCCCCTGAAGTGTGTCACCGCGCCCCCCACAGCGTCCTCGGCGCTGGAGGTGGTCAGGGAAGCGAAGGGGTGCCTCCTCTCCTCTATCGCCGGCGCCGCAGGACCAGGGCGGCGCCAGCGGTCAGCGCCAGGAGCGCCGCCGCCACGGCCGCGGCGATGACCGCGACGGGCGCCGACGTCGCGGCGCGCCTGACCTCGGGGGGCAGCGCCGTGAACGCCGGGCCCGGAGGCCCGGGCACGACCAGGACGTGGCCCTCCCCATGCGAGATGGGGTTGTCGGGGATGATCGGGTACCAGTCGCAGGAGGCGGAGCAGCGCACACCCACCAGCCCGGCCCCGCCCTCGGTGGCGACCAGCAGGTCGCCGGGCCTCGCCCCGGCGCGGGCGAGCCGGTCCCCGCCGAGGACGAGGAGGTGATCCGTGCCGGGGTGCGCGTTCCCGGACGTGTACCGGTCCGCGAAGTAGATCGACTGGCCCGCGACCGGAGCCTTCGGCAAGAAGCCGACTCCCTCCACCCCGGTGTCGCCTCCCGTGGGCAGCGCGGGCCTGGAGAGGAGCCGCGAGTCACCGCCGGGCGCGATGGCGTAGACGGCCCCGGAGAGCTCGTCCGGCAGGATGAGGTCTCCGCCGAAGGCGCCGAACCCGGCCGGAGCCACGGCGATCCCGCCCTCCCCGACCGGGGCCTGGCGGGTGATGATCGTGACGTTGCCGCTGCAGTCGATCGCGGCCACGGTGCTGTGGTTGGCGTGCGGCCCCGTGACCAGCAGCCGGTGGCCGAAGGCCCCGACGGTGTCGAACGTGATCCCGTTCAGCGAGTCGACCCCGTCGACCGTGGCGAAGTCGTGCGCCACGCCGGCCTGGTCGACGCGCAGGATGCCGCCCGCGGGTCTGAGCCGAAGGACGAAGACATCGTCGCGGGCGAACGAGCAGCCGGGCCCCGGGGCGCCCGGCGACACGGCGATGTAGGACTCGTCCCCGTTCACCCCCTGGTACCCGCCGGGCCCGTCGGCGAACCGCTGGACGGTCCCGGCATGGGCATCCAGGAGGTACAGGCGGCCCGCCGCGGCCACGACGACGCGGCCATCCGCGCGTGGCCCGGACACGTCGAACACGCCCGGGATCGAGACGCCCTGATCCCACGTCGCGGGTGCCTGCCCGACGGCCGCGAAGGCGGTAAGAAAGCCCGCGACCAGCAGCCCCGAAAGGCCGCCCATCAGGCCGGGACGAGGCCCACGCGGCCGCCCGCGGCCGCGTGGCCTCCTCGCCCCGGCCCGTCAGGCCACGGGCGCACCGTGATCCGGGCCGTACCCCGGATCCGAGTCGTCCTGCTCCAGGCGGTTGATGACGAGCCTGGGTCCCTCCTCTGTGTCGACGCGATCGAGGTTCAGACCGTCCAGCTGCTGGCTCACCTCGCCGGCGATCCGCAGCACCTCCCGTCCCGACTCCTCCACGACCTGGTCATCCGGCCGGGGCGGGCCGGCAACGAAGCCCAGCTGGCCGCCGTCCACCGGGTCGAGGCGGAGCGGTCGATCGTCCGGGGTATCTATTGTGCGCAACAGCTCCTTGGCGGGAGCAGTAACCGTGAGCATCGGCTCCTCCTGTTGTGACCGACAGGTGGTATGCCTTCCGACCGGGCCGGGCCCGACCGAGCAACGAGCTATCTTCACCCTACCACGGCCCCTGCGGGGAGCGCCCCGGCCGAACCCCGGCGACCCGTCTCAGCGCTGGTCGGCGGCCGACCCGATGATCCAGGGGAAGAACGCGGCCTGTACCCACCTCAGGAGCAGCACGTTGCCGACCCCGAACAGGGAGGCGACCAGGACCACGGCGAGCAGCCGGCCGGTGAGGAAGGAGTTGCCGTACGTGATGAGGAGGTAGCCCAGGCCCGTGAGGCTGATCTCCATCTCGCTGACGATCATGCCGATGATGGCCAGCCCGGCGGCCACCCTGGCGCCCGCCAGGATATAGGGCACGGCGGCGGGCAGGCTGACCTTCCACAGCATCTGGGCCTCGGTCAGGCCGAAGGCCGCGCCCAGGTCGACGTAGCCGCGGCTGACATTGCGGATGCCGGCCAGCGTGTTGAGCAGGACGGGCCAGAGCACGATCAGGAAGACGAACAGCAGCCGGGCCTTCTGGCTGATCCCGACCCAGATGATGACGAGCGGGATGATGACCACCAGCGGGGTGGCGTTGAAGAAGTTCACGAAGGGGCTGAGCACCTTCTCCACGACCTGGTAGCGGCCCATCACGACGCCGATCGCGATGCCGGCCGCGATCCCGGCCAGGCCGCCGACCACCATCTCCTCGAGCGACTCCGCCAGCGGCTCGAGGATGACCCCGCGGGCGACCAGCTCCACGAGATCGCGCCCCACCTCGGTGGGCGTGGAGATGAGGATCGGATTGAGGTATCGGCCCGACCACTGCCAGGCTCCCAGCATGGCGGCCACCGCCGCGATGGGGAGCAGCGGCTCGAGCCAGCGGGCCGGCCGGAGCCGCCTCCCGCCGCCCACCGGACCGGCGGCGACCGTCATCCCTGCCCGTCCGCGCGCACGCCGAGGTACTCGATGATCGCCTCTCGCATCTCGATCGCGCGCGGGTGGGCGCGCACGTTGAACTCCCAGCGGGGGCGGGGGAGGTCGACGTCGATCACCCTGGTCAGCCGGCCGGGCCTGCCCCGGAACAGGGCGATGCGATCGCTCAGGAAGATCGCCTCGTCGACGTCGTGGGTCACGAAGACCACGGTGGTGCCCAGCTTCGCCCAGAGCCTGGCGATCTCGATCTGGAGGGTCTCGCGCGTGAAGTTGTCGAGGTGGCCGAACGGCTCGTCCATCAGGAGCACCTGGGGGTCGATGGCCAGGGCCCTCGCCACCCCCACCCGCTGCTGCATGCCCCCCGAGAGCGTGTAGGGCGGGACCTCGGCGACGTCCTCGAGGTCCACCATCCGGAGCGCCTCGATGGCCCGCTGGCGGCGCTCGGCCGCGGGCAGCCGGCGGGCCTCCAGGCCGATCTCCACGTTCTGCCGAACGTTCCGCCACGGCAGCAGGTTGATGTCCTGGAAGACGAAGCCCATATCGCGGCGGGCACCGGTCAGCTCGACGCCGCGGAACACCACCCGGCCCGCGCTCTGCGCTGTCAGCCCGTCGATGATCCGGAGCAGCGTCGTCTTGCCGCACCCGCTGGGCCCGACGAAGCTCATGAACTCGCCCTCGCGGATGCTGAGGCTGACTTCCCGCAGCGCCTCCACGCGGCGGTGGCGGGTCTCGTAGACGTGGCTCACGCCCTCGATGTCCAGCACGTCCTGCCTCCTCAGCGGCGGGCCGCGGCGGTCGCCGCGATCCATGGGTAGAACCGGCGCTGGAACAGCTTCAGCAGGCCGAACAGCAGCATGGCGAGCCCCGTGCTGGTGATGATGGCCGCGATCAGGTAGTCGGTCTGGAAGAAGGAGCCGTATGCCTCGGTGAGGCCCCCGAGCCCGCTCTCGCCGACCTCCTGGCCGCCCAGGATCATCCCGACCGTCGCCTGGGCCATGGCCACGCGCATGCCGGCCAGGAGGTACGGCATCGCGGCCGGGATGACGATCTTCCACATCGTCGCCAGCGGTCCCAGACCGAAGGCGGCGCCCACGTCCGCATAGCCCCGGCGGACGTTGCGCGCCCCGGCCAGCGCGTTGATGACGAGCGTCCAGACGCAGATGACGACGATGAAGGCGACCCGGGCCCGCACGTCGGTGCCAAACCAGATCTCCATCAGCGGCAGCAGGGCGATGGTCGGGGTGGCGTTGAAGAAGCTGACGAAGGGGTCGAACAGCCGCTCGACGAGCCGCAGGCGGCCCATGGCGAGCCCCATGGCGAAGCCGGCGGCGGTAGCGACCGACAGCCCGACCGCCATCTCCCCGAGGCTGGAGACGAAGGCCTGCGCGAGGCTGCCGTCCGCCACGATCCTGACGAACGCGGCGAGGACCGCGGCGGGGGTAGAGATGAAGATCGGGTTCATGAAGAGCCCGGAGGCCTGCCACAGGCCGAGCACCGCCACGACGGCGGCCATGCGCAGCGCCTCACCGCGCCAGGAGGGCGCGGCGGCGCCCCGTCGGGCCGGGCTGGCGCCGGTCCCGGCCGCCGCCGCCGCGTCGACGGTGTCCGCCTGGCTCACCGGGGGCCCCGGGGCCGGGCCGTCGACCTTCCGATCAGGACTCGATCGCCCTGGCGTGCTGCTTGAAGTACGCCACGGCGTCCGTCCACGGCCTGGTGATGGCCCACTGCGAGATGGGCCGGTCGCCCTGGCCCTTGATCTGGGCGGACTGCTTGGCGGCGTCGAAGTTCTTCTGGAGGCTCGCCATCTCCATGCCCGTGCCGTCGGCCGGCCAGGGCGCCGCCTTGGCCAGGGCGTCGTAGCTGGCGCTCGCCTCGTCGGCCGTGACCGCGTTCTTCGTGTACTGCAGCGCGCTCGAGATCCACTGCGCCTTGTCGTGGTCGAAGACCCAGGCCGCGTGCAGCCAGGCCAGGTCGAGCGCCTCCGCGGTGGCCGGATTGGCCTTGAGCCAGTCCGGCGCGGCCGTCAGGTAGCTGTCCGCGTCCCAGGGCTCCAGCGTGGCCCCGTTGGCCAGGACGTTGATCCTGGCCGTCTTCTGCAGGGTGAGCGTGGCGTCCGCGTGCACGAATGCCACGTCGACCTTGCCCTGGGCGAGCTGGTTCACCGAGTTGCCGTTGGAGCCCGTGAGCTGGATCTTGACGTCGCTGCGCGTGAGCCTGGCCTTCGCGAGGGCGCCGTCCAGGAGGTAGTTGTCCGGCGAGACGGTGGTCGCGATGGCGATGGTCCGGCCCTTCACCTGGTCCAATGCGGTAAGGCTGCTGGAGACCATCAGGTAGTCGACGTGGACCTGGCTGTTGCCGAAGATGGCGAGGCCGGCGTTGAGATCGGTCGGCAGCGGGCCGGCCGTGGCCTGCAGCTGGCCACTCACGACCGCGAGCTGGGTCGTGTTGCTGGCGCCGAGCGTGAGGTCGGCGTCCGCGCCCCACTTCTTGAGCTGCTGGACGAGGATGGAGACCACCGTGTCGCCGATGGTCGCGTCGCCGGCGGCGTTGCCCAGGTGCACGGTCAGCCCCTTCAGGTCGGGGGTGCCGTCGGATCGGAAGTGGAGGCTGGTCGGCGAGTACCCGGTCACTGGCGGCGGGCTCGAGCCACCGCAGGCAGCTGCCAGAGCGATCGCGGCGACCAGGCCGATATGGAGGACCCTGACCATAGGCTCTGCCTCTC
>DATFRD010000385.1:0-3549 GCA_035263645.1 Candidatus Dormiibacterota bacterium | reverse complement strand
GGTCGGCTCGAGCAGCGAGTCGAGGCCGCCACCGGTGGCCGAGGTCTCGGCCAGGAAGATGTCCAGGCCGTAGAAGCCGACCATGTCATTGATCCAGTGTGAGCTGATGATCGAGTTGCCCTGCGAGATCGGCAGCGCGTGGAACACGCCTGCCGGCTGCTGGCTGTAGTGCCGCAGCGCCTCGAAGAACGGCGTGCGATACCGGGCGGCCACCCCGGTAAGGATGCTCCGGTGCAGCTCCAGCGTGCCTTCCTGGGCGTGGAACATCCGGCGGAAGTGGTGGCTGAGACGCCCGGCGGTGTCCTCGACGCCGGACTCCGCCATCAGGTACAGATCGAGCTCGGGGCGCTGCCGGGCCAGCCGGCGGGCCAGGACCTGGTAGCGCTCGTCCGGCGTCAGGTCGGCCAGGTCGCCAGCGATGCGGCCGTCGCCGAAGTCGGCCAGGCTGGACAGTTCGTGCCTGGCCGCTGCGGCGAAGCGGCGGCCGACCACGCAGGCCTGCAGGTTCGCGTTCAGCCGCGCGGCGATGATGGCCTCCTCGGCGCTGCCCACGACGACCAGCTCGTAGGCGAAATGGTCGCTGGGCCGGCGTCGGCCGCGCAGCTCGTCGCGCAGGGCGTGCTCCTGCACCGGGGTCAAGGTGTCGACGACCAGCACCTCGAAGTACGGCCGGGCCACCCGGGCGTGGCTGGCCTGCCCGGCGTCTATCTCGTCCGGTTCAGCCTCGTCGTAGTCACTGTCGGCGAGCGCCCATCCGGTGCCCGCGCGGTAGGACTCGGTGACCAGGGCGCGGGTGATCCGGGCCACCAGCGATGCGAACCGGCCGTAGTCGGCGGACGCGAACAGGTCCCGGATCCGCCGGTGAGCCAGCGGGCCGGGAAACGCCCAGTATTGCTCGATCGGGGCGAGCTCATCGAGCAGCCCAGCCGTAGTGTCCAGCATCTCGTCGGCTGGCTGGCCGGCCAGGACCGCGGCCGCGAGATGTTCGCTTGCCTCTTCCAGCCGGGACCAGGCATCGTTGCGCGACTGCCACCAGCTGGTGTACGCCCGTGAGGCGGAGGTGTCGGCCACGCCGTCGCTCCTTGCGTCGTGCCCAGGGAGACACGGTCCGGCCGGAGGGCCCCGGATCCCCCTACTTGACCGCATCCTCTCGCCGCGCCCAGATGAGGGCAACAGCCGGCGGGCCTGTTCACGGAGCCTTCAGCCGGGCTGGCTGCCCAAATCCCTGACCGGCTGGACGGCCGGGGTAGCTTGGGCTCATGGGCCTCATCCCGCCGCTTCCGCCACCGGCCCCAGTGCAGGTTGTGCCCGGCTGAACGGCAGGGATCCCGGTCGGCCCGCCCGGCGGGGCGGCAGGCGCAACGGAGAGGAACTCAGACATGCCCGACGAGAACCGCCACGAGTCCGCTGAGCTTGGGGACTACGAGGTGCTGGACGCTTCCGACACGCTGGACGGCAGCCCGGGGGACGACCCTCTTGACCGGGGGGTGATCCCCCCGCAGCGGGAGTCGACCGCGCTGAGGTTCGGCTCGACGACGGCGGAGGAGGAGGCGGGCGAGTCCCTCGACCAGCACCTCGCCGAGGAGGAACCGGACATCACCGCCGACGCCGATGACGAGGAGCCCGAGGACATCGACGGCGACGAGGACGCGGGGGATGAGGACGTCGACGGGCTCCTGCTCGACGACGGCCCGGATCCACGGGCGGGCCGCCTGGTGGCCGAAGACGAGGGGGCCCACCCGGTCGCCGACGCCGACCTGGTCGCGCGTGACGTCGGCATCGACGGTGCCGCGGCGTCCGCGGAAGAGGCGGCGGTCCACGTGGTGGATGAGGACGACTACGACATCCGCTCCGAGGATGAGGCGTGACCACACCGGCGGTCTTCCCGGCCTGGCCGGGTGACGCCGAGGTGGCTGTCGCCCTGACCTTCGACGTGGACGGCGAGGCACCCTGGCTCGGGGAGGGCCCCCAGAACGAGCGGCGCCTGACGCTGCTGTCGCAGGGCCGTTTTGGCCCGGTGCGGGGCCTGGGCCGCATCCTGGACCTGCTCGCGGAGCTGGACATCCGGGCCACGTTCTACGTGCCGGGTCACACCGCCGACCATCATCCCGAGGCGGTGACCGCGATCCTGGCGGGCGGTCACGAAGTCGGCCATCACGGGTACCTTCACCTCGGCACCGAGGACCTCGACGCCGACGCGCAGCGCCGCGAGCTCGAGGCCGGCCTGGCCGCGCTCGTCCGGCACGGCGTCCGTCCGGCCGGCTACCGGTCACCGGGCTGGGAGCTGACGCCGGAGACCCTCGGGCTGCTCGCCGGGCTGGGCTTCTCCTATGACAGCAGCTTGATGGCGGACGACCGCCCGTACTGGGAGACCAGCGGAGCCCAGCCGCTGCTGGAACTACCCGGGCACTGGAGCCTGTGCGACTGGCCCTACTTCGGGTGGACGCCCTACGACGGCGGGCTCCTCGCCGACCCGGGCCGGGTCGAACGCATCTGGCTGGAGGAATACGAGTCGGCCCGCCAGGAACACCGGGCCGTCACCTACACGATGCATCCCGAGGCGATCGGCCGCGGCTACCTGCTGCGGATGCTGCGGCGGGTGACCACCAGCATGCTCGACCGGGGACGCCCATGGTTCGCCACCCACGCCCAGATCGCGGCGCTCGCGACAACACCCGCTGACCGGGCCGCCAGCTCCGGAGCCGCCCGGCCCGCGTGAGCGTGAGGCTGCCGAGCTTATTGGTCACGGTGGCCGGTGGGGGCGATGTTGTGGTTCAGGTGGAAGACGTTGTCCGGGTCGTAAGCGTCTTTGACCGCGGTCAGGCGCGCGCGCTTGGCCTCGGAGTAGGCACGGCGCACGCCCGACGCACCCTCGTCGCTGAGCGCGTTGACATAGGCGCCCGAGGCGAACGGGTCGAGCTTGGCGGCCGCCCGCCGCGCTGATCCCATCCGCAGGCTGTCCTCGCCGGGATCACTCCATTTCGCGGCGGCGACGTATTCAAGGCGGATGCGGCGATGGCTGAACGCCGTCGCGTCGTCGTCGACGTCGGCGATCGCGCCGCCGTAGGCCTGGAGGCTGGCACCCGGCACGGTGGTGTCCGCCGGGACGCGGTCCACGAGCGTCTCGATCGCGGCGTCGGGCAGCTCGGGGAGGTAGTGGCCCTTCCAGTAGCGCCGGTACGCGTGGCCCTCGATGTCGTCGTCGCGGGTCTGGAGCTCGATGTAGGAGAGCTCACGCACGACCTCGCCGTCCGGCACGCCGACCGAGCGGAGCGCCGGCAGCATCGCCTGGCCGGCCTGCGGGTCGCCCACCCACACGTATCCAAGGGTGGCGGTGTCGTCGAAGAAGTCGGCGGTCAGCGTGGCCTGGCGGGCGGCACCCTCGGCCAGGTCGCGCCAGCCGCGCAGCGCTGCGGCGGCGCGATCGAGCGGGAACGTGAGCTCCACGGCCAGGGCCCGCGTGCCGACGGGATGCAGCCGGAACTCGAACTCGACGACGATTCCGAAGTTCCCGCCGCCGCCGCGCAGACCCCAGAACAGGTCGGGGTG
>DATFRD010000384.1:0-3660 GCA_035263645.1 Candidatus Dormiibacterota bacterium | reverse complement strand
TCGCCGGGGCTGAAGTAGAAGACCCGGCCGCGGCCCCTCGTGAAGCAGCAGCCGCTGCGGAACACCTCGCCTCCCTCGAAGGAGCTGATGAAGACCAGCTCCTCGGGCGGCGGCACGTCGAAGAACTCGCCGTACGTCTCCTGGCGGGGGATGGCGAACACCGCCGGCACGCCGTCCGCGATCGGATGCGCGGGCGCCACCGTCCAGACCAGCTCCCGCTCGCCGGCGTCCCGCCAGCGCAGCCCGCAGGTGGTGCCCATCAGCTCCCGGAAGACCCGGGACCGGTGCCCGGAGTGGAGGACCACCAGGCCCATGCCGCCCCGGACCCGCTGGCACACCCGCTCGACCACGTCGGCGGACACCTGGTCGTGGGCGGCGTGCCCCCACCAGGTCAGCACGTCCGTGGCCCGCAGCACGTCGTCGCCGAGCCCGTGCTCCGGCTGGTCAAGGGTCGCAGTGCGCACGGAGGCGTCCGCGCCCAGGTGCTCGCGGATCCCCGCCGCGATGGTCTCGTGCATGCCATCCGGATAGAGGGCCGCGACCGGCGCGTCGGCGCGCTCGTGGATGTTCTCGCCCCAGACCGTGACCTCCATCGTCCAGCCACTCTACCGGCCGGTGCGACTCCCCCTCCGGCCCTGGCGGGCCACCTCCCCCTCAATGGGGGAGGGTCATACTCCGCCTGTGCTGCGAATGCTGGCGGTGGGCCTGGGCGAGTGCGGCCGGCACTGGGTGGGCGGCATGCTGCCGCAGGTGCCGGAGGTCCAGCTGGCCGGCTGCGTCGACGTGGACCCAGCGGCGCTGGACGTGGCGGTCGAGCGGCTCGGCGTGCCGGCCGGCCGCTGCTTCACGTCGCTGGCGGCGGCGCTGGCCGCGACGGCGCCGGACGCGGTGCTCGTCGCCACGACGCTGCCCGGTCACGTCCCGGTCGCCCGGGCGGCCCTCGAGTCCGGCTGCCACATCCTGCTGGAGAAGCCCTTCGCGCCGTCCCTGGCCGAGGCGCAGGAGCTTGTCGCCCTGGCCGAGCGCCGCGGGCTCGTGCTGATGGTCAGCCAGAACTACCGGTTCTTCCCCGCGGCTAGGGCCGCTGCCGACCTGGTCCGCGGCGGCACGCTCGGCGCGCCGCACGAGGTCCAGGTCGACTTCCGCCACGGCGCGACGGCCCCGCCCGGCGTCGGCCACCGCCGGCTGGCGCAGCCGCTGCTGCTGGACATGGCCATCCACCACCTGGACCTGCTGCGGCTGCTGCTCGGCCGCGAGGCGACCCGGGTGAGCTGCGAGGCCTGGAACCCCCGCTGGAGCGGCTTCGCAGGGCCGCCGGCCGCCGTGGCCGCGATCCGCTTCGGCGACGACCTCCTCGCCAGCTACCGCGGCAGCTGGCTCGGCCGCGGGCCCCACACCCAGTGGGCCGGCGAGTGGCGGATCGGCTTCGAGGCCGGCGAGGCCTGGTGGACGAGCCGGCGGTCCATGCACGACGCCGGCGGGGACCGGCTGGTGGTCTGGCGTCCGGGCTGCGACGTCGAGGAGCTCGAGCTGCCGGCGGAGGGGCCGATCGACCGCGCCGGCTGTCTCGCCGCGTTCGCGGCGGCGGTGCGCACGGGCGCCCGGCCGGAGAGCTCGGGCCGGGACAACCTGGCCAGCCTGGCTCTCAGCCTGGCGACCGTCGAGTCGGCGACCCGCGGCGTCCCGGTGGCGATCGACGAGGTCGGCTCCTGGTAGCCGGCAGGTCGGCCCCGGCCCGTCAGGGGCGCAGACCGAGGTCGGCGAGAATGGCCCGGGCGGCGTTGTGCCCGGCGCACCCGATCACGCTGCCGGCCGGGTGGCACCCGGCCGCTCCGGCGTAGGCGCCGGGGACCCCGAGCCGGTACGGCACCCGCCCGGCGAACGGGACCGCGTTGTCGACGTGGTGGATGTTGCCGTGGGTGATGCCGAAGTGGCGCTCGATGTCGGGCGGCGCCAGCGCGTGCACGTCCACCACGAGGTCGCCCAGGCGGGGCGCGTACCGCTCGGCGAAGGCGAGGAGGCGCTCGACGTAGCGTCCCTTCTCCCGCTCCCACGTGGAGCCGGCGGGAGCGTGCGGCACGCCCTGGACGAAGAACGCCGACGAGTGCCGGCCCGCGTCGTCCTGCAGCGATGGGTCGAGGACCGAGTGCAGGTACCACTCGATCGGCGGCAGCGGGTCGAGCCGGCCGGCGGCGCCCGCCTCGAACGCCATCCGGACCGCGGTCAGCACGCTGCCGTCCGGGGCGGGCTCCGGCAGCAGGTGCACCGTGGTCGAGTGCTGGCCTCGTGGCTCGGGCAGCACGGCGAACCGGGGCAGGCCGGCCAGGGCAAGGTTGACCTTCATGGTCTGGCCCAGGGACCGCTCGACGTAGCCATCGATCCGGGCACGCAGCTCGCCCGGGCAGGCGTCGCCGAGCAGGGCCGGGAGCCGGAACGCGTCGGTGGCGGCCAGCACGGCCGGAGCCCTGACCTCCTCCCCACGCTCCTCGACCACGCCGGCCGCGGCCCCGCCGTCGACCAGGATCCGCTCGACGGCGAACCCGGTCCGGATCGTCGCCCCAGCCTCTACCGCCCGCCGGGCGATGGTCTGCGTGACAATGCCCATGCCGCCCCGTACCACCATCCAGGTGCCGCCGGCGCCGGGCAGCCGGCACATGCTGTGCACGAGCAGGTTGTGCCCGCTGCCCGGAGTCCACGGCGAGCCGCTGAGGCCCGACACGCCGTCTGTGACCGCGTACATGGCGACCAGCGCCTCGCTGGCAAACCCGAACCGGGCGAGGTAGTCCACCGCCGAGCCCCTCACGAGACGCACGAACGCCTCCCGCAGCGCCGGGCGGACGTAGCGATTGGCGGTCTCCTCGACGGTGCCTGGCTCGGCGAGCCAGCACGGGGCGAGGTCGTCGCGCAGCGCCGCCAGCTCGGCGCCCAGCGCCTCGTTCGCCCTCCAGTCCTGCTCGGTGAAGAACTCGACGAGCTGGTCGCGCGCGGCGCCGGCGTCGGCGCCGAGCAGGAGGTAGCGGCCGTCGAGCGTGGGCAGGAAATAATGCGGGTCCCGGCGGACCAGCGGCAGGTCGAGGTCCAGGGCGGCCAGCAGCTCGGGCGGCATCAGGCCGAGCAGGTAGGCCCCCGTGGAGGCGCGCAGCCGCGGCGCCCGCGGGAACGGTGTCTCCGTCCGGCAGGCCCCGCCGACCACGGCTGCCTGCTCCAGGACCTCCACCTCCAGGCCGGCGCGGGCGAGCAGCGCAGCGGCGACCAGCCCGTTGTGCCCGGCTCCGATCACGACGACATCCGGCATCCCTCTACTGTGGGGCTTGACCCTCGGGTCGCCGAGGGTTGCAGAGTGTGGGCATGACCGGCCAGGAACCGGACCCGGGGGTGCGGCCGGAAACCTGGCCGAGAGATTTGGGGGCCAGGTGCCCCATATCCGGTGGCGCCGACGAGGAGCGCAGGGAGCGCCCTCCAGGGCGTGAGCGAGCACCGCAGGAGGCAACGCCGGACCCGGGGTCCCCGCGAAATCGCGGTGGTGGGGTGCGGATTTCGTGGGGTGGGGAGATGGGGCGCATGGGCCCCAAAGATCCGGCTGGGTTTTCGGCCGCACCCCCGAGCCGCCTCCTGCGCATCGGCAGCTTCTCGCGCCGCGCCCAGCTCAGCCTGCACCAG
>DATFRD010000383.1:0-12842 GCA_035263645.1 Candidatus Dormiibacterota bacterium | reverse complement strand
CCTGCACCTGGAGGAGCTGCCGGGCTCGGGCAACTGCGGGCTCCTCGACCAGGTGGCGGCGCTCCGGTGGGTGCAGGAGAACATCGCCGCGTTCGGCGGCGACCCGGCGAACGTCACGGTCTTCGGCGAGTCTGCGGGCGGCATGAGCGTGGGCGCGCTCCTCGGCATGCCGGCCGCGGCGGGGCTCTTCCACCGGGCGATCCCGCAGAGCGGCGCGGCCTCCAGCGTGCAGGCGGCGGTGGAGGCCGGTGACGTCGCGGAGCGGGTCCTGGTCAGGCTCGGTGGCCTCGACGCGCTCCTGGCCGCGCCGGCCGACCGCGTCCTGCAGGCCCAGGCGGAAGTCACAGAAGAGCTCGGTCCCCGGCGGCTGGGGTTCCGTCCGGTGGTGGACGGGCGGTATCTCCCGCGGCCTCCGCTGGAGGCGGTGCGCGCGGGCTCGGCCGCCCCTGTGGCGCTGCTGACCGGGACGAACCGGGACGAGATGACCCTGTTCCTGGCAGCCACGCCCGATTTCCGCCAGGCGGGTGAGGACGTCGTGGTGAGGCGACTCGAGCGCGCTCTGCCGGGCCGCGGCCGGAGCCTGTACGACGAATACCGCTCCGTGCTCGGCGCGTCTGCGGCGCCCGCCGACGTCTGGGTGGCAGTGGAGACCGACCGCGTGTTCCGGGTCCCGGCCATCCGGCTGGCGGAGGCGATGGCGGGGCACGGCGGGGACCGCTGGATGTACCTGTTCACGTGGGAGTCGCCGGCCATGGACGGCGCCCTGCGGGCGTGTCACGCGCTGGAGATCCCGTTCGTGTGGGACTCGCTGGCGGTGCGCGGAACCGAGGCGTTCGCCGGCGGCGGGCCGGCGGCGGAGGCGCTAGCGAAGGAGATGCACTCCGCCTGGGTCGCCTTCGCGAGGACCGGCGACCCCGGCTGGGACCGCTACGACCGGACGCGGCGGGCGACCCGGGTGCTCGGGCCCGGCACCGGCGTCGAGGACGACCCGCTCGGCGCCCTGCGGCGGCTCTGGGAGGGCGTCGACCCGGCCGGCTGAGCCCGGGGAGGCACGCCGGCTGGCCCCGGCGCTTTACACTGGCGCCTGCACCGACGGAAAGGGGGTCTGGGTTCTTGGCTGGGTACAGCCCGATGCGTATTCGCGCACGCGCCAGCCGCCGGCGTCGGCGGCCGCGCTGGCCGGCCCTGCTCGCCGTCGCGCTGGCCGGGCTGCTGCTCTCCGGCGGCGGCGGCGCCCTCGCCTACTTCCTGCCGGTGCTCACCGCGGCCTTCAGCTCCACCGGGCAGCGGGCGGGCGGCCTCTCGGGGGCCCGGACGGGGGGCATCGCGGACGACCCGGTGGCCCCGCTGGCCACGGGCAGCGCGTTCACGGTGCTGCTGATGGGTTCGGACAACGACAACAAGTTCGACCCGCAGAGCCTGCTGACCCAGTCGATGATCCTGGTCAGGGTCGACCCGGCGAACCAGCACGTGACCATGCTGTCCATCCCGCGCGACCTGTACGTCCCCCTCTCGGGAGGCGGCTCCAACAAGATCATGGCCGCCTACGCGAGGGGCGGGGCCACCTCCGCCATCGCGACCGTCAGCCGCGATTTCCAGGTCCGGATCGACGACTACGTCTGGATCGGCCTCCGCGGCCTGGTCAAGCTCATCGACCTGCTGGGCGGCGTGGACGTCACCACCACGAACCAGGTGCTGGACGACTTCTACCCCAACGACCTCGAGAGCTCCAACGCCTACGGGTACAAGCGGGTGGCGGTGCTGGCAGGACCGCAGCACCTGGACGGGCTCCGGGCCATGGAGTACGTGCGCTCGCGGCACAGCGACCTGGCGGGCGACGTGGGCCGGTCGAAGCGTCAGCAGCAGGTCCTGCTCGCCCTCCAGGCCAAGGCCAGGTACATCAGCCCGGCCGACATCCCCGACCTGGCCGCGACCTTCAGCGGGGAGTTCAAGACCAGCATCCCGCTGAGTCGCGCCCGGTCGCTGCTGCCCCTGGCCAGGGCGCTGTCCGACCCGGCCCGCGTCAAGCAGGAGTTCCTGGAGGGCAGCCCCTACTACCGGCCCGACCAGGTGCCGGACGTCGGCGACGTCCTCCGCCCCAACTGGTTGGCCATCCTGCCCATGGTCCACCAGGATTTCCCCCCGTGAGCCGCTGGACGGCTCAGGGCATCGCCGTCGCCGTCGGCCTCGCGGTGCTCTGGGTGTTCGGCGGAGTCGGCGTTTACCTCGCCCTGGGCGCCCACCGCAGCGGCGTGGCCCAGAAGGCGGCCCGCCCCGGGCAGGCCGGCGCGGCCGTCAACCCCGCGCTGGCCAGGCTGCCCGGCACGCTCTACCTGGTCCAGGACGGAGCCGTGTACAGCCTCCAGCGGGGGCGGTTCGGGACCGTCCTCGGGGCGGCCGGGTGGAGCCAGCCCGCCGCGCTGGGGGGCGGTCAGGGCCTGGTCCTCGTGAAGCGGGACCAGGCGGGATTCTCCGACCTGTACCGGGCGGACGGCGGGGGGCGCGTCCAGCAGCTGACTCACGACCAGGGGCGCGGCGCCGTGCCCGGCCCGGACCCGGGCGTCCAGCTCGTCACCCAGTACTGGGCGATGTACCCGCGGGTCTCGGCCGACCGGACGCAGGTGTACTTCACGACGGACCGCTACAAGCACCTCCGCTGCTGTCCATTCGACGTCACCATGCGGGTCGCGCAGATGCCGGTCGCCGGGGGGACGCCAAAGTTCTGGACCGTCGACGCCGTCACCCCGGCCGAAACGCGCACCGACGACGGCGACTACGCGGGCGGCGACGCCGAGCCGCTCCCGCTCGCCTCCGGGGCGGTCCTGTTCGTGAGGTACGCGTACGTCGGCGACACGATCGGCTCCCAGCTGATGCTCGTCCGGCTGCCCAGGGCGGCGCCGCTGCCGCTGACCGCGCCGGAGGACCACTGCAGCGAGCCAGCGCTCTCTCCCGACGAAAAGAAGCTGGCCATGATCTGCTCGTACGGCGGGCAGAAGACGTCGCTGGAGGTGGCGGCGTTCGACGGCAGCTCCCTGGGACCCCGACAGGTCGTCGTGGCGGGCGTCCCGGCCGCGCAGCCGGCGTGGTCGCCGGACGGCACCCGGCTCGTGTACCTGGCGCCCGTCGGCATCACCGGCCACTTCCAGCTCTTCGCGGCCGTTCCGCCGGCGGCGCTGCCCACGCCGGTGCCCACCCGGTCCCCAACCGGGCGAGGCCGGACGCCCACGCCGTCACCCCCGGCCGCCGTTGCCGCCCCTCCACCGCCGGCCGCCGGGCCTGCACCGGTCCAGCTGACCTCGAACCTGGACTTCGACGCCACCTCGCCCATCGCATGGACGTCGTAGCAGGCCGGCCGAGCCGGCTCACACGCCAAGCGCCCGGCTCAGCGCGTCCCGGTCCAGGCGCCCCTCCCCCACCACGCGCCCGCCGACCAGGACGACCGGCACGCGAAAGTCGTAGAGCGCACTGAGCCGGGGATCCGAGTCGACGTCGCGGAGGGCCGGCTCCACGCCCAGGTCGCGCAGGAGCCGCAGCGCGTCGTCGCAGAGGTGGCAGCCGGCGCGGGTCACCAGCTGGACGTCCACGGGCCCCAGCGTACCGCCTCACCGGTCGGGCACCTTCAGCCGCTGACCGGCCTCGATGGCCGGTCCCGAGAGCCGGTTCAGCTGCTCGATCTCGAAGATCTTTTCCCGCGGGTCGGCCGTCGGGTACCGGCGGGAGGCTATGGCCCAGAGCGTGTCGCCGGGCGCCACGGTCACGAACTCGGCCGTGGCGGGCGGCCGTCCCGCGCCGGCGGTCTCCTGAGCGTAGCCCGCTCCAATCAGTGCCAGCACGCCCGCGGCAGCGAGCAGCCATCGCGCCCGCCACAGCCTCCGGTCGGACAGCCGCCACGGGCGAGTAACACGGCGATCGAGGCTCTGGACGTACATCCGTTCGCCGTCATGCTAGGCGAACGGATGTTCCGAGTCAAGGCCCCTGGCCGGCGTCCGGGGCCGGCGGATCAAGCGTTCGACGAACAAAAGTTTGCGGCCGGCCCGATTCCTTGCTACGATGGGCTGGCGTCGGTTCCGCCGAAGCACACGAGATCAGCCAACGAGGTAGCAGAACGTGAACCAAGAGCTGAGCGAGCGCCAGGCGCGGATCCTGGAGTACATCCGCAACGTGACCAGGGTTCGCAACTACCCTCCGAGCGTCCGCGAGATCGGGGAGGCCGTGGGCCTGTCCTCGAGTTCGACCGTGCACAACCACCTGAACCAGCTGGAGCGGCGCGGTCTCATCAAGCGGGACCCGAGCAAGTCGCGGACGGTGCAGCTCGTGGAGACCGTCAGGACCGACGAGCCCCGGGGCCAGGCGGTGCCCATCCCGGTCGTCGGCAACGTGGCCGCCGGTGTCCCCATCCTGGCCGAGGAGAACATCGAGGACCGGCTGATGCTCTCGCCGGTCATCGCCCAGGAGGGCTGGTTCGCGCTCCGGGTTCGTGGCGACTCCATGGTGAACGCCGGCATCCTGGACGGCGACCTGGTCATCGTGCGGCCCCAGCCGGACGCCCCGGACGGAACCATCGTGGTCGCGCTCGTGGAGGACGAGGCGACGGTGAAGCGCCTGGACCGCTCCACCGGTCGCGTCAGGCTGATGGCCGAGAACCCGTCCTACTCCCCCATCGAGCCCGAGGTGGTCTCGATGGTAGGCGAGGTCCGAGGTTTAATCCGTAGCTACTAGCCTCCCCCCTCGCGGGGGAGGTGGCCCGGAGGGCCGGAGGGGGGTTCAGCGCCCAGCGATCTGAGGGCGCCGCCCCGGGCGGTTCGGCAGTCCCTCCCCCCTCGCGGGGGAGGTGGCCCGGACTGCCGGTGGGGGGGTTGAGCGAGCATTCCCCTCCCCCAACCCCTCCCGCGAGGGGAGGGGGGCCAGTTCGGGGGCCCGCCAGGGCCGGTGAAGGGTTGAGCGCCCACCGCCCAGCCCTCCCCCAACCCCTCCCGCGAGGGGAGGGGGCGGCCCGGGCGCTACGTAGCGATGCGGTGCTCGCGGAGCGCGTCGTTCAGGCTGACCTTGAGGTCGGTCCGGTCGCTCCGCCAGCCCACGATCAGCCCCGTCGCGACCTGGTATTCGCCGGCCGGAAACCGCCGCGCGCGCGAGCCCGGGATCACCACCGCGCCGGGCGGCACGGCGCCGCGGTGCTCCACCGGCTCCGGGCCGGAGACGTCGATGATCGGCGTCGAGCTCGTCAGGACCACGTTCGCCCCCAGCACCGCCCGCTCGCCAACGATCACGCCCTCGGTCACGATGCTGCGCGAGCCGATGAAGCAGTCGTCCTCCACGATGACCGGACGCGCCTGCACCGGCTCCAGCACGCCGCCGATGCCGACCCCTCCCGAGAGGTGGACGCGCGCCCCCACCTGGGCGCAAGAACCGACCGTGACCCACGTGTCGACCATCGTCCCCGGGCCGACCCGCGCGCCGATGTTGACGTAGCTCGGCATGAGGATGACGTCCGGGCTGAGGAAGCTGCCGTAGCGGGCCACGGCGGGCGGCACCACCCGGGCACCCGTCTTCTCCAGGTCGCGTTTGAGCGGGATCTTGTCGCGGTACTCGAACGGGCCCAGGTCGATCGTCTCCATGTGGCGGAGACGGAAGTAGAGGAGGATCGCCATCTTGACCCACTCGTTGACCATCCAGCCGCCGGGCGCGGGCTCGGCGCTCCGCACCTCGCCCCGGTCCAGACGCCGGATCGTCTCCTCGACCGCGTCCGCGTCCATCCTGCCGCCCGCGTAGGCCGCCTCGACCCGGCCGCGCAGCTCGTCCGCGCTCGCGTTCACAGCACGTCCTCCAGGATCTCGACCGCTCGCTGGCACTCCTCGAGCGTCGGCACCAGCGCCAGCCGGAAGTACCCCTCCCCGGCCGGCCCGAACGCGGCGCCGGGGGCGACCACGACTCCGTGCTCCAGCAGCCGCGCCGCGAACGCCTCTGAGCCGCCGCCGCCCGGCACCTCGCACCAGAGATAGAACGTCGCCTCCCCGCCTGCGACCCTGATCCCGGCGTGGGCGAACAGCTCCAGGAAGAGCTCCCGCTTGGCTGCGTAGAGGCTCCGCATCCGCTCCACGTGGTCCTCGGTGGCCAGCGCCCGGATCGTGGCCCGCTGGATGAACTCGGGCACGGCCACGCCGGCGAGCGGCCGCCAGAGGCGGTAGCCGCGGATCAGCTCCGGCGGGCCGACCACGAACCCCGTCCGGTAGCCCGTCATGGACGAGCGCTTGCTCTGGGTGTTGAACACCGCGATCCGTGAGCGGTCACGCACCTGCATCGCGGAGGCCGGCGGCCGGCCGAAGTAGATCTCGCTGTACGCCTCGTCGCAGGCGACCAGGAAGCCGTGACGCTCGGCGTGCGCCGACAGGCGCTCGAAGAAGTCGAGGCCGGCCACGGCGCCGGTCGGGTTGTTCGGATAGTTGACCCAGAGGATCGCCACCCGCTCCCAGGTGTCCGGCGGGATCTCGGACAGGTCGGGCAGGAAGCCGTTCGCCTCGCGCAGCGGCAGGCGCACGACCTCCGCGCCGGCCAGCACGGCCGACCGCTCGGCGATCGGGTAGCCGGGCTCGGTCACGACCACCACGCGGCGCGGGCCGCGGGCGTCCATCGCGATGAAGGGCAGGCTGAAGATCGCCTCCTTGCTGCCGAGCGTCGGCATCACCTCTCGCTCGGGATCCAGCGCAACGCCGTAGCGCCGCCCGCACCAGCCCGCGATCGCCGCCCTGAGCTCGGCCAGGCCCTCGCCCTTCGGATAGCGCGAGCGCTCCTCGATCGCGCTGCACAGGGCCTCCCGGATCGCCGCATCGGTCGCTTCGTGCGGATCCCCGATGCTGAAGTCGATCAGCGTCCTGCCGCCCGCCAGCGCGCGCCTCCGCGCCTCGTCGATGGCGACGAATGGATACGTGGCGAAGCCGGTGAGGACAGGGTTCAGCTGCACAGGAACCGCCGCAGGATGGAAAGGGTAGCCGCCATCGCCGCCGTGCCGACCCGCTCGTCGCGGCGATGGGCCAGCGCGGGGTCGCCGGGGCCGAAGTTGACGGCGTCGAGGCCGCGGGCGGCGAACTCGGCCACAGGCGTCCAGGCCTGCTTCGGCTCGAGCGCCAGGTCGCCGGCGTTCCGGAGCCGCTGCAGCAGCGGGTTGTCCGTGGCCACCGGCGCCGAGGGCGCGTTGCTGATGACCCGCAGCTCGCCGCCGGCCGAGGCCAGCTCGCGCAGCCGCTCCTCGGCCCGCTCCGGGGTTCGGTGCCCGGCGTACCGGAAGTTCAGCCCGCACACGGCGCGGTCGGGGACCACGTTGTTCGCGATGCCGCCGGAGATCTCGGTGACGCTCACCACCTCGCGGAACGTGAGGCCCCCGAGGACCACGTCTACGGGCGCGGCGGCCACCAGCGGAGCCAGGCCCCGGACCGCTTCGTGGATCGCGTTGACGCCCAGCCAGGGCCGGGCCGAGTGCGCCGCCACGCCCCGGAACTCGAGCTCCGCCTGCAGGTTGCCCAGACAGCCGGCCTGGAGCCGGTTGGCCGTCGGCTCCATCATCACCGCGAGCCGGGCCCCGAGGATGGCCGGACAGGACGCGAAGAGGCCCTGCAGGACGCTCTCGGCGATGGGGAGTTCCTCGCGCCCGAACACCACGAACCAGGGATTGAGCCGCGGCTGCAGGCCGGCGAGCTCGACGGCCAGGGCCAGCATGACGGCCAGCGACCCCTTCATGTCCGCCGCGCCCAGCCCGTACACCTCGCCGGCCTCCAGCCGTCCGGGCAGGTTGCCCTGCTCGGGCACGGTGTCCGAGTGGCCGGCCAGCAGCACGTCCGGGTCCCCCGCCGGCCCGAAGACGATCGCGTCCGGCTGGCGGTGCACGATGCGCAGGCCGGGCATCGCGGCCACGCGCTCGCCGATCAGGGCGGTCAGCGCCTGCTCCTGCCGGCTGACCGATGGCACCTGGACCAGCTCGAGCGCGAGCCGGCCCAGCTCGTCGGGGCTCAATCCAGGGCGTAGCCGCGGAAGCGATGGGCGAGCTCGCGAGGGGCGCGGCCGCGCGCGTACGTCCCGCGCTCCGTGTACTCCACCTCCTGGAGACCGCCCACCTCGCGGAGCTCCTGGAGCACGCCCTCCCGGCCATAGGGCACCAGGATCTCGAGCGGGACGAAGCGGTCGTCCGTGGCGCGGTCGAGCGCGATGGCCAGCGCGTCGAGACCCGTGCCCACCAGGGCGGAGATGGGGACCGCTGCCGCGTACCGCTGGGCGAACGCGCGCACCACGCGCCGGACCGTCGCCGTGCCCAGGAGGTCCACCTTGTTGAGCGCCGTGACGCACGGCTTGCCCGCGGCGCCCAGCTCGGCGAGGACGCGGTCCACCGTCATCGCCTGGTCGGCGGCGGCGGGCGCCGACGCGTCCACCACGTGCAGCAGCAGGTCCGCGAAGGTCACCTCCTCCAGCGTGGCCCTGAACGCCGCCACCAGGTCCGTGGGCAGCTTCTGGATGAAGCCGACGGTGTCGGTCAGCAGCACCTCCCGCCCGCTGGGCAGGGCCAGGCGCCGGGTGGTCGGGTCCAGCGTCGCGAAGAGCGCGTCCTCGGTCCGGACACCGGCTCCGGTCAGCGTGTTGATTAGCGTCGACTTGCCGGCGTTGGTGTAGCCGACGATGGCCACCGTGACCAGGTCGGAGCGCCGGCGGGCGGAGCGCTGCTGCTCCCGCTGGGCACGGACCTGGACGAGCTCCTGGTCCACGTCGCGGATGCGCCGGCGGATGCGTCGGCGCTCGACCTCGATCTGCTGCTCGCCGGGGCCGCCGCGGGTCCCGATGCCGCCCATCTGCCGGTGGTAGTCGTACGCCCCGACCAGGCGCGGCAGGAGGTGGCGGAGCTGCGCCGCCTCGACCTGTAGCCGGCCCTCACGGGTCCTGGCGTGCTGGGCGAAGATGTCCAGGATGAGCTCGGTCCGGTCGACGACGCGGATGCTCAGCTCCCGCTCCAGGTTGCGCTGCTGCCGCGGGCTGAGATCCTCGTTGCAGATGACCAGGTCGTACCGCAGGTCCGCGCGCCGGTCGCGGATCTCGGCCACCTTGCCCCGGCCGACGAACACGGCCGGCTCGGCCCGGTCTCGGCGCTGCACGTCCGCAGCCACGACCTCGCCGCCCGCGGTCCTGGTCAGCTCCGCCAGCTCCCGCATCTGCTCGGCCAGGCCTTCAGGGCTCGTCCCCGGCAGCTGGACGCCGATGAGAAAGGCGCGCTCTCGCGCCGGTTTCGTGTCGATCACAGGCCCTGCTCTCGCAGGAACCCAAGGATACCCGGCACCGGGTCGCCCGTCGCGTTGAACCAGGTGATGGCCGGGTTGCGCCGGAACCACCGGAGCTGCCGGCGAGCGTACCGGCGGTTGGCAGCGGCCATGAGCTCCGGCAGGTCCTCGAGCGACACCTCGCCGTCCACGTGCCGGAGCGCCTCCGCATAGCCGATCCCGGTCAGCACCGCCGCGCCCCGGGGTACCCCCCACTCCAGCGCGGCCCTCGTCTCGGCCACCAGGCCCCGCCGCACCTGCTCCCGCGAGCGCTCGGCCAGCCGGCGGTCGATGGTGGCCCAGTCGGCCGTCAGCCCGACCCGCACGGCCGTCCAGGGCGGCGGCCGGCGCCCGCGCAGCCGGGCGAGCGGCGGCCCGGCCGTCTCCAGGACCTCGATGGCGCGAACCACCCGCACCGGGTTGCGGCGGTCCACGGCCGCGGCCGGGTCCAGCCGTTTCAGCAGGCCCACAAGCTCGGTGAGGGGCAGGTTCTGCAGCTCGGCCCGTCGCTCGGGCCGGGGCGGCACCCCAGCCAGCGAGAAGCCCTCGGCCAGCGCATCCGCCCAGAGCATGGTCCCGCCCTCGACGACCGGCAGGCGGCCCCGCGCGGCGATGTCGGCGATCGCGGCCCGGGCCGCCTCCACGAACTGGAACGCCGTGTACGTCGTGCGCGGATCGGCGACGCCGACCAGGTGGTAGCGGACCTCGCGCAGCCACGCTGCCGGGGGCTTGTTGGTGGCGATGTCCAGCCGGTCGTACGCCTGGCGCGAGTCGCATACGACGATCTCGCCGCCCAGGGCGCAGGCGATGTCGAACGCGACGCGGCTCTTGCCGATGCCGGTCGGGCCGAGGACGAAGGGTACGGGGCGCATCCCTGGATCCCAGGATGCCACGGCCGCCTGCCAGTCTCCCGGATGACGGCACGCGTTGCCGCCAGGCCGGCCCGGCCTCGGGAGCGGGATCGCGGTGCCGGTCACGACTCGATGAGCGGGTTCCGGGTCTTGAGGTCGGCGAAGCGACCGAAATCGCGATCGACGGTCCAGAGCTCCCGGACGCCGTGCAGCAGGCAGAGCGTCGCGACCCGCGCGTCGTGGATCACGGGTCCCGTGACGCGGCCTCGCCACACGATCTTCCTCAGCAGGTCCCAGGCGCCGGATGCCTCGGCGAGAAGGCAGAGGCCCGGCGACTCCAGCCACGCGGCCACCTGATCCAGCGCGGTTTCGAGAGGCGTCGGCGGGCGATAGATCCGCGGATGGGTGACGATGCTCAGGAACTCGTGCAGACAGGGCCACGGAATGGCCCAGGCCTCCGGACCTTCGGCGAGACTCTGCAGGACGCGGTTCGCCTGCTCGTGCCAGGTCGCATCCCGGCGGTGTGCGTAGACGAGGATGTTGGTGTCGACTGCGATCACGTGCCGTGGCCTTCGTAGATCGCCTCTCGCACACGCTGCCACCCCCCCTCCGCGAACTCCGGGGCGAGGCCGTCTCCTCCGAAGCTGACGTCCCGAAGATGGAACGCCGCGTCCCGATCCTGCTCTTCGAGCACCCGGCGCAGTCCCGCTTCGATCAACGCGCGGACCGTTGTCCCGCGGGCCGCAGCTGTTCGCCTGGCAGCCGCGAGCAGCGGATCGGCAATTTCGACCGTGGTCTTCATATGCCTACCCATATTACCGCTGCCATATAGATGGGTCGACTGCCCGCGGCCACTGGCTCAGGCCGCGTCGGGTGCCTCCTCGGCACGGGGGCCGGCCAGCCGCATCCTGCCGCCGGCCCTCCGCCGCAGCCACGAGTAGACGATCGGGATGACGAGCAGGGTGAGGAACGTCGAGCTGACGAGGCCGCCCTCGACAACGAGCGCCAGCGACTGGGAGATCAGCCCCCCGCCGCCCGCCGTGCTGACACCCGCCGCCACGGGCAGCAGCGCGACGATGGTGGCGACCGCCGTCATCAGGATCGGGCGCACGCGAACGCTGCCGGCCAGCACCAGCGCCTCGTTCAACGAGCGGCCCGTCCGGTTCCGCTCGACGAAGTCGATCAGCAGGATCGCGTTCGAGACCACGATGCCGAAGACCATCAGCACGCCGAGCAGGGCCGGCAGGCCCAGCGAGGCGTGGAACGCGAACAGCGCCAGGATGCCGCCGATCAGCGCCAGCGGCATTGTGGTCAGGATCACGAACGGCGTCACGACCGAGCGGAAGAACGCGACCAGGATCAGGAAGACGATCCCGACCGACACGCCGATGGCCACCACCATCTGGAAGAGGCTGTTGGTCAGGTCCTGGTTGGAGCTGCCCGAGGACAGCGTGACGCCCGACGGCAGCTCCAGGCCGACGAGCCGGCTCGACGCGCGGTTCGTGGCGCCCTGGGTGTCCCGGGCCGTGACGTCGGCCGAGACGGTCACCTGCCGCATGCCATCCTGGCGGTCGACGACGGCCGGCGCCAGCGTGTCCGAGATCGTGGCGACGTCCCCCAGCGTCGTGCCCGGTCCGAGCGGCAGGCTGCTCAGCCGGCTCCCGGCCACCGTGGATGGGTCGAGCAGCAGCGTCACCGGGGCGCCGCCCGGTCCGAGCGTTCCGACATTCTGCGCTGAGAGCGCCCGCGCCACCGCCAGGCCCACCGTCTGGGCGGACATGCCGTGGGCCGCCGCCCTGGTCGGGTCGATGGCGACCAGCCGCTCGGGCTTCTCGGCCGCCAGGTCGGACCTCACGTTGGCCAGCTCGTGGTCTGCCTGCAGGCGCGCCACGACCAGGTCCGACGCCCTGCGCAGCGCGGCCGGGTCGGTGCCGCTCACCGTCGCCTGGAAGCCGGTCGTGGGGGTGCCGAACGAGGCCACGCCGAACTGGACGCTGCCTGCGCCGTAGAGGCGATCGAGCGCGGCCCGGAGCCGGCTCGCGACGGCGGCCGCCTCCGTCTTCCGCCTGACCACCACTCTGAGCCGGGCCACGTTCGAGCTGGCCGCGGCGGTGTAGGCGCCGTAGTCGGAGCTGCCGACCGTGGTCTGCACGATGCTGACGCCCGGGTCCGCCATCGCGGCGGTCTCGAAGGACTGGAGCTGCCGGCTGGTCTCGTCGGAGGTGGTGCCGGCCGGCAGGGTCACGGTGCCGGTGAGCTGGGTGGAGCCGCCCGAGTCGAAGAAGTTCACCGGAACCCGCGCGAGCGTCGACGCCGCCCCGGCGAGCAGCGCCAGCGCCACCACGACCACGCTCGCCTTGCGCCAGCCGCGGGCGAGCACCCAGCGCAGCGCGGGTGCATAGGCCCGCGCCAGCCCGTTCGGCCGGTGGTCCGCGCGTGACAGGCGCCCGGCCCGGCTCTGCAGGAAGAAGCTGACCAGGACGGGCACGACGGTCATGGCCACCAGCAGCGACGCCAGCAGCGCGATGGTGACGGTGACGGAGAAAGGCAGGAAGAAGCGGCTGATGATGCCCCCGACCATGCCGATCGGCAGGAAGACCCCCACCGCCGTCAAGGTGCTGGAGACGACGGCCGAGGAGACCTCGGTCGCCCCCCGGTAGGCCGCCTCGAGCGGCGGCCTCCCCTGCTGCAGATGCCG
>DATFRD010000382.1:0-10243 GCA_035263645.1 Candidatus Dormiibacterota bacterium | reverse complement strand
CTGCCCTGGATGCCCTGGGCGGTCAGTCCCTCGCTCGACGCCGTACGCGACAACGTCAGGCATGCGGAGCAGGGATGGCACGACGACCGTGTCTACCACTTCGCCGTGGTGGACGCCGTCGGCGCCCGGCTGCTCGGCGTGGCGGGCGTGAATCGCGACGGCCCCGACTCGGCCGAGCTCCACTACTGGATCCGCTCAGACCACGCCGGCCGGGGCCTCGCGACCGAGGCCGGCCGGGCCCTGGTCGCGTGGGCGCCGGGGGCCCTGGGCGTCCGGCGGCTGACGCTGTGGGCCGGCCGGGAGAACCACGCCAGCCGCCGGGTCGCCGCCAAGCTCGGCTTCGTGCACCTGGGGCCGCTGGGCTGGCGCCCCGAGGGCGGCCAGGGCACCTTCGAAGCCGAGTCCTACGAACTGGAGCTCACCTGACGGAGCCCCCCCTCGCGGGGGAGGTCGGGTGGGGGGGAAAGGCCGAACCAGCCCCCCTCCGGCCCCTGGCGTGCCACCTCCCCCGCGAGGGGGGAGGGGCCAGGGATCTCAGCCGCCGATCTGCGACATGCTCTTGGCCGGGCGGACGAAGCCCGGCTGGTTGATGAGGTGGCCCTCCTCCTTGTGCCACACGGCGTTCTCGATCACCGCCGCCAGGTGGTCGTCCGAGACGCCGCTCCGCAGCAGGTCGCGAAGGGGCGTCTCCTGCAGCGAGAACAGGCAGGTCCTGAGCCCGCCCTCTGCGGTGAGGCGGATCCGGTTGCACGTGGTGCAGAAGGCCTGTGAGACCGAGGAGATGAAGCCGACGCCGCCCGGCGCGCCGTCCGCGAAGCGGTAGTTCGTGGAGGGGCCTGGGCGGTCGGTCGGCACTGGCCGGAGCGGGAAGAGGTCCTCGATCTGCTCCTGGATGCGCCGGCTCGGCACCACCAGGTCGTTCGACCAGATCTCGTCGCCGTCCAGGGGCATGAACTCGATGAACCGAACCTCGTAGCCGCGCTCTCGGGCCAGCCGCGCGAAGTCGACCACCTCGTCGTCGTTGGTGCCCTTCAGGACGACCATGTTGAGTTTGATCGGGCTCAGCCCGGCCGCCTCGGCCGCCCGGATCCCGTCCATCGTGCGGGCGAAGGCCTCGACCCTGGCGATCTCCTTGAACCGGTCCATGTGCAGCGTGTCGAGCGAGATGTTCACCCGCTTCAGCCCCGCCTCGGCCAGCAGCCGCGCCTTCTCGCGGAGGAGCACGCCGTTGGTCGTCATCGTGATGTCGAGCGTCGGGTCGAGCTCGTTGATCATCGCGACCAGCTCTTCGATTCGGTGCCGCACCAGCGGCTCGCCCCCGGTCAGCCGGATCGTGCGGACGCCGTAGCGCCGGACGAAGATCCGGGCCAGCCGGTGGATCTCCTCGAAGCGAAGCACGTCGTCGCGCTTGAGCCAGCGCAGCCCCTCCGCCGGCATGCAGTACACACAGCGGAAGTTGCAGCGGTCCGTGACAGAGATCCGCAGGTCGTCGGCCACGCGGCCGTAGCTGTCCAGCAAGCGCGCCCCGGTCTTCACATGCCGGATGATACCCACCATGGAGTACGAGCACGTCCTGGTCGAGCAGGACGGGGAGGCCCGGGTCGGCCGGGTGACGCTGAACCGGCCCCGCGTCCTGAACGCCCTCAGCCCGGACCTGATCGCCGAGCTGGGCGACGCCCTGCGCCGCTTCGACGCGGACGCCGGGGTGGGTGCGGTCGTGCTCACCGGGGGTCCGCGGGTCTTCGCCGCGGGCGCCGACATCGGCGACATGGCAGAGCGCTCGCCTGTCGAGCAGCTCCTTCGCGACCAGACCGGCCGGTGGGCGGCGGTGACGGCGTTCACGAAGCCGCTGATCGCCGCCGTGAACGGCTACGCGCTCGGCGGCGGCTGTGAGCTGGCTCTGATGTGCGACCTGATCGTGGCGGGCGACGGCGCCCGGTTCGGCCAGCCGGAGATCAACCTCGGCATCATCCCCGGCGCCGGAGGCACCCAGCGCTGGCCCCGGACCGTCGGCAAGTACGTGGCCATGGAAGTCTGCCTGGGCGGGGCCCCCATCACGGCCCAGCGCGCATACCAGCTGGGCCTGGTGAACAGGGTGGTGCCCGCCGAGGTCACGATCGAGGCGGCGACGCGGCTCGCGGCCGACCTGGCCGCCAGAGCGCCCGTCGCCGTCCGCCTGGCCAAGGAGGCCGTCAACCGGGCGCTCGAGACGCCGCTCTCCGAAGGCCTGGCCGCGGAGCGCAAGAGCTTCTATTTCCTGTTCGCGACCGAGGACCAGAAGGAGGGTATGCGCGCGTTCCTGGACAAGCGCAGGGCCCAGTTCAGGGGGCGGTGACCATGGACACGAAGACGGGGACCGAGGTCGTCCGCTACGCGGTCGAGAACGGCGTCGCCTGGATCCGGCTGAACCGGCCGGAGCGCATGAATGCCGTCAACGGAGCCCTGCGCCGCGCCCTCGCCGACGCGGTGCGGCGGGCGGAGCGCGAGGAGGGCGCGCGGGTGGTCGTCGTCACTGGCGAGGGCCGCGCCTTCTGCGCCGGCGCCGACGTTCGCGAGTTCGGCAGCCGCGAGGGCGACATCGGGTCGCTCGGGCAGGACTACGAGGCCCTCCTGTCCCGGCTGCGGACGATGCCCAAGCCGACGATCGCGGCCCTGAACGGCGTGGCGGCCGGCATCGGCGCCTCGCTCGCCCTGGTCTGTGACCTCCGCTACGCCGTCCCCGAGGCCGCCTTCTTGGAGGCGTTCGTGAAGATCGGGCTCACGGTCGACGGCGGCGTGAGCTGGCTGCTTCCGCGGCTCGTCGGCACTGCGAAGGCGCTGGAGATGTTCTACACGGGCGACCCGCTGGGCGCGGAGGAGGCGCTGCGACGGGGAGTCGTCAACCGGGTCGTGGAGCCCGACGCGCTCGAGTCCACGGTGCGCGAGGTGGCGGAGCGCCTGGCAGCGGGCCCCACAGTGGCGCTGGGCGCCATCAAGCGATCCGTGAACCACGCCGCGAGCTCCACGCTGGAGGAGGCCATGGAGTTCGAGTTCCTGCTCCAGCGGGCTCAGATGCGGACCGATGACTTCAAGGAGGGGGTGAGCGCGTTCCTGGAGAAGCGCAGCCCCCGCTTCCAGGGGAGGTAGTCACGATGGCCGAGATGCACGACGCCGTGATCGTGGCGACCGCCCGCACTCCGATGGGACGGTACGGCGGCCAGCTGAAGGACGTGCGGCCCGACGACCTGGCGGCGCTGGTCATGAAGGAGGCGGTGGACCGGGCCGGCGTCGGCCCCGCGGACGTCGAGGACGTGGTGTTCGGCTGCGCCAACCAGGCCGGCGAGGACAACCGCAACGTGGCCAGGATGGGCCTGCTGCTGGCGGGCTTCCCGGTCGAGGTGCCCGGCCAGACGGTCAACCGGCTCTGCGGGTCGGGCATGCAGGCAACGGTCACCGCTGCCCGCGAGATCCAGGCCGGAGGGGCGCGGGTCATGGTCGCCGGCGGCGTGGAGAGCATGACCAGGGCGCCGTGGGTCATGGCCAAGCCGGACGGCGGGTACCCACGCGGCCCGCAGACGGCGCACGACACGGCGCTCGGCTGGCGGCTGGTCAACCCGCGCATGGCGGAGGCGTACGGGACGCTGCAGATGGGCGAGACGGCCGAGCGCGTCGCCGCCCGGTACGAGGTGGTGCGGGAGGTCCAGGACGAGTTCGCGCTGCGCAGCCACGAGCGCGCGGTGGCCGCCCAGGACGCCGGGCGCTTCGACGCCGAGATCGTGCCGGTGACCGTCTCCCAGCGGCGCGGCGATCCGCTGGTGCTGACGGCCGACGAGGGGCCGCGGCGGGACTCGACGCTGGAGTCGCTGGCCAGGCTTCGGCCGGCGTTCGAGAAGGACGGCACGGTGACCGCCGGCAACGCCTCCCCCCTCAACGACGGGGCGGCCGCGCTCGTCCTGATGAGCGGGCGCGAGGCGGACGAGCGCGGGCTCCGGCCGCTGGCCCGGTTCGTGGCCGCGGCCGCGGCGGGCGTCCACCCCGACTACATGGGCGTGGGGCCGGTGCCGGCCACGTACCGAGCGCTCGCGGCCGCCGGCATCGACGTGGACGCGGTCGGCCTGGTGGAGCTCAACGAGGCGTTCGCCGCCCAGGCCGTGGCGTGCATGCGGCTGCTCGGGCTGGACGAGGAAAAGGTCAACGTCAACGGCGGCGCCATCGCGCTCGGCCATCCGCTCGGGTGCAGCGGTGCGCGGCTGGTCAGTACCCTCGTCCACGAGATGAACCGCCGGCAGGTCGAGTACGGTCTCGCGACCATGTGCATCGGCGTCGGCCAGGGGATCTGTTCGATATGGCAGCTGGTTCCAGGACCCTCGTCCTCGGCGGCACGGTCTTCCTCGGCCGCCACGTCGTCGCGGCAGCGCTCGAGCGCGGCCACGTCGTCAGCGTCTTCAACCGCGGGCGCAGCAATCCCGGCCTCTTCCCGGACGTAGAGCACCTGCGCGGCGACCGCGACGGGGACCTGGGGTCGCTGCGGGGCCGGACGTGGGACGCCGTGGTCGACACGTCCGGCTTCGTGCCCCGGGTGGTCAGGCAGTCGGCCGAGCTCCTGCGCGGCTCCGCCGGCGTCTACGCGTTCGTCTCCACCGGATCGGTCTACCCGCTCGATGGCCACGACCGGTCGGAGACGGGCCCCGTCATCCGGCTCGACGACCCCTCGACGGAGGACGTGACCGCAGCCTACGGCGGGCTGAAGGCGCTCTGCGAGGAGGTCGTGACCGGCGTGTACGGACACGCCGGGCTCGTCGTCCGTTCCGGCCTGATCGTCGGGCCTCACGACCCCACCGGGCGCTTCACGTACTGGGTCACACGGCTCGACCGCGGCCGTGAGGTGCTGGCTCCCGGCGCCCCGGACCGGCAGGTGCAGTTCATCGACGCGCGCGACCAGGCAGAGTGGATCCTGGACATGGTCGAGGCGGGCCGGGGCGGGACATTCAACGTCACCGGACCGGCCGGCCCGCTCGCCATGGGTGAGCTGCTGGCCCGCTGCGGCCTGGCCCCGCTGACCTGGGTGGCCGACGAGTTCCTGCTGGAGCACCGGGTCCAGCCCTACTCCGAGCTGCCGCTGTGGGTCCCGCCGTCCCTGGGCAGCCTCGGGATGCCGATCGACCGCGCGCTGGCGGCCGGCCTCCGGTTCCGGGACCTCGACGCGACGATACGGGACACCAGGGCCTGGGCGGCCTCGGGGGTCAGCCCGGCGGCGGTCGACGCCGGTGGAAGGCTGCGGCGGCCGGCCCAGCTCAGCGCTGAGCGGGAGGCCGAGCTCCTGCGTGCGTGGGATGGTCGCCGAGCGTGACGCGGCCGCGGTGCGCGTCATGTTCGACCGCATCGCCGGCCGCTACGACCTGCTGAACACGGTCCTGTCGTTCGGCGCCGACAGCCGCTGGCGGCGCCTCGCGGCCCGGGCGGCGGCGCCGCCCGCCTCCGGGGCGGCCCTGGACGTGGCCTGCGGCTCCGGGAAGCTGAGCGGCGAGCTGCGCCGGCTGGTGCCCGGCGGGCTCGTCGTCGGCCTGGACTTCAGCGGCCGGATGCTCGAGGTGGCCGGCACGCACGTCAGGGGGCCCCGGTACGTCCGCGGCGACGGCCTGCGCCTCCCCTTCGGCGACGCCAGCTTCGACGCGGCGACGATCGCGTTCGGCCTGCGCAACCTGGCCGACCCCGAGCTCGGGCTGCGCGAGATGCGCCGGGTGCTCCGGCCCGGCGGCCGGGCGGTGGTGCTGGAGTTCGTCAGGCCGCGGCCCGGCCCGCTGGGCGCCGCCTACCGCGGCTACCTGGTCCACATCCTGCCGCGGCTGGGGGGCTGGATCTCCGGCGCCCCCGACGCGTACCGCTACCTCAGCGCCACGGTCGGCTCGTACAGGACGCCGGAAGAGCTGGTCACGCTCGCCGGGCGGGCCGGCTGGCGAGACCCCGCCATCCGGCTCCTGACCCTGGGCACGGTGGGCCTGCTCACCGGTCGCGCCTGACGCGGCGGTCGCCGGCCGCGGCCAGCACGGCGACCGCCAGCACCGTGCCGCAGAGCGGCAGCACCACCCCTGGCCAGCCCCAGCGCAGGTACGTAGCCGCGAGCACGGGCGCTGCGACGGCGCCGCCCACGTAGTAGGCGGCCAGGTAGCGGCCGACCGCCGCCCGCCCGTGCGCGGCGGCCGCGCCGCTGTGGGCGACGTGCAGGCTCACGGTGCCGCAGATGGCCCCGGCGGCGGCCAGCGTGATAGCTGGGAGCGAGGGGAGCAGGCCGAGCAGCATCAGCCCGATCTCGGCCGCCGCGGTGCCGAGGACGACGGTGCGCCGGCCGAAGCGGTCGATCGCGCGCCCCGCCGCCACGCCCGTGAACGTCGCCGGCACGAACACGAGGTAGACCAGGTCGCCGAGCAGCGGAGGCAGGTGGAACGGGGCGGCGGCCAGCCGGTACGGGAGCAGGTCGAACATGCCCACGGACACGAACAGGATGAACAGCCCGGCCGCCAGCAGCGAGAGCGGAACGGGTCCGTCCCGACCCGCGCCTGCCGGCGCGGGTCGGGGGGTGTGCAGGGGCAGCGCGCGCAGGCTGGGCACAACGGCCGCCAGCAGGCCGACCGCCCCGACCACGAACGCACCGCGCCAGCCGAGGAAGTTGCCGGTGTAGCCGGTGAGCCGGCCGCCGAGCCCGCCGAGCGCCGTGCCTGCGATGAGCGCCCCCGTGACGCGGCCGGCGGCCGCGGCCGGCAGTCGCCGCGGCACGTCGGCCAGGCCGCCGGCCACCAGGAGCCCCACGCCGACGCCCTGTCCGGCCCGAGCGGCGAGCAGCACCCACACGGCGGGGCTGAGCGCCGCCAGCAGGCCGCCGGCGACCGTGAGCCCGGTGGCCAGCCGGAGCGTGCGCGCCGGCCGGCCCTCCGGGAGCAGCCCGGCGGCGGCGAAGCCGAGGAGGGCGGCCGTCATCACCAGCCCGGTCACGGCCGGGCTGGTGCCGAGGTCCCGGTCCAGGTCGGGCAGGAGCGGCTGGGGCAGGTACAGCGCGAGGAAGGCGCCCAGCCCGAGGCCGAAGTAGGGGAGGGAGCTCACCCGCGACCGGCCCGCCCGGGCGCCAGGGGCTCGCGGGCCCTGCGCTTCCCCCGCCCCGGCCCGGCTCAGATCGCCGGTCGCTCCGGTCCGGGGCCGCCGGCCGCAGGCGCCGGAGGTGGGGCCGTCAGGTCGGCCATGTCGCACACGGGAGCCGCCGAGACCGGCTCACCGCGGCCACGCGCTCCCTGGGACACCGGACAACGATCGCATGACGGCGCCGGCGGCCGAAGATGAGAGAGTCCTCATCCTGCTCTCATCGGGGCGGCGCCGGGCCCAGCCACCATCGAGGTGATGTGCATGTGGCGAAGGATCAGGGGCGCGGCCCGGGTGTTCACCCGCCGCCGCCAGTCGAGCTCGTCTCAGACCGCCCAGACGGACCGGACCCAGTAGCAGGCGGGGCGGGTGGCGACCGCCCTGCGGCCGCCTCCGCACAGGAGGACCATCACCATGCAGGCGTTGACGACGGATTTCGAGCTCGAGGGCCTGGTGGAGCCGCCTCCCCGGTTCTCTCCGGGACAGCGCATCTGCCGCGGACTGTTCGCATGTGAGCGGCTGGGCGAGGGCCGCCGGACCGAGAGCTGGCTGGCGTGGAGCGCGCCTCTGTGGGCCCACGTCGTGGTCAAGCTGCCGTCCGGGGGCCGGCTCGGCGACGGGCGGGCGTCCCGCCAGCTGGCTCACGAGGCGCGGACGCTGCGCCGCCTCGCCCATCCGGGCGTCCAGCGCCTGCTCGACGACGCCCATGCGAACCCCGTCCCGCACCTCGTCCTGGAGTACGTGGAGGGCCCCACGCTCGCATCCCTCGTCGAGGAGGACGGTCCCCTGCCCGCCGGCGAGGTCGTGCGCACCGGCATGCAGCTCGCCTCGTCCCTGCACTACCTGCACGACTGGTGCGTCGTCCACCTCGACCTCACGCCGGCCAACGTGGCGGTTCGCGACGGCCGCGCGGTGCTGCTGGACTTCGAGCTGGCGCGGCCGGCAGGCCGGCCGGCGCCCCCCGGACGCCCGCACGGCGTGCGCGCCTACATGGCGCCTGAGCAGTGCCTGCGCGCGCCCAGCAGCCCGTCCATGGATCTGTTCGCGCTTGGCGCGATCCTCTATGAGCTCGCGACCGGCGGTCCCGCGTTCCGGGTGGACGACGCCGCCCCCGGCTGCGACTACCCGCAGCTGCTGACCGTACCGATGCGGGCGACCGAGCTGGTCCCATCGCTGCCGCTCGAGCTGGACGACGTCATCCACTCGCTGCTGGAGCCGGACGCCCGGCGGCGCCCCCAGACGGCCCTCCAGACGCTCGGCATGCTCGCGGCCGCCATGCCCGCCGGCGAGGAGGCCCCGTGGCCTTCGTTCGTCGACGGCCTGCTCAAGTCCGTCTGATGCGTGCGAGGTGGTTGCGTGGTCGACCCGCGTGAGTCCGAACGTACCCCGGAGGTGTATTCCTTCGTGGGTATGGGCGTCTGGCTCGTCCGCCGGCAGGCGCTGCTCGTCCTCCTGGTCGGCATGCTGGCCGGCCTGGTGCTGACGGGCGTCGTGGCAAGCCGCAGTGGCCTGTCGGGGACTCTTGCCCTCAGGGCGGGCAGCTTCCTTGGCGGCCAGGACACGCGTCTGCCGGCGCGCATCGAGGTGGCCGTGCCGAGCTCGCCGGCGCCCGGCGCGTCGTCCGGGCCCGTCGTGTCCGTCGTAGCGAGCCCGAGCGGCACGTCCGAGACCGTGCCGGCGCCCGTTCTCGTGCCACCGCCGGCGCGGGCGCCGGTGCCGGTGACGGTCGTCCCGCCGCCGGTCTACACCTACCCCGCCGACGACCACGGCGGCTCCAGCGGGGGGTCAGGCGAAAGGCCCGGGGGCGGCGGCCACCACTGACCGGCGTGAAGCATGCAGCTGGGGGAGGGGGGCGCCCTCGGCATCCTTCGGGGCGACCCGTGACGTGCTGATCCTGGTGGTCGAGGACGAGCCCCGGATCGCCTCCTTCCTGTGCAAGGGGCTGGCAGCGGAGGGCTACGCCTGCGCCGTCGCCGGCGACGCCGAGACTGCGCTCCTGCTCGCCGGCACCGAGCCGGTCGACCTCGTGCTGCTGGACCTGATCCTTCCCGACCGAAGCGGGCTCGAGGTTCTGCGGGCCCTCCGCTCCCGGGATCCCCGCCTGCCCATCCTCGTGCTGACGGCCAAGGACGACGTCGGCTCCAAGGTGACGGGCCTCGAGCAGGGCGCCGACGACTACCTCACCAAGCCGTTCGTCTTCGACGAGCTGCTGGCCCGCATCCGGGCACTCATCCGGCGCGACCAGGCCAGCGCCGTGGAGCTGAGGGCTGGCGGGCTCGTGCTCGACCTGAGGCAGCGGTCGGCCCGCGGCGCCGGGCACCAGGCGGTCCTGACCGTGCGCGAGTGCGCCCTGCTCGAGCTCTTCGTGCGGCATCCCAACCAGGTGCTGACGAGGGCGCAGATCAGCGGCAACGCCTGGCCGTACGAGTCGCAGGCCGAGAGCAACGTGGTCGACGTCTACGTCCGCTACCTGCGCCAGAAAGTGCCCTGGCCGCCGGACGTGAGCCTGGACACGGTCAGGGGTGCCGGGTACCGCCTGCGGGTTGGGGGCGACGGGTGAGCATGCAAGAGGGGGCAAGCCCCCCCTTCCTGAACCCCCCCTCACCACCCCAGGAAATCCGCACCCCATCACCGCGATTTCCTGGGTACCCCGGGACCGGCCCTGGCGGGCTACCTCCCCCGCAAGGGGGGAGGGACCGAGCCCCGTGCCGGCGCTGAGCCTCCGGTTCCGGCTGACCCTGCTCTGGTGCGCGGTGTCGCTGGCGGTGCTGCTGGGGCTGGAGCTTCTCACCCTGGCCCTGCTCAGCGCGCAGCTCAGCCGGACGATCGACCGCGACCTGGCGCAGCAGGCCACCCAGTACCGGCAGCGGCTGGCGGGTGCCGCCGGCATCGACGACCTCCAGCGACGCGCGACGTCGCTGCCGAGCCCCGAGGCGACGGCTAGTGGCCTGGCTGCCGTCTACGTGGTGTGGCTCAAGGGCCGCTCGATCGTGACCAACACGAACGACCCCGGCCTCCGCAACACGATCGACGGCGTCCATGCCCAGCCCGGCGAGCCGATCACCGTGCACGACCCCGCCCACGGCGACCTGCGCGTCGCCGTCATCCCGATCGAGGAGGACGGGCTCCCGGT
>DATFRD010000381.1:0-7877 GCA_035263645.1 Candidatus Dormiibacterota bacterium | reverse complement strand
AAAAGGAGACCGTCATGATCGCCCCCGATGTCCGGCTCGGCGCCAGTGTCGTGATCCATCACCCCGACCAGGTCAACCTGTACGGCTGCGCCGTCGGGGACGGCTGCAAGATCGCCTCGTTCGTCGAGATCCAGCGCGGCGTCACGCTGGGCCGGAACGTCAAGGTCGAGGCGTTCGCGTTCATCCCCAGCGGCGTGACGATCGAGGACGGCGCCTTCGTCGGCCCCCACGTCTGCTTCACGAACGACCGCTTCCCTCGCGCCGCCGGCGACGACGGCCAGATCCTCGGCACCGGGGACTGGGAGGTCGTACCCACGCTCGTGCGCCGGGGCGCCAGCATCGGCGCCAATGCGACGATCATCTGCGGGGTGACCATCGGCGAGGGAGCCCTGGTGGCCGCCGGCAGCGTGGTGACGCGGGACGTGCCGGCGTACGCGCTCGTGCGGGGCAACCCGGCCCGCGTGGTGCGTCAGCTCGCGGTCACGACCGCCGCGCGGTGAGGTAGGTCCAGCAGCAGCGGAAGGTCCGGCGGCCGCCGAAGATCACGTCCATCGCGTGGCGGATCAGCTTGAGCCGGTCCTCGACCGCTCCGTCCGTGGGCGGCCGGCCCTCGACCTTCGTCGACCCGCCGACCCAGCCCAGGACCGCTTCGTGGTACGCCTTCAGCAGCTCGTACCAGTCGTCGACGTCGGCGACGATCGTGGCCTGCGCGACGCCGTCCAGCTCGAAGCCGGCCGCCGCCAGCTCCGCCGTGTAGAACGCGAGCGGGCGCGGGGCCACGAACACCCGGTCCCGGAACGTCAGGTGGCGGCGCATCCGGTCGGGGTCGTCCAGCACGTCCCGGTAGGCGGCGTAGCGGGCGTCGGTGCGCACGAGCCCGGTCGCCACCTCGTGCACCACGTACACCGTCTCGTCGAGGATCCACTCGCCGGGCCCTGCGGCGGGGTTGCGGACGTTGCCCGAGTTGACGAACACGCGACCCCCGGAGTCGAGCACGGCCCGCCAGCCCCGCAGCGTAGCCCCCAGGTCGGTGTAGAGGTGGATCGCGTTCGTGGATACGATGGCGTCGACCGGGCGCTCCGCGAGCAGCGGCCGGAGCACCTCGTCCAGCGACTCCAGCCGCCTCTCTTCCCGCAGGAAGTGCAGCTGGCGGAAGGCCACCCGGTGGTCGTGCCGGAAGCGGTCGAGGGCCACCCGCAGGAACTTGGGCGAGCTGTCCACGATGGCCATCCCCACCTCGCGGTCGAAGATCCGCAGCCGCAGGCGGTCCAGGAGGATGCCGGTCCCCCCCGAGTAGTCCACCAGGACCTCGCCCGGCCGCAGCGCACCGGCCAGCTGCTCCACTGTCGGGTCCAGGTTCCGGTACCAGCCGTGGTTGTCGACGGTGTCGTACTGGAGCCCGAAGGGGTCCACCGGGGAGCGGACCCACTCCTCGTCGGGCATCCGGGGGAACGTCGCCGGCCACGCGAACACCGCCGACGCGGCCTGCCCGGCGGAGACGGACACCGGGCGGCTCAGCTCCCTGTGCAGGTCGACCAGCTGGGCCAGGAGCCCAGGCGGACGGCGGCCCCACCCGCACTCGGTGGCGGCGCCGAACTCGCCGGGAAAGGCCCGCGCCGCATCGATGCGTCGACGCGCGCCCTCGACGCCGTCCTCCGGGTAGAGCAGGCCCAGGTACAGCTCGGTCTCGGGGCGCAGCCTCAGCCCCTCCAGCCCCGCGTAGAAGCCCGGCTCCGTCCGGTCGCGGGAGATCGGCATGTGGATCCAGTTCAGCGGCCGGCCGAGGCTGGCGGAGAGCGCGTTCGCCACCTCGACCAGCCGGCCCATGTCGTCCGGCTCGCGGTGGAACCCCTGCTGGCTGTCGCCGTAGCAGAGGTGGAAGCCCAGCTCGACGTCGGGGGGCACGCGGCGGCTGATGCGCAGCAGGCGCTCCAGGATGCCGCCCTTGACGTCGGTGAACCAGACCGGGAAGACGCCTTCCAGCATGCCGAGCTCGAAGTTCGTGTCCCACTGGACGGCGAGCTGGTCCGGGGGGATGGACTCGATGACCTCGTCCAGCTCGGCCATGAGCGCCGCCTCGTACGGCCCCTCGACCGCGGCCTGGTCCCCGAGGGCCACGAAGGCGCTGATGGGCGCCAGCGGGGTGGGCAGGCAGACCTGGAAGCGACACCCGCTGGGCAGCACGCGGTCCCGCTTGAGCCGGGCGAAGTCGCGGTACGACGCGCGGGCGGCAGCAGCGTAGCCCAGCGACTCGAACCTGAGGCCGGCGCCGTCCACGCCCGCCCGGAGCTGGACCCTCGGCAGGGGCCGGTAGAAGCCGAGCTCCGGCGGCCCGATCTCGAACTCGGGCCGGGCGCTGAGGACCGGGTACTGCCAGACGATCCAGTCGGCCCTGGGCCCGGTCTCGCCGTCGGGCAGCCGGCGCACCCGGTCGCCGAGGCCGGCCGCCATCGTGCTGAACACCTCCTCTGAGCTCCTGAGCGGGATGCTGCCGACCAGGTGCACCCCCAGCGGCACATAGGTCATGGCGCGGCGTCGCCCCCCTCCCCTCGCGGGAGGGGTTGGGGGAGGGGGCTGCTCCGTCTGCTCCGTCCCCCCCACCGGCCCTGGCGGGCCACCTCCCCCGCAAGGGGGGAGGGACTCCTGAGGCGGCCCCCCTCCCCTCGCGGGAGGGGTTGGGGGAGGGGGCTGCTCGGGTTCACACCGTCGCCTCCACATGGGCCCGCAGGGCGTCGACGCGGTTCGTCGCCTCCCAGGGGGCGTCGATGTCCGTGCGGCCGAAGTGGCCGTACGCGGCGGTGGCGGCGTAGATGGGCCGGCGCAGGTCCAGGTCGCGGATGATGGCTGCCGGGCGCAGATCGAACGTGGCGTTGACCGCCTCCAGCAGCTGGTCGTCGGGCACCTCTGCGGTGCCGAACGTCTCCAGGCCCACGGCCAGGGGCGTGGCCTTCCCGATCGCGTAGCAGACCTGGACCTCGCAGCGGCGGGCCAGGCCGGTCGCCACCAGGTTCTTCGCCACCCAGCGCGTCGCGTAGGCGGCGGAGCGGTCGACCTTGGTCGGGTCCTTGCCGCTGAACGCCCCGCCTCCGTGGCGCACGGCGCCGCCGTAGGTGTCGACCATGATCTTGCGCCCGGTGAGCCCGGCGTCCCCCGCCGGGCCGCCGACCACGAAGCGGCCGGTCGGGTTGACGTAGAGCCGGCTCCGCTCATCGAGCAGGTCGGCGGGCACGACGGACCGCACCACGTGGTCGAGGACGTCGGCCCGGATGCGTTCGGAGGACACCGACTCGTCGTGCTGGGTCGAGATCACGACCGCCTCGACCCGCCGCGGCCGGCCGTACGCGTACTCCACGGTGACCTGGCTCTTGCCGTCGGGGCGCAGGTACGCCAGCTCGCCCGACCGCCGTACCCGGGCCAGGCGCCGGGTCAGGCCGTGGGCCAGGCTGATCGGGAGCGGCATGAGCTCCGGGGTCTCGTCGCAGGCGAAGCCGACCATCATGCCCTGGTCGCCCGCGCCCGTCTGGCTGAGCTCGTCCTGGTCGCCCGTCTCGCGCGCCTCGAGCGCGAGGCCGACGCCCTGGGCGATGTCCGGGCTCTGCCGGCCCAGCGCCACCAGCACCGCGCAGGCGTCCGCGGAGAAGCCGCAGGCCGGGTCGACGTAGCCGATCCGGCGGATGGTGTCGCGGACCACCGCGGCCACGTCGACCACGGCCGTGGTCGTGACCTCCCCGGCCACCAGGACGAGGCCGGTCGTGGTCGCGGTCTCGCAGGCCACCCTGGACAGCGGGTCCTGGGCCAGCATGGCGTCCAGCACGGCGTCCGAGACCTGGTCGCAGAGCTTGTCGGGGTGACCCTCGGTCACGCTCTCGCTCGTCACGAAGTGCCGGGACGAGGTGCTGAAGGTCGTGCTCATCGTCCCCGACGTTAGGCGGCCGCCGGGCCCGGTGCAATGGCGGTTCCGCCAGATCCTGTCGGGCCGTTCCTGTGTGACGACACAACCGCGACCGCGACCTCGAACGCGCAGCCCCGCGAGGGTGGTCACAGGTTCGCCGGTCCGCGATTTGTGCTCCAGACCAATGTCTGCGGGCCGGGCCTGGGTTACCCTGCTGCCGTGGCGGCCGCGCCGTCCGCGGAAGGACTCGGAACGAGCGACGGCGTCAGCCGGGAGAACCGCGTGCTCCGCGATCTGGTCGCCATCTACCACCACCTGGCCGGCCTGGCGCTCCAGAGCGCGGACCTGGGGGGCGTCATCTCCCTCCTGGCCAGCCGGACGGGCGCCCCCGCGACGGTGGTCAGCCCGACCCTGGAGGTGCTGGCGGCCGCCGGACCGGGGGCAGGCGGCGAGGACGCGCTGCGGCGGGCACGCGAGCTGGTCGCCGGGCGAGGGCTGGGACGGGTGCTGGGCGCGGTCGCGCACACCCGGCGGGCCCTCCGGCTGCCTGCGGCCGACGCGGGCCCAGCGCTGGTCGTGGCGCCGATCCAGGTGGGCGAGGACATCGTGGCCCACCTGCTCGCCGAGGAGGCCTCCGCCCCGGACGCCGGGGAGGACCTGAGCCTGCTGGTCACCGAGCACGCTGCCACCATCTGCGGCGTGATCCTGGGCCGGGAGCGCGTCGTGGCCGCCGCCGCCGGCCGCGTGCGGGACGACCTGGTGGAGGGCCTGCTCCTGGGGCGGGCGGGCAGCCCGGACGAGACCCGCCGGTGGGCGCAGCACCTCGGCTACGACGCTGCCCACCCGCACCGGGTTCTGTGCCTGGTGATGGACGACGCGGTCGAGCCGCGGGCCGGCGCCGGCGTCGAGACGGCGGCCCGCCGGCGCCGGGTCTTCGCCAGCGTCGAGCACCTGGTCGCCGGCCGCGCCCCCGGCGCGGTCGTCGCCATCCGGGACGAGGAGATGGTCGTCGTGGCGCCGGAGGCGGCCCGGCCGGCCGGCGGCGCCGAGTCGCTGGCGCGGGCCTGCCTGGAGCACGTGCGCCACTCCTTCCCCGCCGCGGTGCTGACCGCCGGCCTGGGCGGGGCCTGCCGGGAGCCGGTCGACATCGCCAGGGCGTACGCGCAGGCGCGGCGGACCATCGAGACCGCGCGCCGCCTGGGGCGTGTCGGCGAGGTCGTGGCGTTCGAGGACCTCGGGATCCACCGGCTGCTGCTGCAGGTCCCCGAGCCCGCCGAGCTCCGGGCGTTCGCCGACGAGGTGCTCGGCCCGATCGTGGTCCACGAGCGCCGCCACCGGTCCGACTACCTCCGGACACTGGCGGTGTACTTCCGGGAGAACGGAAGCCTGCAGCGCGCTGCCAGGCGGCTGCATGTCCACCCCAACACCGTCACCTATCGCCTCAGCCGGGTCGAGGCGCTGGCCGGGCTCTACCTCTCGCGCTACCAGGACCGGCTGATGGCCCAGGTCGCCCTGGAGATCCTGCAGGCGCTGGAGGACGCGCGGTGACCGACCTCTGGACGGCGCTCAGGGAGCGGGTGCTGGTCGTCGACGGGGCGATGGGAACCATGCTGCACGCGGCCGGGATCTCGCTCGACCGGTCGCTGCCCGAGCTCAACCTCTCCAACCCGGGCCTGGTCAGGGCCGTCCACTCCGGCTATCTGGACGCCGGCGCCGACGTCATCCAGACCAACACGTTCGGCGCCAGCCGGCTGCGGCTCGCCGCCCATGGACACGGCGACCTCGTTCGCAAGATCAACGCCGCCGGTGTCCGCATCGCGCTGGAGGCCAGGACTGAGGCGGGCCGGCCGGTGCTGGTGGCGGGTTCGATCTCCCCCGCGGTGAGCGTCGGCCAGCGCGGCCACGTGGACCCGGAGGAGCGCGCCGCCGCCGTCCGCGAGCAGGTCGAGGCGCTGGCCGCCGCGGGCGTGGACCTGCTCGTGTTCGAGACGTTCGGCCACCTGGCGGAGCTCGTCGAGGCGGTCGGCATCGCCGCGGCCGCGTGCGACCTCCCGCTGGTGGCCCAGGCTACGTTCGCGGATGACGGCCAGACGCTGGGCGGCGAGAGCCCCCGGCAGGTGGCGGGGGCCCTGGAGCGCCTGCCCGTGGCCGTCATCGGCAGCAACTGCACGCTCGGGCCGCAGGGGCTGCTCGGCATGCTGCGCGAGCTGGGCAGGCACACCAGCCTGCCGCTGATCGCGCAGCCCAACGCGGGCATGCCCCGCATGATCGGCGGCCGCCGCTTCCAGTACACCAGCGACACCGAGTACTTCGCCCGCCACGTCAGGCGCTACGTGGAGGCCGGCGCGGTGATGGTGGGTGGCTGCTGCGGCACGACGCCCGACCACGTCCGGGCCGCAGCGGCAGCGGTGGCCGGCCTGGCGCCGGCGAGGAGCTCGGCCCGGCGCCCGCCCGCAGCCGGGCAGCCGGAGCCGGCGGCAGCCGGCGCCGGCCAGTGGGGCCTCGACGAGCGCCTGGCGGCGGGTCGCTTCGTCGTCGCGGTCGAGGTCACACCGCCGCTGGGCGGCCGCCCCGAACACGCGGGCGAGCACGTGGCCATCCTGAGCGAGCGGGGCGTGGATCTCTTCGCGATCGCGCCGCGGCCCAGCGCGCGCGCCCAGATGAGCCCGATGAGCCTGGCGCTGCACCTCCGCCAGCACGCCCGGGTGGAACCCATCCTGACGGTCACCACCTGGGACCGCAGCATCATGGCCCTCCAGGCGGACCTGCTCGGGGCCCACGCTCTCGGCATCCGCAGCGTGATCTGCAGGACGGGCAGCCCGCCACTGCGTGGCGACTACCCGAACGTCGACGGCATCTGGGAGGTGGACTCGGTTGGCCTGATCGGGCTGCTCTCCGGGCTCAACCGGGGCCAGGACTGCAACGGGCTGGCCCTGGATGCGCAGACCTCCTTCTGCGTGGGCGCCCGCTTCAACCCGAACGCCGGCGACGCTCAGCGGGAGCTGGCCAGGACCCGGGCCAAGGTCGAGGCCGGGGCGCGCTTCCTGGTCACGTGGCCGCTGCACGAGCTGGACGGCCTGCGCCGGATGCTGGCGGAGCTGGGCGACCGGCGCGTGCCCGTCCTGCTGGCGGTGAGCCCGCTCAGGAGCTTCGGCGAGGCGGAGTACCTCCGCCACGAGGTGCCGGACGTGGCTGTGCCCGACGCCGTGCTGGAGGCGATGCGCCAGGCCCCTGAGGGCGAGCGGGAGGCCGGGCTGCGCCTGGCCGAGCAGCTGCTGACCGAGGCGCGGCCGCTCGTCGACGGCGTGCTGCTGGGGGTGCCGGAGGGCCCGGACGCGGTGACCGTGCTGGACCGGCTGCGCCGGGCCGCGACGCAGCCCAGCGTGTCCGCGAGCCGGCCACGGGCCTGAGCCGAGGTGGCCCCCTCCCCTCGCGGGAGGGGTTGGGGGAGGGGGCTACTGGAGCTGGTCGATCTGGGCCGCCATGACGAAGTCGTTCTCGGTCAGGCCGCCCGCGGCATGGGTCCACAGCTGCACGCGGACGCGGCCCCACGTCACCAGCAGGTCGGGGTGGTGTCCCTCGGCCTCGGCCACCGGCACGATCCGGTTCACGAAGTCGACCGCCGTCACGAAGTCCCGGAAGCGGTAGGCCCTGACCAGCTGGGAGTGGCCCTCGGCCTCCTCGATCGTCCAGCCCGGCACCTGGGCCAGCAGCGGGCCGGTCTCCTCGGCGGTCAGCGGCGGCGTCCCGGCCTCGCAGGGGACGCAGTGGCGGGAGGCGAGCGGCGCGGTTCCCATGGGGAGAGCGTGCCACGATGACCCCTCCCGCCGCCTCTGCCGGACGCTCTCCGGGGCTGTTGTACGATTGCGTGGCTGCGGAGCTCCCGGAGCCGGGCCCGGCCGGCGGGCTGCGGAGATGCATCCGTCCGACTCATCCACAGTCCCCACGCGGCCGGCTCTGCTCGAGGCGAGGCTGCGTGCCCTTG
>DATFRD010000380.1:0-3101 GCA_035263645.1 Candidatus Dormiibacterota bacterium | reverse complement strand
GGCAGACGGTCACCGTGGCGTTGCGGCCCAGCAGCAGCAGCGCGGCAGGCTTGCCCACGAGGTTGCTACGGCCGACGACCACGGCGCGGCGGCCCTCCAGGCCGACGCCGTAGTGGTCGAGGATGCGGAGGATGCCGGCGGGCGTGCACGCGACCAGGCCGGGCTGCCCGAGCAGGAGGCGGCCCGCGCTGACGGGATGGAAGCCGTCCACGTCCTTGACCGGGTCGACCGCCTCGACCGTCGCCGCGACGCTGACCTGGGGCGGCAGCGGCTGCTGGACCAGGACGCCGCTGACCTCCGGGTCGCCGTTGAGCGAGGCGACCAGCCCCACCACCTCCTCGGTCGTGGCGGTGGCCGGCAGCCGATGGTCGGACGAGGTCATGCCGACCCGCTCCGCGTCCCGGCGCTTGCCGCGCACGTAGGTCTCGGATGCCTCGTTGTGCCCCACCAGCACCACGGCGAGGTGCGGTCGGGGCAGGCCGGCCTCGGCGCGCGCTCGCACCCGCTCCTCGACCTCGGCCAGGATCCCGGCGGCGACCGCCCTGCCGTCGAGCCGAGCGGCGGTCACGAGAGCCCGAGCTCCCGACGGGCCGCGTCGGCGGCCTGCCGCATGACGGCCGACAGGTCGCCGCCCAGCCGCCGGCAGTCCTCGTACTCGGGGGCGACGTCGACGGGCTCCCCGTCCAGCTCCTTGACCTTGACGCGCACCCTGCCCCTGCCCGTCTCCACCTCCAGCGTCCGCCGACCTGCCACCAGGCGGGAGGCGGCGGTCATCCGCACCCCCAGCGTCGTCGTGGACCGGAGGAGCAGGCGCGCCAGCTCGCAGGCGCGGGCCGGCTCCGCGAGCACGGTCACCAGGTGGCCGGGACGTCCCTTCTTCATCAGCGACGGCACGATGGAGACGTCCAGGGCCCCGGCCGCCAGCAGGTCCTCGGCCGCCGCGGCGAGGAGGTTCGGCGCCATGTCGTCGACGTTCGCCTCGATCACCGACACCGCCGCCGCCTCGGCCGCCGCCCGCCCTACCCAGAGGGCGACAGCGTTGTGCGGGTCCGGCCGGGCGCCCAGGCCGTAGCCAACCCGCTCCAGGGCCATGGCGGGTCGCTCGAACCGGGCGACGGTGGCGAGGATCGCGGCTCCGGTCGGCGTGACCAGCTCCGCCCGGCGGGCGTCCGGCTCCAGCACGGCGCCGGTCCCCGCCAGCACCCGCAGCGTGCCCGGCGCGGTGAAACGGCCCGGCGGCGCGGGCAGGGGCGACGCGTACACCGCCTCTACGTCGAGCGACTCCAGAAGCGAGAAGGCGCCGACCAGGTCGACAACGGTGTCCGCGCCGCCGAGCTCGTGGAGGTGCAACTCCTCCGGCGGCCGGCCGTGCACCGCGGCCTCGGCCCGGCCCAGCCGGTCCAGCGCCTCCAGGGCCCGGTCCCGCACCCGCCCCGGCAGGGCCGCGGCCGCTACGAGGTGCCGGAGCTCGGCGAGATTGCGGTGGGGGCCCGCCCCGCAGTCGATCACCACGCGCAGCCCGCCAAGGTGCCCGCGCTCCTCGTGCCGGGTCTTGACGCTGACCTCGGTTCCGAGGCCGAGGGCCAACACCGCCGCGTCCAGGAGCGATCGGTCGGCGCCCGCGTCGAGGAGGGCGCCCAGGGTCATGTCACCCGAGATCCCGGAGGCGCAGTCGAAGTAGGCGACGCGGGTCATCGGGACCTGGTCACCTCGACGGCGAACGACCGGAACTCCCCCTCCAGCGGAGGGCGCTTGCTCACCCGGACCCTGACCCCGCGAACGCGGTCGATGCACAGCAGCCGCGCCGCGATGCGCTCGGCCACTGCCTCGATCAGGTGGCACGGCTCGCCCTGGACGACCTCCTGCACCAGGCGATACGCGTGCGCGTAGTTGACGGTGTCCTCGAGCCTGTCACTGGCTCCCGCCTGGGACAGGTCGGCCTGCATCTCTACGTCGACGATGAACCGGGCGCCGAGCTCGCGCTCGGCCGGGAAGACCCCGTGACGGCCGATGAAGGCCATGCCCTCCAGGAGAATCCGGTCCATTGGCACGCCGATTCTGCGCCGTACGGCCGCCCGGCCTCCCGTCGAGGGGTGGTGGGGAGAGCCATACGGCCCTCCCCACTCCGTGCTATGCGATGCGAACGCGGTTCGCGCGCGGGCCCTTCGGGCTCGACTCGACCTCGAACGTCACTCGCTCACCACCGGTCAGCGCGTCGAAGTTCAGCGACGAATCGATCCCGCTGCGGTGGAAGAAGTACTCCTTGCCGTCCTCGGCCTGGATGAAGCCGAAGCCGCGGTCGGAGACGACCTTCTTGATGGTCCCCTGCGACATGTAACGCTCCTCTTCTCGAACATGTCCCCTGGAACGCTCGGGCCTGTTCGAGAAGAAACTGTAGCCACGGCGAACTCGCCCTCCTGCGGGCGATTGACTGAGTGTACCAGCACCTCTGTCGGCGACGCCGAGGGGCGCTCGGTCCCCCCGAGGGCTCAGGCGACCGAGAACTCGCCGAGGTCGCCCGCCGGGGGCTGCCAGTCGGCGAGGACCTCGGAGACATCGGCCGGGCGCGGTGCCTCGCGCAGTTCGTCGAGGAGGCGCTGGAGCGCCGGCCGGGGTCCCTCGGCCAGGCACTCGACCGAGCCGTCCGGTCGGTTCCGGACCCAGCCCCTGAGGCCGGCCTCGCGTGCCCGGCAGAGAACGAAGTAGCGGTAGCCCACGCCCTGGACCCAGCCGCGCACGACCACGTGGAGTCGCGCCTCCGCCTCGCTCAAGGCAGCCGCTCCCGGGGGCCGGCGAGGGCGTCGTGGAGCAGGCTCCCGAGCACGGCGGCGCCGATCCCCACGCCCACGCCGACCACGAGCCAGCCGGCCGGCCCCAGCCAGCCCCTGGCGAGCAGGTCGCCGCCTCCCAGCACCAGGATGATCGCGACGATGAACCAGACCCCCCTCGTCACGGGACCGGGTCGCGCTCAGGCGCTCGGAGAGGGCGAGGGCTGGCGCTGACGGCCGCCGACGCCGCCGCCGCCGATGGCCACCGTCTGCGCGGTCACGGTCCCGTCCGCCCCGGTCTGGCCGACCACAGTGACCGTCGCGTTCTCGGTC
>DATFRD010000379.1:0-9143 GCA_035263645.1 Candidatus Dormiibacterota bacterium | reverse complement strand
GCCCCTCCCCCCTCGCGGGGGAGGTGGCCCGCCAGGGCCGCCGAAGCTGCCCCTCCCCCCTCGCGGGGGAGGTGGCCCGCCAGGGCCGCCGAAGCTGCCCCTCCCCCCTCGCGGGGGAGGTGGCCCGCCAGGGCCGGTGGGGGGGATTGACTGAGCGCCCCCTCCCCCAACCCCTCCCGCGAGGGGAGGGGGACCGCTGGTGCCCCCTCCCGCGACGAGACCTGAGCCGCTGGGGCCAGCATGCTCGACAGGCGGTCCAGCGCCTGTGCGTGCTGCTGGCGCAGCTCGCGGGCCAGCAGCCGGCTGCGGCGCTCCAGCTCGGATCGGCTGATCAGCGCCCGGCGCAGGGCGTCGGCCATCGCCGCCGGCCGGTTGGCCGCGAACAGCGCCGCCGCGCCGAAGCGGTCGCGCAGGCCGGCCAGGTCCGACAGGACCAGGGGCCGGCCCAGGCCGACGGCCTCGAACGCGGCCCGGTTCATGATGTGCGGGTCGGTGCTGAACACCGCGACCGCGGCCGCGGCCTGCATCTCGCGCAGGAAGTCGGGCAGCGCCAGCAGGCCCGTGAACGTCACGTTCGGCGGAGCCGCCGCGCGGAGCGTCCGGGCCACCCGGGCGGGGTCGCCGGTCACCCGGACGGCCACGTCGGGCAGGAGCGCGGCGGCCGCCAGCGCCTCCGCGACCGGCTCGTTCTCGTCGAGGCTGCCCGCCACCAGCACCGTGGCCTCCTCAGTGCGTGGCGCCTCGGACGCGTCGGGCGGGCCCGGCACGTCGTCGGGCAGCAACAGTCCCGGCGCGCCCCAGCCCTGGAGCAGCGCCAGCGCCTCGTTCGTGTGCGCGAGCACCGCGCGGCAGCGCGGCAGCAGCCACCGATACAGCGGCCGGGCCCACGCCCAGCGGCGGGCGTGGAACGTGCCGGTGTGGCAGTCCACCACCAGCGGCCGCTGCCGGCGCCAGCACCAGAGGCCGGCCACCAGGGGCGCCACCACCGGCGGTGCGACCACGACCACGCAGGAGGGCCGCCGGCGCTCCAGCGCGCGCCAGGTGCGGACGGCGCTCCAGCAGTAGCGAAGCGGGGCCGTGGCGAGCCCGCGGGGCAGCGGCCCGGTGACGAAGACCGCCTCCCCGCCGAGGGCGCCCGCGAGGGCGGCGGTGCGGGGCTGCCCGTCCGCCCAGGCGATGGCCAGCGGCCGCCGTGCAGCGGCGCTCACCGGTCGAGCGCCGCTGTGGCCGTCGCGGGCAGCTCGCCGGCCGGCGGGGAGGACAGTTCCCCGGCTGCGGCGGGACGCGCCTCTACGGCGGGCGCCGGGACAGGCTTCGGCAGCGGCTGGGGCACGGCTGCGGCGGCAGGCGCCTCTACGGCGGGCGCCTCTACGGCCGACGCGGGGACCGGCTTCGGCACAGGCTGAGGCAGGGGTGCCGGCAGCCGCACCGACTTGATCCGGAGTGGCAGGAGGATCGCGGCGTGGATCTGGACGCCGGTGCGATGCAGCATCTCGACGGTGCGGCGAACCTCGCCGAACCGCGTCAGCCCCTGCGTCGCGACCAGGATGGCGCTGTCCGGCGTGGACCTCAACCACGTGACGGACGGGTCCAGCATCGGCGGCAGCGAGCAGTGGATGACCAGGTCGACGCCCTCCCCCTGACGGGGGGCGAGCTGGCCGTCAGCCGCGTCCGGCTCAACGAGGATCTTCGAGGGCCGGTCGGTCTTGCGCCACCACCACCAGCCGACGCTCGGCGTGGGAGCCAGCAGCACGAGAACCCGGCTGCCGCTGGCCGCGACGGCGCTGGCCAGCTCCTGGCCGACGGCGTTGACCCGCTCGCCAAGGGTCGATCCCACCAGCAGCACCGCCTGCTGGTGCTCGGCTGCCTCGGCCAGGCTGATGCGCACGAGGTAGGCGTACGGTCGGCCGGCCCCGGGCATGAGGTCGCGGGTGAAGTCGACGACGACGTCGGTGCCGGAGGCCTCGGCCAGGTCCGAGCTGCTCCTGATCCGGTTGCGCATCCCGCCGGCCGCGAGCGCGACCAGCAGCCCGGCGAGGAGGCCAGCGACAAGGCCGATCGCGAGGTATCGAATGGGGTCGGGATCGACCGGGGTGGCGACGGGAACGGCCCGCTGCTCGACCGAGAGCAGGTTGTACTGCCGCGACCGCTGCAGGTCGAGGTCCTGCAGGCGCTGATAGGTGCTCGAGTACTGCGTCTGCAGGAAGGTGAGCTGCGCCACCCCGGCCGTGTTCGGGCGGGCGGCCGGATCGCTCACCGGCACCTGATCGTTCGCCGCCACCTGCTGGAGCGCCAGGCTGAGCTGGGCCCCCTGCTGCTTGAGCTGGTCCTGCAGCAACGCACGCTGGGGCCCCAGCTGCTCGTCGACCTGGGCGCGGTTGGTGGCGATCAGGGCGTCGGCGACCTCGTTGGCCAGCCTGGCCGCGGTCGCCGGCGACGAGGCGTCGGCCACGATCGCCAGCTGGGCCGTCGCCTTCGGGGTGGTCACCCTGACCTGCCGGGCGAGGGCGGTCGCATCGCACCCGTGGCGCTCCTTGGCGCACACGGCCTGCAGAACCTGGCGGCTGGTCCCGAGCGCGATGAACCGCTGGGTGAGGAACTGGTCGGCCTGCATGGCCACGTCGACGCCCTGGGAGGCAGCCCCGCTCTCGTCGACGGAGACCAGGGCCGTGGCCTCGTAGACCGGCGGCCGCTTCACCGTGGCCTCGTGGGCCGCCACACCGCCGGCGACCGTGAGCAGGACGATCAGCCACAGCCGGCGGCGGAGAGCGCGTCCGACCGTCGAGATGGGTTGCGTGCGCATCCTCATACCCCCCTTGCCGCCGACGCCAGCAGCGCCGGCACAGTCATCGCGAGGACCTTCAGGTCCAGCCAGGGTGACGCGTCCCGGACGTAGCGGAGGTCCAGGTCCATCATCTCGCCGGCCGACAGCAGGTCGCGCCGCGTGACCTGCCACAGGCCCGTGATGCCCGGCGGGACGTTCAGGCGCTGGAAGTACGAGGGCCGGTAGTGGGCCAGCTCGTACGGGATGGCGGGCCGGGGCCCGACCAGGCTCATGTCGCCCAGCACCACGTTGAGAAGCTGGGGCAGCTCGTCCAGGTTCGTGCGTCGGAGCAGCCGGCCGACTCGCGTGATCCGGGGATCGGCCAGCGACTTGTAGCTGTCTCCGTCGGCGCGCCCGGCGAACCAGTCGGCTGCGGCGCCCTGGTGGACGGTCTGGTCGTTTCCCGGGTACATGGTCCGCAGCTTCCACATCCGAAACCGACGCCCTTCGTACCCCACGCGATCCTGGCCGAAGAACGCCGGACCGGCGCTGTCCAGCAGCACCGCGGCCGCCAGGCAGAGGATGAGCGGGAGGGCGACCAGCAGCGCGATGGTCCCCAGCAGCAGGTCGAGCGGTCGCTTCCACCACAGCGCCGAGACCGGGCTCAGCGCGAACGACCGCTGGGCCGGATATGGGCGAGTCATGGCTTCCTTCTCCTTCTCCGTTGTCCTGGCGTTTCGCGGGAGGGGGCGGTCACGACACCACCTCCGTCTCGCCGGCGCCGCCGCGTCGGATCAGCCCGATGCGGGCGCCAGGCAGCGCGTCGATCGAGTCGGCCGCGGCTCGCTGACGCCACCAGCGGGCGACCTCCCGGGGCAGCGCGTTCCAGCAGGCGGGATCCCCCTGCAGCTCCTGCAGGAAGGCCGTGTACATCTGCCGGTGGCCGCGGTCTCGCAGGTAGTCCGGGTGCGCGTTGAGGAGCGCCATCCCGCAGAAGCGGCGGAGATAGGCGGTCTTCTCCAGCCAGAGCCGTGGCTGCCGCTCTCCGAGAACGTCTACCACCGTGAAGTCCTGCGGCAGCGTGTAGGGCAGCTCGAGCAGGCGGCCGATCGTGAACGGCCAGAGGCTCATCGTGCCCCCCGGCATCGGCTCGAACGGGTCCGAGTCGAAGAACGAGGCGTCGTACTCGACGTCCAGCGACTGCATCCACTCCGGGTTGCGGTGCGTGAGCGGCGAGCGAAAGCCGACCGCGCCGAGGCGGCGCAGGTGCTGGTTGATGTGGCGCACGTGCCGCTCGAACACGCGCCGCGAGCGCAGCTCGCGGCCGTCGTGCCGGCGGCCGTGCACGCCGACCTCGAAGCCGCGCGACTCGAGCTCGCCGATCAGCTCCTCGTCGAGCGGGTACCGCTCGGCGACGAAGTTGAACGAGGAGCGGAAGCCGAGCCCCTCTTCCAGGTCGGCCACGCGACGGACGAAGCGCTGTCCTTCGGCGGTCTCGATGTCGTGGGTGAGCACGAGCGCGTAGCTGGCTCCGTAGGGCCAGAAGAAGATGAAGGGCATCTCGGTCCGCTGGCTCAGCGCCATCACCTCGCCCACGACGTCCCAGAGGAAGCGGCGGTAGCGATCCTCGATCGGCCAGCCGAGCGGGAACGCACGCTGGGCGTGGGCGCGGCCGCGCTGTCTGCCGCGAACCACGAGCGCCCTCGGCACGAGCGGCTTCAGGAAGTAGTAGGCGCGGCGCGCCGGCGAGAGGCGCCAGTGCCGCGCCCCGAACTGCCCCTCGCCCAGCGTTGCCTCGAGCAGCGGCTCGACGCCATCTCCCGCCGCTCGGGCCAGGTACGGCAGAGCCGCGGCAGCGCGGCCGACGGCGGCGTCCCAGTCCGCGGCTGCGGGCTCGGGAGCCAGCAGCGGCCGCCAGAAGCGGGCCGGGTGGTTGGCGGCGTACAGCCCCGAGCGGGCCGCGGGCGCTCTCACCGTGCCGCCTCGATGACCCGCCCGGTGGGCGTCAGAGCGCCGGACCTGAGCGAGTAGATGGAGTTGTCGGCCGAGTGCGCGAGCACGGCCTGGATGCCCAGCTGGTTGGCGTGGGACAGCCAGAAGTCGACCACGCGGGCGTTGGTCGACGGGTCCTTGAAGCCGTGGTCGATGTCTCCGCCGACCTCGCCCAGCACGTATGGCTTGTGGAGGGTGCGCGCCCAGTCGTGGGCGCTCGGATGGTCGTCGTAGACGTGGATGTCGTAGAAGTCGACGGCGCCGTCGTACCTGGCGGTCTCCGGCGGGTCCTTCCAGTACAGCTCCGTGGTGTCCGAGACGGTCAGCCAGGCCTGGGGGGCCGCGCCCTTCGCGGCCCGGTACAGGTCGCGGATCCACGCGTGGACCGTGTCGTCGGGGTAGTTCGGGCTGACCGGATCGTCCGCCGGCGGCCGGGGCAGCCCACCCTCCTGGCCGATGCTGTTGTAGGCCTCATTGAACAGGTCCCAGCCGGCTACCGTGGGGCGAGTCCCGTAGCGCTGGAAGAACTGCCCGACCGCCGTGAGATAGTTCGCGCGCATCGCCGGGTGGCGGCCGTCGAGCGCCTGGAAGTGGAAGTTGCCGGGGCTGGAGACCTCCTCCTGGTCGAAGACGACCACCAGCACCTCGAGGTGGTGCGCGTCGAACATGTCGAGCGCCTGGTCCAGGTTCTTCAGCGCGGCCGCGTCGAAGCCGGCGAAGCCGGTCGACGCGTTCCACACCATGAGCTGGTCCACGCCGATGAAGACCCTGACCACTCGGCCGAGGGAATGGGACGCGATGAAGTCCAGGTCGGCCTGGAGCCTGGGCCTGGCCTGCTGCCAGCCGGCGGGCTGCAGCCACCGGGTGCCGAGCCACTGTCCGTTGGCGCCGGCCGGCCCGTCGTAGTTGAGGCCCTTGACCGAGGGCAGGACGAACCCGGTGCGGGACGCACCCGCTCCACTCGAGGAGGGCGCAGGCCCGCCACAGGCGCCGAGGGCTGCAGCCAGCAGCCCGGCTGCGACCAGCCCTGCGAGCACGCGGCCGGCCACCGGCGGCTCATGCATGGCGGGCCGCCAGGACTCGCCCGCTGGGGGGTCGTGACCCGTTCGGATGCGAGCTGTGCCCGTTTCGGTGCCCCGCGTCCTGGCCTGTCGCCGCCAGCAGCGGCACCTCGACCGGGACGCGCAGCCCGCCGCTGCGAAGGGAGCGCTCGGCGGCCTCCAGGGTGGCGACCACCGTCAGCCCCTGCTCCGCGTCGCTCACCGGCCGCCTGCCGGTCCGAGCGCACTGGACGAAGTCCTCGCACTCGAGTCGCAGGGGCTCCTGCCCGGGGATGTGCGGGATCACCGTCTCGCCCTCGCGGTACGCGAGCTCGAGCCTTCCGTGGCCGTCGCTGACCGGGCCGTCGACGCCGCGGTCGTAGATCCGCAGCTTGGTGGCCTGCGAGACATCGTCGAATACGGCCATCCGACGGTCACCGACCAGCGTCACCCGGCGCACCTTGTCCGGGTGGAGCCAGGAGACGTTCACATGGGCGCTCATGCCCGAGGCGAACTCCATCTCCAGGTAGCAGACGTCGTGGAGGTCGGGCTGCACGCACGCACTGCCCCTCGCGCTCACCATCGCCGGCGCCTCACCGAGGAGGTGCATGAGGATCGAGATGTCGTGCGGGGCGAGATCCCAGAGGACGTTCACGTGGCTCTGGAACAGCCCCAGGTTCAGCCGCGCGGCGCTGCCGTGCAGGATGCGACCCAGGTCGCCCGCCCGCACCAGCCGTCCGAGCTCGCGGACGGCGGGGTTGTAGACGAAGGTGTGCCCCGCCATCAGCACTCGCCGCCGCCGGCGCGCCAGCGCCACCAGGTCCGCTCCCTCCCGGCTGTTGGTCGCGAGCGGCTTCTCGACCAGCACGTGCTTGCCGGCGAGCAGGGCATCGCGCGCGACCGCATAGTGCGTGTGGATGGGGCTCGAGACCACGACCGCATCCACCTCGGTGGCCAGCAGGTCGTGGTGATCGGGGAAGAGCTGGACGCCCGGGTACCGCTGGGCGACGTACTCGAGCCGCTCCTGGCGGAGATCGGAGACGGCCAGGAGCTCGGCCTCGGCGATCTCGTGCAGGTTTCGGATCAGGTTCGGGCCCCAGTAGCCGCAGCCGATGACGCCCACCCGAACTCGCTGACCGGTTTCGGGCCGGTCTGCCGGGTCCGATGACGCAGGTGACGCCTCTTGACTTGTCACGTCATCCCTCTCCCTTTCGCGGTCGGGTATTCCCGCCGCCCTCCATCAGGAGCCGGCCGGGGGATTTTCTACCCTTAGCCCTATCAGCTATTCCGCTTAACGCATGGATAACATCTTGCTGGCTTGTTGTCAACTAGTCGCCCTGACGAGCTATCATCCTGGCATGGCGGCACGGCTGCCCGGTTCCGGCTCTGCCGCATGGTTGCTCCTGGCGGACCGCCCCCGCGGCGCCCTCGCCGGACCCATCGGGACGCCGGCGCTCCCCCTGACCAACCTGCTCAACGACATCGACGCGCTGGCTCCGCTGCTCGTCGACCGCATCGCGGCAGGCGACCGGCTCAACGCCTTCCTGCTCGCCGCCGGCATGCGCCAGATCGCCGAGGACCACCTGCATCGCGACCCGCTTCACCTCCGCCGCGCCGCGGGTCGGCTGCAGCGCCGCCTGCCCGCGCCGTGGGGATGGATCGGAGCCACCGCAGCGGGCTGGGCCGGCGGCCTTGCATGGCAGTGCGTCATCAGAGGGGACCGCGCGCGAGCTGCGTAGCCTCGGCTTCACCGAGGGCCGCACCGTTCTGCTGCTGGCCACCTTCCCGAACTCGCCCCGTCCGCCCGCCGCGCTGCAGGCCCATCCGGCCGTGCTGCTGCCATCCTCCGAGTGGACAATCCGCCGGCGCCTGGAGCCGGAATCCGTCTGCGAGTCGCTGGGATGCTGGCGGAGCTGGGGAGGCCGGTGCGCGGGCACTACCAGACCGACTTCGTCGCCGCCGGGACCGGCAAGGCGCGCGGGCTGCGCGTCCTGGCCAGAGAGCTCGGCGCCGGGTCCGAGGCGCCCCTCGCGCTGGCGGTCGGCGACACCACCTCGGACCTGGAGATGCTCCGGATGGCGCACATGGGCATCGCACCCGGCAACGCGGAGCCGGCGCTCAGGCGCGCGGGCGTGAGGGTGGTCCGACGGTCGGCTCAGGCGGGTCTCGCGCAAGCCGTGGCCCGGCTCGTTTGCCACCCGCCGGGACGCTGCTCCCTGTGCGCGCCGCCCCGGCTGGCCACCTCGAGCCGCCTCCTGCTCGACCTCCTGGCGGTGGACGACCTCGGCCGCTGGCGGCTGGCGGGCCGGGCCCTGCAGCTCGTGCTCGCGTCCCGCAAGACCGACTGATCACCGGGACCCCCGGGGCCGGGCGCCGAAGGTTAAGCTTCCGCTGTGAACGCGATCGAGGCCGTGCTCATCGGAGGCTTCGTGGGAGCGGTGGTCATGGCGGCCATCGGGGTCGTCCTCGACTGGCGGCGGGGGGAACGCGAGGCCGAAGAGAGCCAGAAGCAGCGTGCGCATGACCTGGAGGTGCGCAGGCTGGAGCACCAACACCAGGTTGAGCGTGCAATCGTGGAGGACGCCGCACGGTTGCGCGACGCTCGCTTCGCCCGACTCAGCGAGGACGCCAGGGAGCTGGCCAAGGCGCTGTTCGACCTCGAGCGGCTGGCGCTGCTCCTGCAGTGGGCCCAGCCGTCGGACAAGGCAGAGCTGGAGCGGCTGGAGACATCGGCCCGCATCCGTTTCCAATCGGCCCGGGCCGGGCTGATACTCGACGCCGACGGTGCCCGGCTGACCACGACATTCGAGTCCCTGACGCGCGAGATCGCGGAGTACCAGTCGATGCTGCAGAGCCACCGCGTGCTCGTCGAGGCTCGGGCGCTCGAGCAGGTCGCGGACCACCAGGACCAGATGGAAGCGCAGCGCGTCAAGGTCGTCGCCAGCATCATGTCCGCGCTCGGTGAGATCCAGAGCCTGCTCGAGTCCCTGGCGGTCCCGGTCGAGGCGCCTCCGGCGCCGCCGCCGAGCCCGGCAGTCAGCACCGAGCGAGCGATCCCCCGGGTCGCGCCCTCGACCGAACTCGTGGCCACCACTCCCCCCTGAGTTTCGCGCCGCCCCCTTGCGCTGCTGGGCCCGGTCGCCCCGTGACGCTGGGCCCTGCCAGCAGCGAAGCTATTCGCGCTCCACCCGGTCCAGAAGGTCCCGGAGGATCGCAGCGGGGTCGATGCTGGCTAGCAGCAGGGCCGCCATGACAACGTCCATCCGGACCTCTCCGCCCTGCTCGATGACCCTGACAGCGTCCGCGTTCAAGAGCGGGTGGCGGGCTGTCTGCTCTATGAAATCGTT
>DATFRD010000378.1:0-5738 GCA_035263645.1 Candidatus Dormiibacterota bacterium | reverse complement strand
CGCCGACCTGATGTACGCGGTCCTCGACCCCAGGATCAGGTACACATGATCCACGAGGGACAGGCGGCCGAGGCGGCACGGGTCGGCGTCCAGAGGGATGACACGTCGACCCGGCCGGCCCAGAGCTACTGGAGCCATTCGTGGGAGCGCCTGCGCGCCAACCGGCTGGGAGTGGCGGCCGCCGGCCTGCTGCTGTTCATGTCCGCCGTGGCGCTGCTCGCACCGCTGCTCTCCGCTCTGGTGACGCACCACGCCTACTTCGAGCAGGACCTCCAGAGCAACTTCGCGAACCCCGGCTTCCCGGGTCACGTGCTGGGGACCGACGAGATCGGCCGCGACACCCTGACGCGGCTGATCTGGGGCGCCCAGGTCTCGCTCGGCGTCGCCTTCCTGACGGTCGCGCTCTCGCTGGGCGTGGGCACGACGGTGGGGCTGGTCGCCGGCTACTATGGCGGCGTGCTGGACGACCTGCTGATGCGCTTCGTGGACGTGATCCTCTCGATCCCGCGGCTGTTCCTGTTCATCCTGGTCGGCATCCTCTTCTTCCGGCGGACGTCGCTGCTCTCCGTGTCTGTCGTCATCGCCTCGGTGGGCTGGGGCAGCACTGCCAGGCTGATCAGGGGCGAGGTCCTGTCGATCCGGCACCGTGACTTCATGCTGGCCACCCGCTCGGTCGGGGCCGGCGATGCGCGGCTCATCCTCCGCCATCTGCTGCCCAACGCCCTGCCCGTGTTGATCGTCGCAGCCAGCCTGGGCGTGGGCGGCGTGATCCTGGCCGAAGCGGCGCTCGACTACCTCGGCTTCGGCATCCACCCGCCGACGCCGAGCTGGGGCAACATGCTGAGCAACGCGCAGGAGTACTTCGCGCACTCGCCGTGGCTCGTCTTCCTGCCCGGCGCGTGCATCTTCGTGACCGTCCTTGCGTCCAACCTGCTCGGCAACGCCCTTCGCGACGCGTTCGACCCCAAGCTCAGATAGGGGGCGCTGGTCCCCGCCGCCCGTCAATGGACGGCGGCGCAGAGCTCGCTGCTCAAAGAGGCACGCCTCAGCGGGCGCTGGCCAGGGGGACGAACCACCGGACGTCGGCGGCGCCCGCCTCGCGCAGCCAGCGCAGGGCCTCGTCGCCCGCCAGCCAGCGTGGCTCCAGGACCGTGCCCGCGTTGAGGAGGTGCTGCAGCAGCGTGCCGCTCGCCCCCGCCAGGTCGGCGCCCGCCAGCGCGCACTTGTCCAGCATCGTCCGGTCGAAGCGGGCCCCGCGCAGGTCCGCTCCCGTCAGATCGCAGGACTCGAACACGGTTCCAGCCAGCGCGGCATCCCTGAGGTCGGCGCGGTAGAGGATGCTGTTCTGCACCGTCGCCCCGGTCAGGTCCGCCCGGCTCAGGTCGGCCTCGCGGAGGTCGCTCCCGCCCGCCACCGTCGCCTGCACCAGGGCCGCCCCGGACAGTGAGGCTCCGGCCAGGTCGCAGCCGCGGAGGATGGCCCGGGTGAGCCTGGCCGCGCCCAGCTCGACGGCGGCCATCGCGCAGTCGTCCAGGCGGGTGAAGGCGAGGTTGGCCCCGGTCAGGCGCGCCGCCTGGAAGCGGCACTCGTCGAACCAGGCCTCGCGCAGGTCGGCGCCGGCCAGGTCGCGGTGGCCCAGGTCGCGCTCCTGGGTGACGAGCTGGAGGCCGTCCGGCTCGCCCAGCAGCCAGCGCCCGTGCAGGCGCAGGCGCTCATCGGTGCTCAGGCCCGGGGGCTCTGGGGGCGCCGGGTCCAGGATCGGGGGCGTGGGGACGAACCAGGAGACGCGGCGGGCGCCGGCGGAGCGGAACCAGTCCAGCGCCTCGTCGCCGTCGAGCAGCTCCGGCCGCTCTGGCGTCCCCACGTTGATTGGCTCGTACAGAGGCGTCAGCGTGCCCGCCGCGCCGGTGAGGTCGGCGCCGGCCATGAGACTGCCGCTGAAGCACGTCGCGTCCAGCCGGAGGCCGCGGAGATCGGCACCGCGAATGTCGGAGTTGATGGGTCTCCAACTGAGCGCGCGAGCGCCGCGAACGTCGGCGCCGCGGAGGTCGCAGTGGAGGCACGTGCACCGCAGCAGGTCGCTCTCCGTGAGGCGGGCCTCCCGGAGGTCGCCGTCGAAGAGCTCGGCCTTCCCGAGATTGGCCCCCGTGAGGTCGGCGCCGTGGAAGGCGCACTCGGATGCATGTGTCCTGTAGAGGCTGGCCCCGCGGAGGACGCTGCCCTCGAACGAGCACCGGCGCAGGTCGGCGTTCTCCAGCGACACACCGTCCAGCCGCATGCTGGCGAACCGCAGCCCCACCACCTCCAGGCGCGCGTACTCGCTGTAGCCGCGCGCCCAGCGCCGATGCTGGTCGAGCCGGCGCGCCAGCTCCGCCTGCTCACGATCCGTCAGGTCGAGAGGAAGGACCGCCATCACGCGCTCACGTAGATGACCCGCGACGACCAGCCGCGGGTCGCCACCTCGCGCTGCAGTGTGGCGACCTCCTGTGGGCTCAGGTTCTTCGTGTTGAAGATCACATTCTCACCCTGGCTGATGTCTGGGAATGCCGCTTGGGCAATCCTGCTCATGCTGCTCCCGGCTCCCGGCGTCTTCACGTCCCACCGGACCCCTTTCGCCGTCTCGATGAAGTCGCCCTGGCCAGGCACTGCTGGCCGCTCGAGCGTCGTCACCAGCCCCTGCCGCTCCGCCTGGATCGCCGCCGGCGCCTCGTCCCGGACCGAGCCTGTCGTCATTTCGCCAATGTCGGGGTCGAACGCCAGCCGCTCGTACCGCTCCGGATCCACGCCTAGCCGCTGCGCGTCCCGCCTCGCCTCGTCGCGCAGCCGCGCCTGCTGCAGCGTCCTGTCGTACTGCGCCCGCTGCTCGTCGCCCGGCGGCGGGGGCGGCGGCGGGGCGGCCACATCGACGATGCCGAAATGCTTCATCTGGCGCTCCAGGTCGCGCCTCCAGCCCTCGTACGTCCGCTTCGCCTCGTCGACGCTCCCGCCCCTCGGACCGCCCCCGCCCGGCCCCTGCGTCACCGCCCACAGCAGCAGCAGCGCCGCCACCAGCGCGGCTCCCGCCAGGACAGCGCCACCCGACGGGCTCCGGCCCGTCCCCGCGGCGCCCGCCGCATGAAGCTGGAGCCGGCCGCCGGGTCCCCACACCGGCACCAGCCCGTACTGCTCACGCAGCCAGTCGAGGAACTCCTGCGGAGTCGGCTCGCCGCCCTGCGGCCGGACCCAGGGCGGCAGCGGTGGCCGCCCCGGCCCGCGCGGCCCGCCAGGCCCGCCGAGCGAGGCCGGGGGCGGGACGCCCGCGGCCAGGCGGTCGAGCTCCTCGGCCGCGCGGCGCGCCGCCGCCCGCGCCGCCTCGACCGCCGCCTCCCCCTCGGCGTGGCCCCGCTGAAGGTCCCTCGCCGCCTGCGCCAGCGCGTCGGCCGGCCGCTCCGGCAGGGCCCGCAGGTCCCCGGCCAGCCGGTCGAGCCGGCCCTGGGCCGCGCCTGACTGCGCCTGCGCCTCATCCAGCACCCGCGCGTAGTCCATCAGCGCTTCGGCGGCCTTCCGGTATCGCCCGGCCGACCGGTCCAGCTCGGCCGCCACCTCGCCAGCCGCCAGCTCGAACGCCAGCGCCCCCGGCGAGCTCCACACGCCCTTCCGGACCAGCCCGGCCGTCAGCTCACGCAGCTCCCGGGCCTGGCCGGCCAGCGCCTCGCCGGCCGCCACCAGGCTGTGCGCTCCCGACCGGATCGCGCCCGGGTCGCCCGGCGGACGGGCGACGCTCCGGAGCGGCCGGAGGGGATCGAGGAGGTCGAGCGGGTTCACGGCGCCGGCGGTCCGGGTGGCATGGTCGGGCGGTCGGCCTCGGCGTATGCGGCGCCGGCCGCCTGGACCACCTTGCCGAGCTGCTCGACCGCCCAGGCCAGCCCGTCGACCTGGCCCCCGGCCCGAGACAGGAAGCCGTCCAGGGATCCGGCCAGCGAGCCGTCCCCGCAGGCGGCTGTGAGCCCGCCGCGACGGCTCGACGCCAGCGCCGCACTGTCGCGAACCGGGCGCGCCAGACCAGAGAGCCGGCCGCCCGCGTCCACCAGCGCCCGGGGGTCAACGTCGATAGTCATGCTCCCCCACTCCATGCTCGCGATGCTGAGTACCAGGCAGTGTAGCCTCGGCGCCGGGGATACGTCTGGGAGGCCACGGCAACGCCTTCGCCACGACATCCGCCGCACGGGGCCGCGGCCGATTCGCCCGTACGCCAGCCGGAACCCTTTGGCGGGAGCGGTCAGCTGCTGCCGCCGGGCATCACCCACCCGACACCCGGTCGAGCCAGATCCCGGAGCGAGGCGAGTTCGAACGAGCTCGGAGAGAGACGATGGAGCGGGAGACGGGACTCGAACCCGCTACCTCAACCTTGGGAAGGTCGCGCTCTGCCAGGTGAGCTACTCCCGCGTATCAGGCAAGAAGTCTAGCCCGATTCCCCGGGGGGCGCGCTTCCAGCTCAGCGGGACGTCGAGCGAAGGGCCCGACCCGCCTCGATGCCTAAGATTCCATGTTCGTGCCTGACCCGCAGAGCTCACGCGCCCCCCAGGAGGTCTCGCCGGACGAGCTGTGGGACCTCGCCCTGGACCTCACCTGGGCCTGGGACTCCCGTCTGCGCGCAGTGTTCGCGGCCCTCGATCCCGCCGAGTGGGAGCGGTCCGGCCACAACCCGGTCGCGGTGCTCCTCCGCCTCGGACCGGCCGGCATCCGGGCGGCGCTGGCGGCGCCCGCCGCCCTCCAGGCGCTCGAAACGACACGGGCCGCCCTGCGACGACACCGGCAGCGACACCCCGCCGCCCTCGAGGCCGGCGCACCGCTCACGGTCGCCTACTTCTCGCTCGAGTTCGGGCTGGCCGAGGCGCTCCCCATATACTCAGGCGGCCTCGGCGTACTGGCCGGCGACCACCTGAAGGCGGCCAGCGACACCGGTCTGCCGCTCATCGGCGTGGGGCTGCTCTACCGCCAGGGATTCGGCCGGCAGCGGCTCGGCCACGACGGCACGCAGTACGAGGTCTATCCCGAGAACGTCGTCGGGGAGCTTCCGCTGCAGCGTGTGCAGGGCCCGGACGGGCCGCTCGAGGTGACGTGCCCGGTCGGCGACCGGCAGGTCCGGATCGCGGTCTGGCGAGTCCAGGTCGGCCGCGTTCCCCTCCTCCTCCTGGACACCGACGTGGCCGGCAACCCGCCCGACCTGCGCGCGATCACCGACCGGCTCTACGTGCCCGAGCCCGCCCGGCGCCTCCCCCAGGAGATCGTGCTCGGCATCGGCGGCGTGCGCGCGCTGAGGGCCATGGGGATCGAGGCGACGGTGTTCCACATGAACGAGGGGCACGCGTTCCTGGTCGCCATCGAGCGGATCCGCGAGCTGCGCCAGCGGCGGCAGCTCACCCTCGAGGAGGCCCGCCTGATCGCGAGGGCAGGAGTCGTGTTCACGACGCACACCCCGGTGGCCGCGGGCAGCGACTACTTCGCCCCCGAGCTCGTGGCCGAGCTCCTGGGTCCGTACCTGACCGAGGTGGGCCTCAGCTTCGAGCGCTTCATGGACCTCGGGCGCAGGACGCCGGGTGACACCGGCGAGCTGCTCTGCACCACGTACGTGGGCCTGCGCATGGCCGACCACGCTGTGGGCGTGAGCCGCCTCCACGGCGCGGTCTCGCGGCGCCTCTGGAAGGACGCGTGGCCGGGCCTGCCCGAGTCCCAGGTGCCGATCGGCTCGGTCACGA
>DATFRD010000377.1:0-2812 GCA_035263645.1 Candidatus Dormiibacterota bacterium | reverse complement strand
GGGCCTCCACCGCGACGCTCATCTCGTCGTCCGTGGTGAGGACATCCTCACCACCGACGTCCGGCTGACGGCGTCCGACGACGTCGAGGTGTGGCCGGTGATCAGCGGGGGCGGGGACTGAAGGCCGTGCGCTGCCACCGGTGCCGGAAGCCCGCCAACGTCGAGATCCGCCGCAGCCGGACGGCCTACTGCGCCGGCTGCTACCCGGACTGGTTCCGCCAGCAGGTGCAGGACCGGATCGACCACGAGCGCATGTTCCGGCGCGACGAGCGCGTGCTCGTCGCGGTGTCCGGCGGCAAGGACTCGCTGGCCCTCTGGCACACGCTCCTGCAACTCGGCTACCAGGCCGACGGCATGTACATCCGGCTCGGCATCGGCGACTACTCACGCCGCTCGCAGGCGAAGTCCGAGGCGTTCGCGGAACGGCACGGCCTGACGCTCCACCAGGTCGACCTGAAGGACGACCACGGCTTCACGGTGCCCGACCTGCTCGACACGCGGAGCGGCAAGCCGTGCGCGGCGTGCGGCACCGTGAAGCGCTACCACTTCAACAAGGTGGCCGCGGACCTGGGGTATCCCGTGGTCGCGACGGGCCACAACCTGGACGACGAGGCGGCCACGCTCCTCGGCAACGTGGTGCACTGGAACACCGACTACCTGGGGAGGCAGGGCCCGGTGCTGGAGAGCACGCATCCCCGGCTGGTGCGCAAGGTCAAGCCCCTCTACCGGCTGAGCGAGCGGGAGACCGCCGCCTACGCGATCATCTCGCGCATCGACTACATCCTCGAGGAGTGTCCGATGGCGAAGGGCGCGAAGTCGCTGGCCTACAAGGACCTGCTCAACGCCCTGGAGGAGGAGCAGCCGGGCGCCAAGCACCGCTTCCTCGTGGGCTTCCTGAAGGAGGGACGGGCGGCGGTCCGGACGGGCGGCTTCGACCAGGCGGCGGACCTGCACGAGTGCGCGCGCTGCGGCCAGCCCACGACAGGTGACCTGTGCGCGTACTGCCGGATGGCCGACCGGGGGCGGCGGAAGGCGGTGCTGAAGGACGCCAAATACGGCCGGCAGCCCATCGCCGGGCCGGAGTTGCAGGCGGATCGCTAGAGCGTCCGGCCGAGCCCGGTCAGCGCCACCAGGGCGAGGTCGGCCACCAGCAGCACCGCGGCCGCCGCGGCGGTCAGCGGTGGGCCGACGAGGGACTTGCGCCGCTCGGCCCTGAGCAGCAGGATGCCCTGGCGGCAGAGCGTGTACACCGCCGTGGCGCCGACGAGCAGCGTGCCGTTGGCCGGTCCGTGGACCAGCACGATCGCAAGGGCGACCAGGCCCACCGCCAGGGCGAGCCCCAGCTCCAGCAGCTGGGTCGGCAGGCGCCGCACGCCGAGCCGCTGGTCCGACGACCACACGCCCCACCAGGCGGCGGTGGGCCGGCCCGCGCAGCAGCCCGCGAAGAAGCAGCCCACCCGCCCGACCGCCATGCCCATGAACAGGCCCGGAGTCGTCAGGTCCAGGAGCGTGCCCAGCGGGACGCGGGCGAGGAACGAGCCCCCGACCAGGACGACGACCACGCCGGTCAGCAGGCCCTGGATGCACCAGCCGTTCATGAGGCGCTCCCGCCGGTGCAGGACGACGAACCAGACCTTGGCGCCGATGACGCCCACGGTGATCGCGAGGGTCGAGACGAGCACCGTGCGGCCCACGGGAAGCCCCTCGTGGGCCACGAGCAGGGTCTGGACGACCAGGCCCAGGAGGATGCCCGTCACCGCCATCGCGAAGTAGACACCCGGGACCAGCCCGGGAACCAGGGCGAACGGGGCCAGCGCGGTCCGGACGGGCGCAGTCGGCGCGTCCGACAGCCGCCGCCGGTGCAGGGACCAGGCCGCGCGGTGCAGCTCGGGAGGAGCGGGGTCGGCACTGGCCCGCCCGCCGCCCCGCCTGCGGCGCTCGGCGCGAGTGGGGCTGAGGAGCTTCTCGGTCACGATCCACTCCCCGGGGTCGACGCCGCCGATCCGGACGGTCACCGAGACGGGCCCTCCGCCGGGGGCGCTCACGTCGATCGTCTCGTCGCGGACGAACTGGTCGCCGGCCTGCGGCCGTCCGGTCACCCCGGTGCGCCGCCCGGTGAAGCGGACGACGAGCTGGTAGGGGTCCGAACGCGGAGCGGACTCGAACCAGTAGGAGAGGACGAGCTGCTCCTGGGCGGCGGTCTCGAGGAACGCGTCGAGGCCGCCCCGCTTCGAGGGCGAGCCGGCATCGGGGGCGCTGATGCGTGCCAGGGTGAGGCAAAGGTACCCCAAACGGCGAAGGAGATGTGAACGGACGGGGTGACGTTCGCGGTGGCCGCCGCCGCCGCCGTTTCCGCATGATTGGAAACCGTGCCCGGCTTCTTCGACCGCCTCCGGCAGGCTTCCCGCGCCCGCCGCTCGCTGCTCTGCGTCGGCCTCGATCCCGACCCCGAGCGAATCCCCGGTGGGGCAGCGGGAGCCCTCCGCCACTGCCTGGACGTGGTCGAGCGCACGGCGGAATACGCCTGCTGCTACAAGCCCAACGCCGCGTTCTGGGAGCAGTACGGTCCGGACGGCTGGACGGCGCTGCTGGAGCTGCGCGCCGCCATCCCCGCCGACATGCCGGTGCTGCTGGACGCGAAGCGGGGCGACATCGGGAGCACGATGACCGCCTACGCGCGGGCGGTCTTCGAGGTGCTGGGCGCCGACGCCGTGACGGCGTGGCCGTACGTCGGCGGCGACGCCCTCGAGGAGCTGACGCGCTACACCGACCGCGGCGTCTACCTGGTGTGCCGTACGTCCAACACGGGCGC
>DATFRD010000376.1:0-28673 GCA_035263645.1 Candidatus Dormiibacterota bacterium | reverse complement strand
GGCGCGGATCACGGCCCGGGCGTCTCCCGAGCTGGTCAGCCGGGGCTTCCGCGTCGGGCAGATCGCCTCCTCGTCCCTGGTCTCGCTCGCGCACGGCACGAACGACGCCCAGAAGACGATGGGCATCATCACGCTGGCGCTGATCGTGAACCACGACCTGACTCCCCGCTCCGGCACCCCGCGGTGGGTGGTCGCTCTGTGCGCCACTGCCATCGCGGTGGGCACGTACACCGGCGGCTGGCGGATCATCCGCACCCTGGGCAGGCGCGTCACGAGCCTCGGCCCGGCTCAGGGCTTCGCGGCCGAGGCGACGACGTCGGCGGTCATCCTGGGCGCCGCCAGCATGGGCTACGCGGTATCGACCACGCAGGCGTCCTCCGGCAGCATCGTCGGCGTCGGTCTCGGCCGTCGCACACCGGTGCGCTGGCGGGTCGTGGGGCGGATGCTGGTCGCGTGGCTGCTCACCATCCCGTGCGGCGCGGCGTGCGGCGGGGTCGCCGTCGCCGTCGCCGACGGCGTGGGCGGACTCCCCGGCGTGACCGTGACGACGGCCGGTGCCGCGGTCATCTTCGGCGCGCTGTACGCCATCTCGCGGCGGGCCCCCGTCACTGCCCGCAACGTCAACGCGCCGGACGCTGTGCCGGGAGCCTCGCCCTGAGCTCCCTGGTCGACTGGGAGGGCCTGGCCCGGATGCTGCTGCTCGCGCTGGTGGCCGGCACCGCCACCGTGGTGGCCTTCTCCGTCGGGCTGGTCTGCCTGGACCGCTATCGCGCCGGCGCGCCGGGGCGCGGCCCCGGGGCGACCGCGAGCCTGACGCTCGCGGTGGTGGCGTTCCTGGTCTGCCTGGGCGCCCTCATGGTCGGCCTCGCGTCGCTGTTCGTGCGCCGCTGAGCGCGCTCCCGCTCAACCGAGGACGCGCTGCCTGAGCCGGCGCATGCCGCGGAGCCAGCGGTCGTAGTCCGACGCCTTCCTTGCGAAGTACTCGGCGACCTCCGGGTGGGGCAGGATCAGGAACTGCTCTGCCCGCATGGCGTCCACCACGGTGTCGGCGACCTGGGCCGGCTCGAGCGCGCCCTCGACGAGGAAGGGGCGCTCACGGTCCATGCCCAGCATCGCCGTCCGCACCCCCTGCGGGCACAGCGCCGAGACGCGGATGCCCCGGTCCCCGTAGGCGATGCTGAGCCACTCCAGGAACGACAGACCGGCCGCCTTCGTCACGGCGTACGGGGCGGCCGCGATGTGATTCAGCAGCCCGGCCGCGGAGACGGTGCCCAGGAAGTACCCCTCGCCCTGCTCCAGCAGCCGGGGCAGCACCGCCCGTGCCGCGTACACGTGCGCCATCACGTGCACCTCCCAGCCGCGCTGCCACGCCTCGTCCGGCGCCTCCGGTCCGCCGCCGACGCCGACCCCCGCGTTGGAGCAGTAGACGTCCAGCCGCCCCTGCGATTCCAGCGTCCGGGCCACCAGGTCCCCGACCTGCGCCTCGCTGGTGACGTCGGTGGGCACCGCCAGGCCGCCCACCTCGCCCGCGACAGCCTCGGCGGAGACGGCGTCGAGGTCGGCCACGACGACGCTCGCGCCCTCGGCGGCGAAGCGCCGGCACAGCGCGGCGCCGATCCCGCGTCCCCCGCCGGTGACCACCACCACCCGATCGCGAACGTCCATCGTCACTCTCCCCAGTCGTCGCTGCCGGCGCGGCCCTGAGTCTATACGGCCGGCCGGAGCCCCACCGGCCCCGGCGGGCCGCCGCCCCCAAGGGGGAGGGACCCATCTGCCGGCGCCCGATCCTCTGCCGCCCGCGGCTCGGCGGCGCGGCTCCTACGATCGAGATGGAGGTGAACCGATGACCCCTGAGGAGATCGTGGCGCAGGTGCGGGACGCGATGACCGTGCGGCGCGTGTTCGGAGACCCGATCGAGCGCAACGGGCTCGTCGTCGTGCCGGTCGCGCATCTGCAGGGAGGGGGCGGCGGCGGCCGCGGCCGGGCGGCAGGCGAGCCGGCGGCGGGCTGGGGCGGCGGCTGGGGCATGCGGGCAAGGCCGGCCGGCGTCTTCGTGATCCGCGGCGACAAGGTGACCTGGCAGCCCGCGGTGGACGTCACCAGGGTCGCGCTGGGCGGCCAGGTGCTGGCGGCGATCGGCTTCGTGCTGCTCGCCTCGGTCCTGAGGCGGCGCCGGCGCCGGGGCTGACGCCACTCCCGCGCGGCCGGACCCCGAAGGTCCCTCCCCCCTCGCGTCGCGGGGGAGGTGGCCGGTCGCGGCCGGGAGGGGGGACCCGATCGAACAATCCCCCTCCCCCAAACCCCTCCCGCGAGGGGAGGGGGCCGCGAACAATCAGCCCCGGCCGACGAAGGGCATCTTGGTGGCCATCACCGTGAGGAACTGGACGTTCGCGTCCAGCGGCAGGGCGGCCATGAAGAGCACCGCCCTGGCCACGTGCTCAACGTCCATCCTGGGCTCGACCGCGATGCTCCCGTTGGCCTGGAGGATCCCCGCCGCCATGCGCTCGGTCATCTCGGTCGCGGCGTTGCCGATGTCGATCTGGCCGCACGCGATGTCGTAGCTGCGGCCGTCCAGCGCGGTCGACCTGGTCAGGCCGGTGATCGCATGCTTCGTCGCCGTGTACGCGACGGAGTAGGGGCGGGGCGCGTGCGCGGAGATGGACCCGTTGTTGATGATGCGTCCACCTCTCGGGTCCTGGGCCTTCATGAGCCTGATGGCCTCCTGCGTGCACAGGAAGGCGCCGGTCAGGTTGGTGTCGACCACCACCCTCCACTGTTCGTAGGGGAGGTCCTCGAGCGGGACGGCCGGCGCCCCCAGGCCGGCATTGTTGAAGAGCAGGTCCAGGCGGCCGAAGGTCTCGTGCGCGGCGGCGAAGAGCGCGCGCACGGACGCGGGCTCGGCGACGTCGGTGGGCACGGCGAGCATCCTGGCGCCCGACGCCCGACCCTGCTCTGCCGTCGCCTCGAGCGGCTCGCGGCGGCGGCCCGCGACGACCACGGCGTACCCCTCGCGGGCCAGGGCCAGGGCCGCGGCCCTGCCGATGCCCGTTCCTCCTCCCGTCACGATGGCGACGCCCTGGGAAGTGGCCAAGCTCCAGACCTCCTTGTCTACAGGCTGTTCTTGAGGGTGATGCGCAGTCTAGGGCTGGGCCCGTAGGGCCGGGCGCCGGCGGCGGATTGCCGGCTGTCCAGCCTGGTTCGGTAGCCTTGGCACACAGAATCCAGACAGGGTGCTGACGATGCAGTACTGACGACTCGCCAGGGTCGACATGGGAGCCGAGCCGATGAACCATGACTATGCAGACCGGAGAAGGGCCACGACCGCCCGCCGTCGAGAGCAGGTGCGCCACCTCGTGCGCTCCGTCGGCGTCGAGCTCCCGGAGGGCGACGAGGTCCCCTATTTCGTCGAGCCCACCCCCGGCAAGTTCCGCGCGAACCCCCGCGTCAAGAACATCGACGTGACCGACGACCGCCTCCGGACGCTGAAGATAGAGTCCGAGACCCCGGCCCGGATCCCGCCCGAGGGACTGCCGACGGCGGCGCTGCGGCACCTGATCGAGATCGGCCTCAGGGGCGGGGACGAGCTCTGAGATCCAGCTCATCCGCGACCCGGCTTCCCGGCCCGGTCGCGGTCGCCCTCGGGCGCGTCCGCCCCGGCCTCGACCCCGGCGACCCCGCCTGCCTCTCCCCGGGGAGCCGCTGAGTCTCGGGTTCGGCCCCGATTCTCCGGCACCCTCAGGATGGCCGGGGTCACGGCCACGGCCATCCCAGCCACGACCAGGAACGCTCGCCGCAGGACCTGCCCCTCCTGGGCCGCCGCCGCTGAGGCTATGGCGAGCGCCACGAGCGATATCGCCACGATGCCGCCTACCTGACGGAACATGCCCCGAAGCCCGGTGATCGCCGCGATCTGGTCGGGCAGGAACTGCAGCGCCGCGTTGTTGGAGGCGGGCCCGGCGATCCCCACCCCGATGCCGCACAGGACCGACGCGGCCGTTAGCCAGGAGAAGGGATCGGGGCCGGGAGAGGGGACGGCCATCACGATCAGGCCCGCGGCGACGGCGGCGTAGCCCACCGCCATCGGCAGCCGGTAGCCGGTGCGTCGCAGGGCCATGGAGGCGGCCACGGCGATGAGGATCATGCCAGCGGCCCTGGCCGTCAGCAGCAGGCCGGCCGGCAGGGGGCCGACGCCGTACGCGGTCTGGGCGAACAGGGGCACGAACGAGAAGATGCCGAACGCGGCCGCCCCGTACACGACGTTGAGCCCGTTGACCACCGCGAACGCCGGGCGCTTGAGCAGCGCCGGCGGGAGTATCGGGTTGGGCGAGCGCTCCTGCCGGACCAGGAAGCCGGCGCCCAGGGGCACCGAAAGCGCCAGGAGCAGCCAGGGCAGCGGCGAGCTCGCCCCGCGGTCGCCCAGCTGGCTCAGCCCCAGCATCAGGCTGAGAAGCGCCCCGGCCATCAGCGTGGAGCCGGGCAGGTCCACCCGACCTCGCCGCCTGGCCGGGGTCGCGGGGAGAAGCCACCTGAGGAGCAGCAGCAGCGCGATGCCGACCGGCACGTTGATGAAGAAGATGACCCGCCAGGACCAGTAGGTCACGATGACGCCGCCCAGGGCCGGGCCGATGACAGCGCCGAGCGGGAAGACGCCGGAGAACAGGCCGATGGCGCGTTCGCGGTCCCTGCCGAAGACGTCGGCGACGGCGCCCGACGCAGATGGCATGAAGCCGCCTCCGCCGAGGGCCTGGACGAACCTGAACCCGATCAGGAGGAAGACGCTGCCGGCCAGGCCCGACGCCAGCGAGGCGCCGGTGAAGATGCCCACGAAGGCGAGGAAGGCCCGCCGCCGGCCCCAGCCGTCGCTGAGCCGCCCGGTCAGCGGCATCGCGACCGTCTGGCCCAGCAGGTAGGCCGTGATCGCCCAGCTGCTCCAGGCGATCGAGGTGTGCAGCTCGCGGGTGAGCGTGCGCAGCGCCGTCGCCACGATCGTGGAGTCGATCGCGCTCATGAGGAGCGCCACGGAGCACACCGCGAAGGTCAGGTAGCGGGAGCGCCGCCGGGGGGCCGCGGCCACCGGGTCGATCAAGCAGGGCGCAGGTCAGTCCGGGCCACGGCGTCCAATCATAGGGGTCACCTCTTCCCGGCCCTGCCGCGCGTCGAAAGGCTGCTGCCGGCCGCCCAGGCTCTATCCTGCCGTGAGCATGCAGGTAGGCTTCAGCCTCGATCCTCGACAGGGACTCTCGGACGTCGACGAGCTCCGGCTCGTCAGGCTGGGCGCGGAGCTCGGGTACCGGTCCGCCTGGACGCCGTCGGGGCCGGACGCGGCGGCGTTCGACCGCTGCATCCGCTGGCATCGCGAGTCCGGGCTGCCCACCGGCATCTCGGTCGCGCCGGCCTCCGGCCAGCCCGCCGCGTTCTATGCGGAGCACGCCCGACGAGCCTGGGAGGAGACCGGCGGGACCTTCGTCCTGGGAGTCGGCAGCGGCGGCCTGACCCGGGCCGCCGAATCGATGCGCGCCTACCTGGAGGAGCTCCGATCCGGCCTGGCCGCGGGTCAGCCGGTCTACGCCGCGGCCCTGGGCCCGCTGATGCTGCGGGTGGCAGGAGAGCTGGCCGACGGCGCGGCGCTCAACTGGTGCTCGGCCGAACAGGCCCGCTGGTCCCGCGAGCTCGTCGAGCGGGCGGCCGAGGGCGCCGGCCGGCCGGCGCCTGTGGTCATGTCGTACATCCGCACCTCGGTCGATCCGGACGCCGCCGCGGCCCGCCGCACCCTGGCGGAGGCGGCGCTCCAGTACGCCCTGGGGCCGGTCGCCTACCGCCGGCATTTCGAGCGGATGGGATTCGCCGACGAGCTGCGCCGCCTGGAGTCGGACGCCGGCGCCGAGCCCGACCCGGCATTCCTGGCCGCGGCCGGCGCGGCCGGCGCCCCCGGCGAGGTGGGGCCGCGCTTCGCGAGCCTCGGGGCCGACCTCGACGTGGCGGTGGTGCGCGTGCTGGTCACCCGGCCCGGAGATGCGGAGTCTGCCCGGCGTGCGCTCGAGGAGTGCCGGCCAGCCGACTGAGATGGGCCAGATGAATGACGACGCGTTCGAGCGGGGGATGAGGGTCCGGCGAGAGGTGCTCGGCGACGAGCACGTCGATCGCGCCCAGGCGCGGCGCACGCCCCTCACCGCGGACTTCCAGGACTTCCTGACGCGATGCGCCTGGGGGGAGGTCTGGACCCGGCCCGGGCTCGACCGGCGGACCCGGAGCTGCATCACCGTGGCCATGCTCGTCGCGCTCGGACGGACCGAGGAGCTGGCGCTGCATCTGCGCGCGGCGCTCCGCAACGGCGTCACGGTGGAGGAGCTGCGCGAGGTCCTGCTGCAGACTGCGGTGTACTGCGGGGTGCCGGCGGCCAACACCGCCTTCCGGGTCGCCCAGGACGTGCTGGAGCCCGAGGCCGGGGGCTGACCGGGCGCCACGCGAGATCCGGCGAGGCGGGCCGGGCTGGCGACGGGCATACTTCGCGCAGGAGGGAAGAGACGCATGGAGCTCGCTCAGGACGTCCAGGTGCCCCCGGAGATCGTGGAGCAGGCCCGGCTGGCCGGAGGCGGCTGGCTCGACGAGGTCGTGGACTGGCGCCAGCCGGGGGTGCAGCCGCCGCTCGAGGCGATCAGGGGCGCCTGGCGGCTGGACGCCGACGGCCACCTGACCGGCGAGTACGTGGCGAACCCCGCCTTCGGCCGGTCGCGGCCGCGCGGCTGCCCGCTGCACGCGCGCCGCTCCTAGCCAGATTGCCAGGTGCCCCTCCCCCCTTGCGGGTGAGGTTGGGTGGGGGGAGCACGGGCCCGGCCACTGGGCGTTCGATGCCAGGGCTGGCCAGATCCGCCGTGACCCCGGCCGGTCGAGCCCTGGCCCCCCGGCCCTGGCGGGCCACCTCTCCCGCGAGGAGGGAGGGACCTCGGCTTCTAGCCGCCGCCTGACTGGATCCGGGCCATCTGATCCTTCGACAGCCTGCCCATCAGGTAGAACTCGTCGTTCGGGCGCATGGCGGTCAGGTGCGCCATCCGGTTGGACAGCGCGAACAGCGCGGTGATGGAGCCGACGTCCCAGACGTCGTCCTCGCTCAGGCCGTGGGCGCGCAGCGCGTCGAGGTCGGCGTCGGTGACCTCGGCGGGCCGCACCGCCAGCTTGACGGCGAAGCCGACGATTGCCCGCTGCCGCTCGGTCAGGTCGGCCTTGCGCCAGTCGGTCGCCACCTGGTCCGCGATGTGCGGGTCGCGGGCGCGGATGCGGGCGATGGCGCCGTGCGCCACGACGCAGTAGAGGCAGTCGTTCGCGGCGCTAGTGGCGACCACGATCAGCTCCTTCTCCGCCGGGGTCAGGCCGCCCTCTCGCTCCATGAGCGCGTCTTGGTAGGCGAAGAAGGCCCGCCACTCGGCCGGGCGGCGGGCCAGCGCCAGGAACACGTTGGGGATGAACCCGGTCTTCTCGGCCACCTCCTCGATCCGTTCGCGGAGGTCGTGGGGCAGCTCGCCCAGGTCCGGGACCGGGAACCGGCTGACGGGTCGGGCATCGCTCATGGCAGCCATTCTCGGAGCGCCGGCACGGTAGGTGCCGGCGGCCGGCGCTCCGCGGAGGGGCCTCGGACGCCGGCCGGGAGGCCTCCGGCGTGTCAACCCGGTACGACCCCGGAAGGGCGGGGCGCAGAACGTTCCTGTTGACATCGAATCAAGGCGACACCAGAATTTGGGCGGCCAGGGCCCGCCGGGCCTCGTCCATTGATGTCGGACACGCCCGCGCCTGCCCGGGGCGGGAGTGGTAGTGAAGAGTTCGCGAGAGGGGAGGTACGCAAGAACGATGCTGGGACTTCATCCCACGAGGTCGGCGCGCGGCATAGCGCTTGGCGCCATCGCCCTGCTGGCAGCCCTGGCCTGCGGCAACGGCGCCACGGGCACGTCTGCCCAGGAGGCGCCGAGCGCCCAGCAAATCCTGCGCGTCAACGACAGCACCGAGCCGAACAGCTACGACCCGGGCCAGCAGACGTACACGTACGAGGCGGCCGTCGGCCGCACCGTGTTCGAGCCGCTGCTGAAGCCCAAGGCGGACCTGTCGGACGTCGAGGGCGCCACGGCCAAGAGCTACGACGTCTCCTCGGACGGCCTGACGTACACGTTCCACCTTCGCGACAACGCCAAGTGGAGCGACGGCAAGCCGGTCACCGCCAAGGACTTCGTCTACGGCTGGAAGCGGCTGCTGAACCCGGCGCTGGCCGCGGGCTACGTCGACCCCTTCTTCGACAACACCGTCGCCGGCGGGGCCAAGTACTCCGACGTGAACGCGAAGGACCCGGCTGCCATCCAGAGCTTCCTCGACGGGCTGGGCCTGTCGGCCCCCGACTCGCACACCTTCGTGGTCAAGCTGGCCGCGAAGGCCGCCTTCTTCAAGTGGGTGGCCACGCTGTGGGTGGGCGCGCCCATCCGGCAGGACGTCGTCGAGCAGGCCGCCGGGGGTCCCGTCCCGGTGACCGACACGACGAAGGCGGAGGCGTGGGCCAACAACGCCGCAACGATCATCGGCAACGGCTCCTTCAAGATCTCCGAGATCGTGTCGAAGGACCACGTGACCGAGGTGCCCAACCCGAACTACTGGGGCGGCGCGGCGAAGATCCAGCAGCTGATCTACTACTTCATCCCCGACCAGAACACGGCCCTGGCCAAGTACCGCACCGGTGAGCTGGACATCGACAACGTCCAGGCCACCAACGTGCCGGTCGTCAGGAACGACCCCAAGCTCAGCAAGCAGGCCCACCTGCTGCCCGAGCTCACCACCTTCTGGATGACCTTCAACTCCAAGGAGACGCCGCTCGACAACCCGAAGGTGCGGCTGGCGCTGGCCCAGTCGATCGACCGTGACAAGCTGACCAACGACGTGCTCCAGGGCACGGACAAGGCGTTCCAGACGTTCATCCCGAAGGGCATGACCGGCTACGACCCGTCCCTCGGCGCCTCCCAGAAGTTCGATCCGGCGGCGGCCAAGGCCGACCTCCAGGCGGCCGGCGTCACGGCCGCCCAGCTCAGCAAGTTCAAGCTGCTGACCCGTAACACCACCACGAGCAAGACCGTCAACGAGTTCATCTCGCAGCAGTGGCAGGACAACCTGGGTGCCAGCATCCAGCTCGAGGTCATCGACAGCAAGACGGTGACGAGCCGGCTCCGAAAGGGCCAGTTCGACATCTACGGGCCCGACGGGTGGGGCGCCGACTACCCGGACCAGCAGGACTGGTTCGACATCTTCCAGACCAACGCCTGCCACTCCCTCAACTGGGGCTGCGTGACCCTGTCCGGGTACGACAGCCTGGTCCAGAAGGCCGACACCAGCCTGAACGAGAGCGACCGCAACAGCGCCTACACCCAGGCCCAGAAGCAGCTGATCGACACCGGGGCCGTCGCCTTCATGTACCAGCAGTACGAGTACGACCTGGTCCAGCCGTACGTCTCGGGCCTGACGATCACCCCGATCGACGACGAGTTCATCCCCGGCGACAACCACTACCACGACGCCTTCATCACGAAGCACTAGGACCCCATGGGAGATACGGCAGTCGGAGGGCGCCCCGCGCGGGGCGCCCTCCCGCCCATTCGCCTGAGGCTCCCCCGCAGCCGCGGCGTCGCCCTGGCCATCTACGTGGGCCGGCGCGTGCTGTGGATGTTCCCCGTCCTGTTCTTCGTCATCCTCATCACGTTCGTGCTGATGCACCTGGCTCCGGGCAGCCCCTGGGACCGGACCGGCGGCCGCCCTCTCTCGGCGGCCGTGGTGGCCAACATGAACGTCAAGTACGGCCTGGACAAGCCGATCTGGCAGCAGTTCCTGCTCTACATCTGGAACGCGCTCCACTTCGACTTCGGCCTCTCCTACCAGTACCAGGGCAAGACCGTGTCCAGCCTGATCCTGGGCGGCTGGCCCTACACGTTCACGATCGGCCTCCTGGCGTTCTGCGTCATCGTGCCGGTCGGCATCGGGCTGGGCGTGGCCGCGGCGCTGCGTCAGAACACGCGCGCCGACTACTCCGCGATGGCGTTCGCCACGTTCGGCGCGGCGGTGCCCAACTTCGTGATCGGCATGCTGCTGATCATCGTGTTCGGCGTCACGCTCTACAACGTGACCGGCGGCAACTATTCGCTGCCGGTCTCCGGCTTCGGCGTCGATGATCACCTGATCATGCCGGTGGTCACGCTGGCCACCCTGCCCACGGCCTACATCGCCCGGCTGACCAGGGCCAGCACGCTGGACATCCTGCGCCAGGACTACGTCCGGACGGCGTGGGCCAAGGGGCTCAGCGAGCGCCTGGTCGTGCTGAAGCACATCCTCAAGAACTCGCTGATCCCGGTGGTGACGGCCCTGGGACCGACGTTCGCGATCCTCATCACGGGCTCGGTCATCGTCGAGTCGGTGTTCGTGATCCCCGGCATCGGCCGGTCGTTCGTGACGGCGGTCTTCTCGCGCGACTACCCGATGATCCTGGGCACCACGATCCTGTTCGCCGTCGTGATCGCGCTCGCCAACCTGGTGGTTGACATCCTGTACGTCTTCATCGACCCCCGGGTGAGGCTCTCCTGATGGCGGTCGTCGCGACCGTCGACCAGGCCGTGGACTGGGAGTCGCCAGAGCAGATCGGCCTCTGGTCCGACGTCTGGCGCCGGTTTCGCAGGAACCGGCTGGCCGTGGCGGGTGCCATCGTCGTGGCGGTCCTGATCCTCGACGCCCTGCTGGTGCCGCTCCTGGCCGGGATGGGCCTGGTCCAGGACCCAATCCACCAGGACGTCACCCACATATTCGGCGGCCCGAGCCTCCACCACCCGGCCGGGACCGACTACCTGGGCCGCGACACCCTGGCCAGGCTGATGTTCGGCGCCCGGATCTCGCTGAGCATCGGGATCCTGGTGCAGGGGATCATCCTGGCCATCGGCGGCGTGATCGGGCTCGTCTCCGGCTACTTCGGCGGGCGCGTCGACAACCTGCTCATGCGGTTCACCGACATCTGGTTCGCCTTCCCCGACCTGATCTTCGTGCTGGTCCTGGTCTCGGTCTTCGGCCCCAGCATCCTCTCCATCTTCGTCGCGATCGCGCTCACGAACTGGGCGAACCTGGCCCGCCTGGTGCGCGGCCAGGTGCTCTCGATCAAGGAGAAGGAGTTCATCGAGTCCGCCCGGGCGGTGGGCTCGTCGGGCTTCAAGATCATGGCCCGGCACCTGATCCCCAACGCCCTGGGACCGGTGATCGTCACGCTGACCTTCGGCATCCCCCAGGCGATCTTCCTGGATGCGGCGCTGTCCTACCTGGGGGTCGGCATCCAGCCGCCCACCCCGGACTGGGGCGTGATGGTGCAGGACGGGTACCAGGCGATGAACGCGTCGGCCGGCCAGGTCGTGTTCCCGGCCATCGCGATCGCCATCACCATGCTCTCGTTCACGTTCATCGGCGATGGCCTGCGGGACGCGCTCGACCCGCGCATGCGGCGCTAAAACGATGCAGGGTGAGGCAGGCCTCCCCCTCCGGACCCCCTCCTCTTATCTGGGATTTTGGGGGCACCTGCGGTGCGGCCCTTCGGGGGGACTTGTGGCGCGGGTCGGCGCCGGGAAGAGGGACTCACACGCTCGGGCGAAGCCCTTGCTTACGCTGCCGCTGGACCATCCTATAAGGGGGCGCTGACCGTGGCTCCGCTCCTGCGCATCGAGGACCTGAGGACCCAGTTCTTCACGTCGCGCGGCGTGGTGCACGCGGTGGACGGCGTGAGCCTGCACGTCGACGAGGGCGAGACGCTGGGCATCGTGGGGGAATCCGGCTGCGGGAAGACCATGACCGCCCTCTCCATCCTCCGGCTGGTGCCCGATCCGGGCCGCATCGTCAGCGGCCACATCTGGTTCCGCGACAGGGACGTGGTCGCCATGGACCACGAGCGGATCCGGGAGTTCCGCGGCAACGACGTGGCGATGATCTTCCAGGACCCCATGACGTCGCTCAACCCCGTCACCAGGGTGGGCAGCCAGATCCAGGAGGCCATGACCGCCCACGAGCGCTTCTCCGCCCACGACGCGACGGCGCGCGTGGTCCCGCTCCTGCGGCGGGTCCGCATCCCGGCCGCCGAGCGGCGGACCCAGGACTACCCGCACCAGTTCTCGGGCGGCATGCGCCAGCGGGTCATGATCGCCATGGCCCTCATGTGCGAGCCGGCCTTGCTGGTCGCCGACGAGCCGACCACGGCCCTGGACGTCACCGTCCAGGCCCAGATCATCCAGCTCCTGCGCCAGCTCAACCGGGAGCTGGGTACGGCCATCATGCTGATCACCCACAACATGGCCCTGGTGGCCAGCCTCTGCAGCCGGATCGTCGTGATGTACGCCGGGCGCGTCGTGGAGGAGGGGCCCGCCGAGCAGATATTCCGCAGCCCCCAGCATCCGTACACCTGGTCGCTGCTCCGCTCGGTCCCGCGCGTGGACGCGGCGCGCCAGCAGCGCCTGGTCAGCATCGCCGGCCTGCCCCCCGACCTGGTCCGCCTGCCGCCCGGCTGCAAGTTCCACCCCCGGTGCGCGTTCCGGGTCGACCGTTGCTCCGAGGAGGAGCCGCCGCTCGGCGAGGTGGCCAGCCGGCAGGTCGCCCGCTGCTGGGTGCTGATGCGGAACGTCCCCGAGGAGGCGGAGGGCCGGCTGCAGGGCGCGGTGGCGTCGATCGAGGCCGCCCGGGAGCTGAAGGAGGCGGTGGATGGCGGTTGAGGCGCGGGCCGGCAGCGCCCCGGAGCAGGTCCTCGATCCCGTCATCCTGCGGGTCGAGGACGTCTACAAGTACTTCCCGGTCGCGGGCATAGGTGGCGAGGTGGTCAGGGCCGTCGACGGCGTGTCGCTCGAGGTCCGGCGCGGGGAGACGCTGGGCCTGGTCGGCGAGTCGGGCTGCGGCAAGTCGACGCTGGCCAGGGTCATCACCCAGCTGCACACGGCCACGGCCGGCCGCGTCATCTTCGAGGGCGCGGACCTGACCCGGATGGGCGGCTCCCGTCTACGCCAGGTGCGCCGACAGGTCCAGATGATCTTCCAGGACCCGTATGCCTCGCTCGATCCCCGCATGACGGTCGGCGACATCATCGCGGAGCCCATCGACAACTTCGGGGTGGCCCGTGGCCGCGCGCGCCACAAGCGGATCCAGGAGCTGCTCCGGCTCGTGGGCCTCAACCCGAACTTCAACAACCGGTATCCGCATGAGTTCTCCGGCGGCCAGCGGCAGCGCATCGGGATCGCGAGGGCGCTCGCCCCCAACCCGTCGCTGATCGTGTGCGACGAGCCGGTGTCGGCCCTCGACGTCTCGATCCAGGCGCAGATCATCAACCTGCTCCAGGACCTTCAGCGCGAGTTCCACCTGACCTACCTGTTCATCGCGCACGACCTGGCCGTCGTTCGCCACCTCTCGGACCGCGTGGCGGTCATGTATCTGGGCAAGGTGGTGGAGGTGGCCGACCGGACCGACATCTACGAGGCGCCGCAGCACCCCTACACGAGAGCCCTGCTGAGCTCGATCCCCGTGCCAGACCCCGTCGTCGAGCAGGCCCGGGAGCCGATCCCGCTGAAGGGCGAGATTCCCTCGCCGGTGAACCCGCCGTCCGGGTGCCGCTTCCACCCCCGGTGCCCCATCGCGCGGGCGCCGGGCATCTGCTCGGAGGTGGAGCCGCTCCTGGAAGGCCATGGCCGCGCCAGCCAGGTGGCCGCCTGCCACTTCGCCGGCTCCGAGATCTAGGAGCGCGGCCGATTCCCGGCCACGCTCCTACGCCACTCTTCCGGCGCTCCGGGGGCTGGTGCGGGTCGCGGCGGGGTCGCTGACGCCGAGGGCCTGGCTGAAGTACCCTTCCTCTGCGTGACCCTGAGGCTGTCGAGCAGCGCCGAGGGGAGGCAGCCCGTCAAACCCGCGGCCCGACAGCCAGGGGCCAAGACCGCATTCTCCTGCCTCGGCGAGCGCAGATCCCATCCGGGGCCTCCTGGCCGGAGGACCTGCCCGTGAGCGGCCCTCGCCGGACGCTGCTGATGGTCACGGCGGGCCTGGCGGCGATGGCCGTGCTCGGCGCCCTCGGCTGGCAGGCGATGGTCGGGGCGCAGCCCAGCTCGTGGACGTACTCCCGGCTGATCGACCAGGCCCAGCGGGGCGAGGTCAGGCAGGTGGAGGTGACAGGCTCGACCGCCCTGGCGACCACCGGCGACGGCCGCCACTATCAGGTCCAGCTTCCCCAGAGCACGAACGGCGCGGCCGACCTGGGCACGACGCTGACCGCCGACGGCGTCGACGTCTCGTACCAGGGCCAGGCGGCCGGCGACACGCTGCAGCGGATCCTCCCGTTCCTCCTCGTCCTGCCCCTGATCGGCATCCTGGTCTACGTCCTCACCCAGCAGACCCGAGGCCAGAGCAACCAGGCGCTGTCTTTCACCAGGAGCCGGGCGCGGATGATCGTTGTCGGGACGCCGCAGGTCACGTTCGTCGACGTGGCCGGCGCCGACGAGGCCAAGCAGGAGCTGACGGAGATCGTCGAGTTCCTGAAGGACCCGGAGCGGTTCACCACGCTGGGCGCGCGCATCCCCAAGGGCGTGCTCATGGCCGGGCCGCCCGGCACCGGCAAGACGCTGCTCTCCAAGGCGGTCGCCGGCGAGGCGGGCGTGCCCTTCTTCAGCATCTCCGGCTCGGAGTTCGTCGAGATGTTTGTGGGCGTGGGGGCGAGCCGCGTGCGGGACCTGTTCGAACAGGCCAAGCGGCACAGCCCCTGCATCGTGTTCGTCGACGAGATCGATGCCGTGGGCCGGCAGCGTCGGATCGGGGTGGGGGGCGCCCACGACGAGCGCGAGCAGACGTTGAACCAGCTGCTGGTGGAGATGGACGGCTTCGACACGAACACGCACGTGATCGTGATCGCCGCCACCAACCGGCCAGACGTCCTGGACCCGGCCCTGCTGCGGCCGGGCCGCTTCGACCGGCACGTGACGCTGGACCTCCCGGACGTGAAGGGGCGGCGCGAGATCCTGGACGTGCACGCCCGCAACAAGCCGCTGGCCGCCGCGGTGGACCTGGACGTCCTGGCCAGGCAGACGCCCGGCTTCAGCGGGGCCGACCTGGCCAACCTGATCAACGAGGCCGCCATCCTCGCGGCCCGAACCGGTCAGAAGGTCATCGACATGGACGAGCTCGAGGAGGCCTCCGCCCGCCTCGTCGCCGGCCCGGAGCGGCGGAGCCGGCGGATCTCCGAGAAGGAGAAGGAGGTCATCGCGTACCACGAGGTCGGCCACGCGCTGGTGATGCGGGCGCTGCCCCTGTGCCATGCCGTGCACCGGGTGTCGATCATCAGCCGCGGCCGGGCCCTCGGCTGGACGCTGGCGCTGCCCGCGGAGGACCGCTACCTGGTGGCCACGGAGGAGCTGCGGCAGCAGATCGCCGGGATCATGGGGGGCCGCGCGGCGGAGGAGGTCGTCTACGGCGACGTCACGAGCGGGGCCGAGAACGACATCCAGCGGGCGACGGAGCTGGCCCGGCGCATGGTGACCAGGTGGGGCATGAGCGAAAGGGTCGGCGCGCTGCTGGTCGGGCCCGACGCGGGAGTGGGGCCGCCCTGCTCGGAGGAGCTCGCCGCCCGGGTCGACCAGGAGGTGGGGGCCATCCTCGGGCAGGCCCAGGCGATGGCGCGCACGATCCTGGAGGAGAGCCGGGCGAAGATGGACAGGGTGGTCGAGCGGCTGCTCGTGGTCGAGACGATCAGGGGGCGGGAGCTCGATGAGCTGCTCGCCGAGGCCGACGAGAGCTCGGAGCGCCCCGCGGCGGGCTGACCTTCCCGCTGCACCCCAGCGCTAGCTGAGCATTACCGTCTGGCTCGAGTAGTCGATCGTCACCGACCGGAAGCGGCTCAGCATGTCGGAGCCGAGGAGCCCCTGCAGCCTCGGGCTGCCCCCCGGCAGCCGCAGGCTGAGGATCGTCGTGGCCGGCAGCGACACCGCGTCCACACGCCACGTGGTGACACGCACCCTGAGCGCACGGCTCGACCCTGACACGCCGGTCACCTCCTCCTCGGAGCCGTTGCTGGGGAGGCGGAGGTCGTCGGCGATCCGGCTGTCGATCAGCGATCGCGCCGCGCCGGTGTCCAGGGCGAAGTCATACGGGCCCCGGGCGGAGATGTAGACCGGGACGATGACGAGCCGGGCGCCGCCGCCGCCGGAGACCACCCTGGCGTGGACCTCGCCGCCGGAGGCGCCGGTGGTGGGCGTGCCTCGATCGGCCGTCAGACTGCAGCCCGGCAGCGTCGTCCCCATGGTCAGAAGGACGCCGAGCAGAAGCAGGCGTCTGGCCACCATGGCAGCGAACATCGTACGCGCTCAATTTGCGAGTATCGCCGGCCGCCGGACGCCGGATACTGTAGTGGTGAGACGGAGACCGGGCGGCTCCGCGCTGCCCCACGCTTGCCGGCTCGTAGGTTTGCAGGTCCCCCCCACCAGGGGAGGCCGCCGGGCGGCGGCCTCCCCGCCCTGCATCTCGTCCGCACGCCCGGCGGTGGCATCCCACGCCGGAGGCTGTATGTTGATAGCGGAGGTGTTGGCGGCATGATCCATGCGCTCCTCGTCCTGGCGGCGATCATCTTCATCCTGTGGCTGCTCTTCCACGCGGCCGGCGCGCTGGTCCAGCTGCTGTGGATCGTGATCCTCGCCGCAGTGATCCTCTGGGCGATCGGCTTCCTGAGGCGCAGGTCCGGCATTTGAGCCCGGGCCCGAGGGGGCCCACCGCCGGCCGGGTCAGGGACGGCAGCGAAATGCTCGAGGGCATCGAGCTCGAAGGGGTCCGGCGGAACAGCGGCGGACGCGTTCACCTGGTTCCTCACGTGCCCGGCGAGGGCGCCGTGGTCACGCTCTGCGACCAGACCCTGGCGCCGGGCACGTTCCGGGCCGCCGACGGTCCGGCCGACTGTCGGAACTGCCTTCGGCGCCGTGACGACCCGGCGCGGGTGTCCGGCGCGTTCTTCCGAAGCGACCTGGGGGCCGACCTGCTTCAGCGCTCGCTGGAGCAGGCCCGGCTGCGGCGCTCGGAGCCCCCGGCGCGGACGACAGCCGCGCCCCCGCCGGCCCGGCGGCATCCCGCGCGTCCACGCCCGCCGGCGGTTGGGGTGCCCGAGGCGCCGCCGCCGCCGTCCGGCCCGGCCGCGTCCGAGCCCGAACCCCTGCCGTTCGCGCCGGAGCTCCGGGCCGGCCCGCAGCTTCGCCGGGCCTTCGAGAACGTCTATCTCTCCCCAGACGGCGTCATGATCCGCGTCACCGACGGCCACGTTGGCCACGTCACGTTCAGCGGCCCGGTGGATGTGCGGAGGCGGGACGGCGTGCTGACCATCCGCCTCGGCGACGTCGTGCTCGCGTTCGAGCTTCGCTGAGCCACCGGCCGGGACACAATATGTCGGTCGAGAAGCGCAGGTGGGGACCGGAGACCCGATCGAGGTGGCCGAGGGTACCGCGGACGGCGAGCAGAAGCTGCCCGGCGAGGAGGAGTCGGAGGGCTCGCCGCTGCTCGAGGACGCACTCCACTGGCAGCGCGTCTACGAGGAGCTCCTGACGCTCGAACGTACGCTGCTGAGGACGGAGGAGGCCGACGGGACCGGGGCGGGGCGCCATCCGCTGGAGTCCGAGCTGCGCCGCCTGGAACGCCGCCGCGGGTTCTGGGAGCAGCGCGTCCGGGAGCTCCGGAGCGGCTGATCCCGCGTCCGATCATCCCCGGCTGCGCATCAGGATCTGCCAGGGGTCCGGCATCTCGCCGACCGGCACCTCGATCAGCGCGGGTCCGTCGGCGTCGAGCGCCCGGCGCAGCGCCGCCTCCAGGCCCTCGGCCCCCTCGGCGCGAATCCCGCGGACTCCGAACGAGTCGGCCAGCCGGACGAAGTCAGGGTTCTCGAGGTCGCTGGCGATGAGGCGTCCGAACCGCTGCCGCTGCATCCGCCGGACGTTGCCGTAGGCGTTGTCATTGAACACGACCGTGATGACGGGGATCCGGTGCTGGACCGCGGTGGCGAGCTCCTGGACGTTGTACATGAAGCCGCCGTCGCCGGCGATGACGACCACCCTCCGGTCCGGCCTGGCCACCTGGGCGCCCATCCCGGTAGGCAGCTCGAACCCGAGCGTGCCCTGGTAGCCGGGGGTCAGGAACGTCCGGGGCTCGTAGACGGGGAACCCGATCCGCGCCCAGTAGCCGACCTGGGTCATGCCGTCGACCACCACCACGTCGTCGGGGAGCGCGCGCCGGATGGCGCTGCCCAGGCTGGCCTGCGGCTCCAGGGCCGCCACCTCCGCTCGCATGCCCTCCCGCAGCTCGTCCAGGCCGCGCCAGGCGGTTGGCCGGCGTGGCGGCACCAGGTCGGCCAGCAGGCTGAGGGCGCGGCGGGCGTCGGCGGCCACCGCCACTGCCGGCTCGCCGTCGCGAACCAGCTCCTCGGGGTCCGCGTCGATCCGCAGCAAGCGCTGACTGGGCCCCAGCCGCCAGCGCCCGCCGCTCCCGGTCGCGAACCGGGTGCCGACGGCCAGGACCACGTCGGCGTCCTTCAGCAGCTGGGGCGTCAGGACGCTCTCGAACGCCAGCCGGTGGCGGGCGGACAGCGCCCCCTTGGCGTTGCTGGAGAGCAGGACCGGCGCGTCGAGACACTCGGCCAGCGTCTCCAGCTCGGCCCAGGCGCCGGCCTGCAGGACTCCGCCGCCGGCGGCGATCAGCGGCCTCTCGGCGGCGTGCAGGAGGGCGGCCATCGCCTCCAGCCGGCTCGCGTCGGGGGGGTGGCCATCGCCGGGTGCCGGCAGGTCCAGGGCCGGGGCCGCCTCTGCCTCCGCTTCGAGCACGTCCGGGGGGACCTCGATCGCCACTGGCCGCGGGCGGCCGCTGCGCATCCGGAGGAACGCCTCGTCCACCACTCGAGGCACGTCGTCGGCGCGCATGGCCCGTCCGGCCCACTTGACCACGGAGCGCACGGCCTCCAGCTGGTGCGGGATCTCGTGGAGCAGGCCCCGGCCCGAGTCGATACGGTCCGAGCGGACCTGGCCGGCGACGCAGACCACGGGCGAGGAGCACGCGTACGCGGTGGCCAGCCCGGCCATCGCGTTCAGCAGCCCGGGGCCCGGCACGACCAGGCAGCAGCCCGGCTCGCCGCACGTCCTGGCGTACCCGTCGGCCATGTATGACGTGGCCTGCTCGTGGCGGGTCTGGTAGACGCGGATGCTGGCGGCACGCCGAGCCAGGGCGTCGAACGCCGGGTCGAGCTGGACGCCGGGCAGGCCGAAGACGACCCGGACGCCGTGGGCGACGAGCCGCTCCACGAGGAGGTCGGCGCCGGTGCGGGAGCCATCGAGTGTCACCGGACCATTGTGTGCGGTCCCCGCCCGCCGGAGGCTCCCGCCGAGAGCGTTCAGCAGCCGCCGGCGACGGCAGCGCTTGACAGCGCCGACGGCGGACCGGATACTCGGGGCCTCTGGTCACCGTGGGGTAGCGGTGCCAGGTGATCCGGCCGAGCCGCCGGCGAAGCCCCCAGCGACGGCGCGCGCGTGACGGCCGGGTCCTGAAGACCAAGGAGGGACGATATGCGACCTGGGCGTGCATCTGCGCTCGTGCGGAATGCTGGGGCGGTCGTGGCAGCGACGCTGCTGACGGCGGCCTGCGGTCTCGGCGGCGGTGGGGTGGTCTCGACGATCACCCTCACGGCCCACGACTCGGGGTTCGAGCCGTCCGTCGTGAACCTCGACCGGCCGGGAACGTACGTCTTCCACTACACGAACCGGGGAAGCCGGCGGTACGGGGTCGACATCGAGGGCAACGGCGTGGACACGGACGGGGACGTCGTCGACCCGGGCGGGAGCGGCGAGGTCGAGGTGACGCTGGGCCAGGCGGGCACCTACATGATCCACTCGCAGGACGACGCCACCGACAGGTCCCACGAGATCCGGGGGACGGTCACGGTGAAGGGCGGGTAGAGGTGCCGCACCTCGTGGGCCCGCTGTGCCCCCTGGGACGCGGCCCCGTCGTGGAGGCCCCGCCTCTCGCGACGGGGCCGTGCCGCATAATCGTTGCCGTCTTCAGCCGAACATCGCGCAGCCGGCGACCGGGGCGAAGACCTCGCCGGTGAGGTCGCTGCGGACCGCCCTCGCCTTCCTGACCATCGTCCCCGTGGGGATGTCGGACGAGCCGGCCCCCCATCTGGGCAGGGCCCTCTTTCCGACCGTCGGCCTCCTGCTGGGCGTGGCGGCAGGCGCCGTCTACTGGGTCGCGAGCACGCTCACGACCCCGCTGCTGGGCGCCGTCGCCGCGCTGGGGGTCGGGCTCCTGCTGACCGGCGGCCTGCACCTCGACGGGCTGGCCGACGCCGCCGACGGGCTCTTCGTCGGGAGCTCCCGGGAGCGGCGGCTCGAGATCATGCGCGATCCACGGGCCGGCCCCTTCGGCGTGGCCGCCGTCGCGCTGGTGCTGCTGGGCGACGCCGCCGCGCTGGCCGCCCTGGGCCCCCGGGCCGGGCTGGTCGCGCTGGTGGCTGCGTGCGCGCTGGCCCGGCTGGCCATGCTCGCGGTCCTGCTCGCGCTGCCGTACGTGCGTCCTACCGGCCTGGGCACCGCCGCGGCCGGCGGGCGCCGCCTCCCGGCCCTGGCCGCAGGGGGAGCGGTCGCGCTGCTGCCCGTGGCGCTCGACTGGCGCCACGGCGTCCTCGCCGCGGTGCTGGTGGCCGCGGCTGCGCTCGGGGTCGCCGCGCTGGCCCGAGCGCGGATCGGCGGGGCCACGGGGGACGTCTACGGGGCCGTCGTGGAGGTCGGCCAGCTCGCGGCGCTGGCCGCCTACGCCGTCCGGCTGTGACCGGCGCTCGCGGCCCGGCCGGCGGGTGCGCCGGCCGGCACGCGCCACCCGCCCCGTGATCGTCTGGCTCGTCCGGCACGGCGAGCCGGCCTGGCCTGCCGGTGCCGCCCTGGGCTGGTCGGACCCGGTCCTCACCCCGGCCGGCGAGGCCCAGGCCTCGGCCGCCGCCGACCGCCTGGCCAGCAGGCCCCTCTCGGCAGTCCATTCGAGCGACCTTCGGCGCTCCCTGCTCACCGCCCGCCGGGTGGCGGCTCGCCACGGCCTGCGGGTCTCGGTCACGTCCGAGCTCCGCGAGCTGCACTTCGGGCCCTGGGAGGGGCGCTCGCTGGCGGACCTGTGGGCCGAGGACCCCGACGCCGCCCGGGCCTGGGAGTCGGACCTGGAACGGACGCCCCCGCAGTTCGGCGAGTCCGTGGCGGACCTGAGGCGACGCGTGGGCAGCTTCGCCCGCCGCCTGGCTGCGGGGCCAGGCGAGGTTGCCGTGGTCGCCCATCGGGGATCGCTGGCGGCGCTCCAGTCCGCGCTCACCGGCGTCGAGTTCGCGACCTGCTGGACGCTGGGCTTCGCGCTGGGCGAGGTCCGGGAGGTGCGCCCGGTGCAACGGAACGGCGGCCGGCCGTGTTCCAGGTGACGTGGACATGCACCCGGCTCGCGAAGACCTCCTGACGGCGGTGGCGCTGCCCACCGGGCTGGGGACGTTCGAGGCCGACCTGTCCGGGGTGGGCGTGCGCCGCCTCCGGTTCCCGACCGAACGGACCGGCGACGGGCGCCCCGGCGACCGCCGCGCCGCCGACCTGGCCGAACAGCTCGACGCATACCTGCGCGGGGACCTCGACGAGTTCGCGGTGGCGCTCGACCTGCGAGGCACCCCGTTCCAGCTCACCGTCTGGGCCCAGCTGCGGGCGATCCCCTACGGCGAGGTCCGGACGTACGGCCAGGTCGCTGCCGCGATCGGGCGGCCCTCCGCAGTGCGGGCCGTCGGAGCGGCCAACGGGGCGAACCCGGTGCCCGTGATCGTGCCGTGCCACCGCGTCATCGGCGGCGACGGCAGGCTGGTGGGGTTCGGGGCCGGGATCGAGTGGAAGCTGCGCCTGCTGGAGATCGAGAACCCCGCCCGCTGGCGAGGGCTGGCTCCCAGCAGCGCCGGCACCTCGCGCTGCTGACCGGGCGGCTGACCGGCTGACCGGCGGCCCTGGCCGTCGACCCGGGCCGAAACGGCGCGCTGCGCGCCCGCTAAAGCCGCAGCAAAGGGGCGCCCGAAGTGTGGTGGCCCGAATTCGAGGCCACCGATCTAAGATTTTCGAGGCTTGGAGTTCCGGTTGCTCGGCCCGCTGCAGGTCGTCGTTGCCGGCCAGGCGGTGCCGCTCGGCGGCTCGAGGCAGCGCTCCATCCTGGCGGTCCTCCTGCTCGAGGCGACCCGCCCGGTGCCTCGGGACCGCCTCATCGACGAGGTATGGGGCGACCGGCCGCCACCGACGGTGGTGGCAGCCCTGCACGTGCACATCGCCCATCTCCGGAAGGTCATCGGCGACCGGCTGGCGACGCTGGGCACCGCGTACCAGCTCCTGGTGGGACCGGACGAGGTGGACGCAGGCCGCTTCGAGGCGGCGGTGGCCGAGGCGCGGTCGCTGATGCGGACCCGGCCCGCGGCCGCCGCTGCGCGGCTGCAGGAGGCGCTCAGGCTGTGGCGCGGGCCGGCGCTCTCGGGTGTGGCGCTGGGACCTCTGTCCGCGGCGGCCGCGGCACGGCTGGACGAGCTGCACCTGGTGGCGCTGGAGGAGCGAACCGAGCTGGACCTCGGCCTCGGCCGCCACGACGAGCTGGTCCCGGAGCTCAAGTCCCTGGTTGCCGCCAACCCGACCCGGGAGCGGCTGTCGGCCAGGCTCATGCTGGCGCTGCACCGGGGCGGCAGGACCGGGGAGGCGCTCGCAGTCTACGACGCCCTCTGCGGCGCGCTGGACGAGCACGTGGGCGTCGACCCGAGCGACGAGCTCGTGGCGCTGGCCAAGGCCATCCGCCGCGGCGACCCGACGCTGGCGGCTCCCGCCGGGTCGCTGCCGACGCCGGCCGGCTCGTTCGTCGGCCGGGAGCAGGAGCTCGCGGATCTCCCGGAGGTGCTGGGCGCGTCACGGCTGCTCACGCTGGCCGGGCCGGGCGGATCCGGCAAGACGCGCCTGGCGGTCGAGCTCGCGCGGTCCGTGCTGTCGGCCCACCCGCACGGCGTCGACTTCGTCGACCTGTCCGGGCTCGGACCGGACGGCTCGGTGGCCCGGACGGTGGCCGCCGCGCTGGGCGTCCGGCAGCGACCCGGCGAGACGCTGACGGCCACCCTTGCGGTCACCCTGAAGGGCCGTCGGGTCCTGGTCGTGCTCGACAACTGCGAGCATGTGGTCGCGGCCAGCGCCGCCCTGTGCGCCGAGCTGCTCGAGCACTGTCCCGGGCTGCGCATCCTCGCGACCAGCCGGCAGCCGCTCCACGTGCCGGGGGAGGTCGTGAGACGGATCTCGGGCCTCGCCCTCCCACCGGCCGGCGCCGGCGCCGACGCCACCGCGGGCTCCGACGCGGTCCGGCTCCTCGCCGACCGGGCCCGAGCCGCCGGCGCCGAGGTGGTCGTCGACGGCGAGGACGCCGCCGTGGCGGCCGACGTGTGCCGCAGGCTCGACGGCCTCCCGCTGGCGATCGAGCTGGTGGCCGCGAGGCTGGGCAGCCTCTCCCTCGACGAGGTGGCGGCGCGGCTGGACAGCCGCCTCGCCCTGCTCTCCGGGTCCCGCACGGTGCGGCCCCGCCATCGCACGATGCGAGCCGCCATCGGCTGGAGCCACGACCTCCTGGAGCCCCCCGAACGGGCGCTGTTCCGCCGGCTGGCGCCGTTCAGCGGCGGGTTCGACCTGGCGGCGGCCGAGGCGGTGGGCGCCGACCCCGAGGCCGAGCCGCCGGTGCGGCCGGAGGAGGTCGCCCCGCTGCTGGCCGCGCTGGCGGACCGGTCGATGGTGGTGGTCGAGCCGGGCCAGCCGCGCGGCATCCGCTACCGCCTCCTGGAGATACTGCGCGAGTACGCGGCCGAGCGGCTCGGCGAGGCGGGCGAGGAGCCGCCGGCAAGGCGGCGGCACGCCGCCTGGTACCGGCGGCTGGCCGAGGGCGCCGGGCGCCACGGCGGCCCCGGCCACGAATCCCTGGTCGCGCAGCTGGTCGCCGAGCTCGACAACCTGCGGGGAGCCCTGGCGTGGTACCTGGGCGAGGGGCGGGACCCGGCAGCGGCCCTGGCCATGGCCGCACCCGTCTGGTGGTTCTGGTGGGTCCGCGGCGAGATGGGGGAGGGCCGAGCCTGGCTCCGGCGAGCCCTGGCCGGCGCCGACCCGGAGATCACCCCGGCGCGGGGCTTCGCCCTCCGGGCCGTCGGGGCGCTGGCCAGGAACAGTGGGGACTACCAGGAGGCGCGCGGGCTCGGCGAGCAGTCGCTGGCGGTCTACCGTGCCCTCGGCGACGCGCCCGGGATCGCGGCGGCGGTGAACAATCTCGCCATAACCGTCCAGGCGCTCGGGGACCTGCAGACCGCGCTCAAGCTCGGGACCGAGAGCGTGGAGTGGGCCCGCCGCGCCGGGAGCCGGCGGGGCATCGCCGCCTCCCAGAACAACCTGGGCAGCACGCTGCGCTGCCTGGGCCGCCTCGACGAGGCGGAGGGCCTGTTCCAGGAGTCGCTGGCCGCCTTCTCCGCGCTGGACGACCGGCGGGGCCAGGCCGCCGCGCTGCTGAACCTGGCGTTCGTGGAGCGGCTGCGCGGCCGGCTGGCGCCGGCGTGGTCGCTCGCCGTGCGGGGCCTCGCGCTGTTCCGGGAGCTCGACCTGATGGAGGGGGAGCTGGACGCGGTCGAGGCGATCGCCTGCCTGGAGGTCGCCGGCGGGCGGGCCGCGGCCGCGCTGCGCCTGCTGGCCGTGGCGGACCGGGAGCGGGCGAACCTCGGGGCCCCGGTGTTCGTGCCGGACGAGGTGGCGCAGCGGGCGGCAGCGCAGGCGGCGGCCCGGGCGGCGCTCGGCACGGAGGAGTCCGACCGGGTCCTGACCAGGGCGGCCGAGGAGGGCCTGCCGGGGATCGTCACCGAGCTGCTCGCGGCCGCCGTCCCGGGAGTGGATACTGTGCTCACCAGCCCGAGAGGAGAGGTGCCATGAGCGAGGTCATCGGCAGGTTCGCCGGCCACAGGGATCCGAAGGTCGAGGAGCTGGCGCACGTGCCGCTCTTCCGGGGCGTGCCTCGCCGCCAGCTCGCGCTGCTGGCCGCGAACCTCGACGAGGTGACGGCCGACCGGGGCGAGACCCTCGTCCGCGAGGGCCACCACAACGACGCCTTCTGGATCCTGCTCGACGGCGAGGTCGAACTGGTGGTCGGCGGCGTGCGCCCACACATGCTGGGCCCGGGCGGGTTCTTCGGGGCGGCCAGCATGCTCGACGGCCACCCGGCGACCGCCACGGTGGTCAGCCGGACGCCGATCCGCGCGCTGGTGGCCTCGAGCGCCCAGTTCCGGGCGCTGGAGGGCAACGAGACGGTGCTGGTGCGGGTGATGTCCGCCGCGCTCGAACGGCTGCGCGAGGACCTGGAGATCCACCGGGCCGCCCAGCACCCGCCCGGGACCTAGGAGCATGGGTCAGTAAGCTGGCGAGAGATTCGGCGGCCAGGTGCCCCAGATCGTGGTCGGGCGCCGAGGACCGGAGCGAGCCCATTCGTCAATGGGTGAGCGAGGACCGCAGAAGCCCGGCCGCGAGGTGGGGTGCATGGGCGTCGAAGATCCGTCAACTTACTGACCCAGGCTCCTAGCCCGGACCCGGCCTCAGCCCGGTGGCAATCCTCCCGCGCCAGCGGGAGCGCAGCCCGCACCCCTACGGCCAGACCTCCCGGGCCACGCGGACGACCAGCTCCAGCTTCCGCCACTGCTGGTCGTGGGTGAGCGGGTTGCCGGCCTGGCTGGAGGCGAACCCGCACTGCGGGCTCAGCGCCAGCTGCTCGAGGGGCAGGATGCGCGACGCTGCGTCGATGCGGCGGACGAGCTCCTCGGCCGGCTCCAGCTCGCCCGACTTGGTAGTGATCAGCCCGAGCACCACGATCCGTCCCTGGTCACCCCGCAGCCGGCGATGGCGCCGTACCGCCGGCGCCGCGCCAGCAGGTCTCCCACTGCGTCCCGCAGGGCCGCCCGGTCGGCCGGCGAGAGGGCGAGCGCGACGCTCACCTGGCCTGGCGCGCCATCGCCGCGTGGATCAGCACGCCCCCGGGCCGGCTCGAACGTGTCAAGCGCTCTGGACGACTCCCGGCGAGTGTAGCTTCCCCCCGAGACCCTGGCCAGGGCCTGGACGATCCATGGACGGCAGGGCGAGGCCCAGGTATGCTCGACCCCGGATGGCCGGCTTCAAGCGGGTGCGGCTGGCCTACGGAAGGACCGGCCTGGAGGTCGAGGTGCCGGCCGCGGCTGACGTGGTCCTGCCCCGGTCGGTGCCGGCGCTGGACGACGAGGCGGGCGCGGTCCGGCGGGCCATGCGCGAGCCCATCGGTTCGCCGGCGCTCGGGGCGCTGGTGCCGCGCGGCGCCTCGGTCGGGATCAGCGTCTGCGACGTGACGCGCCCGTTCCCGGCCGCACGCGTGCTGCCGGTGCTGCTCGACGAGCTCCAGGGCCGAGCGCCGGTGGTCACCGTGTTCGTAGCCACCGGGACGCACCGGGCCTGCACCGCGGACGAGCTGCTCCGGATGCTGGGCGAGGCCGTGCTGGGCCGCGTCCGCGTCGTGCAGCACGACGCGTTCGACCGGGCCCGGCACGCGCAGCTGGGGTGCCTGCCGGGCACCGGGGTGCCCGCCCTCGTGGAGCGCGAGTTCCTGGAGCAGGACGTGCGCATCACGACCGGCTTCGTGGAGCCGCACTTCTTCGCCGGTTTCTCGGGCGGACCCAAGATGGTGGCGCCCGGCCTGGCCCACCTCGAGACCGTCCTCGAGCTCCACTCGGCGGCCCGGATCGCCCACCCCGCGGCCCGCTGGGGCGTGACCTACGGCAACCCGGTGCACGACGGGGTGCGGGCCGTCGCCGAGCGGGCAGGGGTGGCGTTCAACCTGGACGTGACGCTCGACGCCGAGCACCGCCTGACCGGTGTGTTCGCCGGCGATCTCCTCCGCAGCCACGCGGCCGCATGCGAGGCCGCCAGGGAGACGGCCATGGCGGCCGTGCCCCGGCCCTACGACGTGGTGCTGGGGACGAACAGCGGCTACCCGCTCGACCAGAACCTCTACCAGACGGTGAAGGGCATGAGCGCCGCCGCGCAGATCGTCCGGCCTGGAGGCGCGATCGTGATCGCCAGCGAGTGCTCGGACGGGCTGCCCGACCACGGCCGGTACCGGGGCCTGCTGCGGGGTTCCGCCGGCCCCGACGAGTTCCTGCGGCGGCTGGAACAGGCCGGGCCCGCCCATCACGACCAATGGCAGGTGCAGGTCCAGGCCCAGATCCAGCGGCGGGCGAGGGTCCTCGTACACGCCGCCGGTGTGACGGACGCGCAGCTCCGGGAGGCGTGGCTGGAGGCGGCGGCCGACGTCTCGGCCTGCGTCACGGACCTGGTCCGAACGGCCGGTCCGGGGGCGCGGCTGGCGGTCCTGCCGCAGGGACCGCAGACGATCCCCTACGTGAGCGGCCTGCAATAATGTGCCCCTTCCCGTAGTTGAGGAGATGGGGTTTTCAGGTGGGGAAGTGGATCCATGGGCGTGCGGATCCGGGCACTCGGGCATGGCGTTCCCGCACGCCCCTGCGGCATGCCTGGCGCAGGCAACACCCGGGTTCCCGCCTGCTTCCGGCAGGAGGGCGGGGATGACAGAGGCGGCATGAGGCAGGGCGTCTGGGTCCACGGGGCGGCGATGACGCGCTTCGGCAAGCACGTGGACCGCACCGCCCGCGGACTGGTGGAGGAGGCGGTGAGCTGCGCGCTTCGCGAGGCCGAGCTGGAGCCGCGGATGGTGCAGGCCGTCTACGTCGGGAACGCCCTGGAGGGCCAGATCAGCGGCCAGGCCATGATCCGGGGCCAGGTGGTGCTGCGCCGGACCGGCCTGATGGGCGTGCCCGTCGTGAACGTGGAGAACGCCGACGCGTCCGGCTCGACGGCCCTGCACCTCGGCTGGCAGGCGGTGGCCAGCGGGGTCTACGACCGCGTCCTGGTGGTCGGCTACGAGAAGTACGACCACGAGGACAAGGTGCGCTCCTACCAGGCGGCCGCCTCGAACATGGACCTCGCCGAGGTCGCCGAGATCTTCGCCTCGGGCGATCCCGGCGGGCTGAGCGCGCCCACCCTGATGCTGGGCGCATCGGTTGCCGACGACGACACGGGCCACATCACCCGCGAGGCGATGGTCGAGGTGGCGGTCAAGAACCACTACCACGGCTCCCTGAACCCCCTGGCGCGCCACCGCAAGCCGGTGACGGCCGAGCAGGTGCTCGCCTCGCGGCGGGTGGCGGGCCCGCTGACCCGCCTCATGTGCTCGTCGATCGCCGACGGCGCCGCCTGTCTGGTCCTCGGCTCCACCAGGTCGCTGCCCGGCCGGAACGCCCGTGCCCAGATCGTGGCGTCGGGCCTGTGGACGGGGCGGGGGGACGACATGCGCCGGCAGATGTCGACGATCGTCGGGATGCGCGACATCTACGAGACGGCCGGCATCGGCCCCGAGGACGTCGACGTCGTCGAGCTGGCGGACATAACCGCGAGCGTCGAGCTCTACCTGTACGCCATGATGGATCTCTGCAAGTACGACGAGGTGTCCCGGTTCGCCATCGACCGCGTCACGCGGCTCGGCGG
>DATFRD010000375.1:0-3190 GCA_035263645.1 Candidatus Dormiibacterota bacterium | reverse complement strand
AGAGCTTCAGCCGGCCCGCTGCCAGCGGCGGACTGGCGCGGCCCAGGGTGAACGTCGCCTCGAGGCCGAGGATCTCACCGACGCGATACGCCTCCGCCTCGAGCTGCCCGCGCTGCCTGGCGGTCAGCTCGGCGAATGGCTCCACTCGGACCTCGATCCGCCCGCGAGCGTCGTTCCTGCGCTCCCACATCCCCGCCACGACTCCGCCGGCGACGACGACCGGGAGGGGGCCGTCGAGGCCGTCCTTGCCCGTCCTCGCGCCGTCGGGCAGACTGGTAAGTCCGCGGCCGTCGGCCCACCCCCGCGGGATCAGTCGGACCCGCGGATGCGACCCGATCACGTAGCAGTCGAAGCTCGGGAGCAGCCGGATCGAGTCCGGCGCCGGCTCCCAGGAGTCGTCGGAGTCGTCGGCCAGGATCCACGCCCGCCCCCCCTCGACGTCCACCTCTTCAAGCTCGTCGGCGAACGATCGGAAGACGGCCAGGGACGGGCCGGGCCTCAGGTAGAACCACTGGCCGAACTGCTGATGGGTGGCCGGCCCGTAGGCGTGGAGAAAGCGCCGGCATACCTCCATCAGCGCCTCGCCGCCGTCCACGTCCTTCCAGTCGCCGATCCACTCCCGCGGGTTCACGAACGTGACCCGATTGCCGGCGCTCGGACCGAAGCAGAGGAGGCCGGCGCTTGCGGCCGCGCGGATCGCCAGCCAGACCCTCGGCCACATCCCGCCCCAGGCCGGGAACGTCTCCTCCAGCACCCACGAGCCCAGTCGCCGCGCGACCTCGTTGCTGAGATCTTGCCGCGTCAGGCAGCGGCCGGCGAGCGCCTCGCCGACCGCCTGCACCATCGCGTCGAACTGCGCCTGGTCGACGCCCATGACGTCGAGCTGCCGGCCGCCGGTCTGACCGCCCGCGGCACGCATCGCGGCCATCCAGAGCGGCAGCTCGCGCGTCGGGAAGAGGTGCACGGTTCCTCGAATGCCGTACGTCCTCGTCAGGGTGCGTTGCTCCCAGAGCGCCTTCCGTACGTCGGCGCCAGTCACCCCGAGCACGCGCTGGCCGATCGAGAGCTCAGCCGAGGCGTTGACCTGCGCGTGGATTCCGCAGACGGCGCCCACGAGCTCCGTTAGCTTCTCCGCGGGCACGGGCCGCGTGAGCGCGTGGCTCCTGAGCCGGTGCCCCCACACTTGCTCCCAGGTGAAGGATCTCACCTACTCGTTGCGCTTGTGCGCTCGCATGGCTGCGCACGTATGAACGCACATCGGCTGGCGGTGGACAACCGGCCAGAAACGCAGGCATGGACCGCTGCGGAGCTGCGCGCCCTCCTGGTCGTGGCGGCGCCGCATCCGCTCGATCCGGATGAGGTACACGCTGAGCGGTGAAGGGTCGACCATGCGCCACGATTCTCGGGCATCGCGTCGGGCGGCGGTCATGGGCTCCTGGCGAGTCGGACGCGCGCTAGACTCGCCGATGGCGTCGGTATGGCGCCGCCCGGTCTCGCAGGTCGGGTGTGACGTCGACGCACCGGGGGCGCGATGGACGCTGACCGGGGAACTCTCACCGCGGGGATGGGCGACCCGCTCCTGCGGGACCCGGAGCGGGTCTCGGCCGACGTCGGCGACGGCTACCTCGGCCTGGCCCACGCGGAGCGCGTCTACGGCGTGGTCCTGGACGCCGGCGGACTGCCCGACGTCGCCGCCACGGCCGAGCGGCGGGCGCGGATCCGCGAGGAGCGCGTCGGCGGCGCGCCCCAGGCGGCGCCGGACGCGATGGGCGACTGGCGCCCGGCGCTCCGGCTGGTCGGGGAGGGCGCCGATCGCAGGCTCGCGTGCGGCCACTGCGGCGGCGAGCTCGGCTCGATCCGGGTCAGCTGGAAGGACGCGGCGCGAGTTCGCTGGTGCGACCTGGCCGAGCGGATGGCCGAGTTCGGCGGCCGGGTCCACGGCCGGAGCGAGGCCCGACTGCTGCTGTATGAGTGGGCGCGTGCCCGCACTGCGGCAGCATGCTCGAGACCAACCTCTATCCGCCCGACATGCCCCCGATCCACGACCTGCGCGTCGGGGCGCCGGCGCCCCAGGAGGTGCTCGCCGCCGCGAGATCGGTCTGACGATTGGCCTCTCCAGCGCGCCGGGGAGGCGGCCCGCCAGGGCCGGAGGGGAGCGAGACGATTGCCAGGCGTGCCTCTCCCCTGCCGTCGGCTGGCGTCTTTGCCCGATGGCGGGCGGCGAGATCCGGCAAGGCCATTAGGTGTGGTCCTTGCATGCTCCGCCAGGCGGTGGGGATCATCGACTCACAGCCCGGGCGGCCTGCGTGCGGGATCGGAGGCGGAAGTTCGTGGACAACACTGACCGAGGCAACAAGCCTGACCATGCTGATGGCGACCCGCGGCCGGCGGCGGTCACGTTTGTGACCACGGAGCACTTCACGCTGCAGGGTGCTCGCTCATCGACGATCTCGGAGTCGACCAGCCGGGCGAGTGTTTTCCTTGGCGCGGTATCCGGCGGCCTGATTGCCCTCGGGCTCGTCGCCACCGCCGCCAAGACCGGCGTGGCGTTCTACATGTTCGGGCTCATTCTCCTGCCCACGCTGGCCTTCGTGGGGCTGGCGACGTTCCACCGGGTGCTGCAGTCAGGGACCGAGGACCTTGCATACGCGCGCCGTATCGCGCAGCTCCGCGACTATTACTTCGATCACGCTCCCGAGCTGGCCGGCGGGCTGCTCGCGGCCGTAGCTTCTGGCCACTCGCTGGTAGCGGCGCTTGTCGCCGCCGTGGTCGCCGCCGTGGTCGTCGCCGCTGCGGCACTGACGGGGCTGATGCGGTATCAAAATTCGGCCTGGATCCGGGGCAGCACGGCATCATTGTTCCCCGGCGCAGAAGCAGGACCAAACTGAACTCGCCTGGACAGAGCGCGCGATCTGCCTTCCGGTGCCCAGCCCGCCGCAGGCTTTGAGTCCTCTTGAGCGCGCCTGCCAGTGCGCGAGGCTGATTTCAGTGAGCTTAAGGCTATGTCCAGCCGCCGATGACCTCGGCCAGGAAGGTCACGACTTGCCGCGCGGAGCGGCGGTCCGGGTCCAGGTCGGGGTTGTAGACGCCGATGCTCCAGCCGCAGCAGCCGCCGGCGCGCAGCGCCGATGACACCACGGCGGTTAGCTCCGCCCAGGAAAGGCCGCCCGGCATGGCCGGGTCGGCCGCG
>DATFRD010000374.1:0-19569 GCA_035263645.1 Candidatus Dormiibacterota bacterium | reverse complement strand
GATCGCCCCCATCGAGTTCCTCGACCCCAACCTGATGCAGCCGGTGCTCCTGTACGCGTTCGCGGCCGCGGTGCTGGGCGGCATCGAGAACCCGGTGGGGGCCGTGGCCGGCGGGTTCATTGTGGGGATCCTCCTGGCGCTGATCGGCACGTACGTGCCTGGGGCGCGGGACCTGCGGCTGGCGTTCGGCCTCGTCATCATCGTCGCCGTCCTGATCGTGCGGCCGGGCGGGTTGCTGGGCCGCGCCCACGTCGTGAGGGTGTAGGCGGTGCGCTTCTTCGGCCTGACTCCGCGCGCGTGGGGGATATCGGTGGCCGTGGTCGCTGTCGTCCTGCTGGCGCCGCTGTTCGTCCTCGACCGCTTCGACACCATCCAGTTCGCGTACGTCTGGACTATCGCGATCGCCCTGATCGGCCTCAACGTCCTGACCGGCTACAGCGGCCAGATCTCGCTCGGCCAGGGCGCGTTCATGGCCATCGGCGCGTACACCACGGCGATCGCGTACTACAAGCTGAAGATCCCGTACGGCTGGACCATCCTGCCCGCGGGCCTGATCACCGGCCTGGCGGGCTACCTCTTCGGCTTCCCGGCCCTCAGGCTCAGCGGTCTCTACCTGGCCCTGGCCACGTTCGGACTGGCGCTGGCGGCGTCCCCGGTGATCAAGAACTTCGACCAGCTGACCCACGGCCACGAGGGGATCGTCCTGCCCGCGGCGCTCGACCCGTTCGGCCTCGGCTTCACGAACGAGCAGTGGGTCTACTACCTCAGCTTCGTGATCGCGGCGGTCCTGTTCGTATTCGGGCGCGCGATGCTGGCCGGGGGCACCGGCCGCGCCTGGCGGGCGATCCGGGACAGCGAGACCGCCGCGGCGGCGAGCGGCATCAGCCTGCGCTACTACAAGACGCTGGCCTTCGGCATCGGGGCGTTCTACGCCGGCATCGCCGGCTCGCTGTTCGCCACGGTGACCGCGTACGTCAGCCCGGACTCCTTCGACCTGCCCCTCTCCCTGAGCCTGCTGGTCGGCGTCGTCGTCGGCGGCCTGGGGAGCCTGGCCGGTCCCGTGCTGGGCGCCGCCTTCGTCACGTGGCTGCCGATCTACGCGCAGAAGATCTTCAGCAAGCCGGACGTGTCCTACGGGGTCATCCTGATCCTGGTCATGTTCCTGATGCCCACGGGCGTCGTGGGCGGGATCGGGCGGCTCTGGGCGCTGTACCGCCGCCGGACCGCGTACGGCGAGGCGGCTGACGAGGAGCCCGAGGCGCCGGTTGGAGCGGCGGTTGGGGGGCCGCCGGCGGTGGAGCGGAAGGCGGGACCGAGTTAGGGATTGGACGCCCGGCGGCCGCACCGCTACAAGTGTTTCGGTCGGAACGGAGATATAGGAGGAGGAATGCAGACGAGCTTTCGGCATCGGTGGGGGCGGAGCCTCGCCACGGCTGGAGTGGCGCTGGTGGTGGGCCTGGCCTGCGGCACCAGTCAGGGGACGCCCACCACGGCGCAGAACGTCCCGGGGGTGACCAGCAACGAGATCCTGATCGGCACGACCACGCCGCTCAGCGGCGCCGCGTCGGTGTACGCGAGCATCTCGAAGGGAGTCACGGCGTACTTCAACTACGTCAACGACCACGGCGGGATCAACGGCCGCAAGGTCACCTACAAGGTCTACGACGACGCGTACGACCCGTCCAAGTCGGTGCCGCTGGTCCGCCAGCTGATCACCCAGGACCAGGTCTTCGCGGTGTTCAACGAGCTCGGCACGCCGGTCAACCTGGCCACGCGTGACTACATCAACCAGCAAGGGGTGCCCGACCTGTTCGTGGCGACCGGCTCCAGCCACTGGGGCAGCGACTACAAGCAGTTCCCGTGGACGATCGGCTACCAGCCGGACTATGTGTCCGAGTCAAAGATCTACGCCAAGGACATCCTGTCAAACCATCCCAACGCCAAGATCGGCGTGCTGTACCAGAACGACGACTACGGCAAGGACTACCTGAACGGCCTGCAGGCGGGTCTCGGCAGCAAGGCGTCGTCGATGATCATCGACACCGAGACGTACGAGGCGAACGCGGCCGACGTCACCTCCCAGACGGCGGCCATCAAGGCCAAGGGCGCCGACCTGCTGTTCATCGCGGCCACCCCCAAGTTCGCCGGCCAGGCCATCGCCGGGGCCAGCCAGCTGAACTGGAAGCCCGCGATCTACCTCAACAGCGTCTCCAACCAGGTGTCCACCGTCAAGGCGTCGATCGCGGCCTCGAAGCCGGACGCGGCTGAGGGCATGACCAGCACCGTGTACCTGAAGAACGCGGCCGACCAGGCCAAGTGGGGCAGCGACCCCGGCATGCAGCTCTACATGAGCATCATGAGCAAGTACTGCGCCGGCTGCGACGCGGTCAACGACGGCAACTACATCTACGGCATGTCGGTGGCGTGGGTGTTCCAGCAGGTCATGCAAAAGGCGGGCAGGGACGGCGTCACGCGTCAGAACGTGATGAACATCGCCCGCAACATGAGCTACAAGAACAGCCCGTTCCTGCTGCCGGGCATAAGCGTCCTGACCAACGGCACCAACCAGTTCCCGGTCACCCAGGAGGCCCTGGAGCACTGGCAGGGCACCGGCTGGGTGGTCGACAACACGATCATCAACGCGAGATAGCCAGGTCCGGAGGGAGAGCGCCGCGCTCTCCCTCCTCCCCAACCCGGCCCGGCGCGGGAGGACGGCCCGGGCAGGACGGCGTACCGTGAGGCGGTGACCAGCCGGCTCAGGCCCTACTGGCTGCACCTGTACCTGCTCGCCTACGCGCCGGCCGTCCTGGTCGCGGACGGCGTGTTCCGCCGGCTGGAGGCCCAGCTTCTGCTGGGAGCGACCACGTTCGCCGTGCTGTGGCTCTGCACGCGCCACCTCCGGCCCCGAGAGCGGCTGCAGGTCTGGCTCTGCGTGCTGGTCGCGACCGGGTTCGAGGTGCTCGGCTCGCTGGTCTGGGGCGTCTACCGCTACCGCCTCGGCAACGTGCCGCTCTACGTCCCGTTCGGGCACGGCCTCGTGTACCTGTTCGGCCTCACGGCTGGCGGGCTGCCTGTGTTTCGCCGGCACGGGCGGCGGGCGGCGTACGTGGCCCTGGCGGCCTGCGCCGCCTACGCCGTGCTCGGACTGACGGTGCTGCCGCCCCTCACCCACCGCCTCGACGTCCAGGGGGCGCTGTGCCTGCCGGTGCTCGCTGCCTGCATCCTGTTCACGCGGCGCTACGCGCTCTTCGCCGCCGTGTTCGTCGCCGTCGTGGACCTAGAGGTCGCAGGCACCCTCGCCGGCGACTGGCGCTGGCTGGCGGTCGCGCCCTGGACCCATGTGCCGTCCGGGAACCCGCCGTCTGCGATCGCCGGCGGCTACTGCTTCATCGACGGCGCGGTGCTCCTCCTGACGGCGGCCCTGGAGCCGCTGCGCCGGCGGCTGCGCCCTGGGCTCCCGATCCCGCTCACCGCCCTGCTCTGGCCGTGGCGGGCCGCCTCGCCCGCGACGGGGGAGGAGCGGCGGCCGGGGTGGTCAGCCGGTCTCGAGCTGCCGGTGGACGCTGACCAGGGAGGCCACTGAACCCAGCGCGAGCCCGGCGGCGAGGACACCCACCGCCGCCGCCAGGCAGGCCTCGACGGTGATTCCGGGTGCCACCTGGGAGAACACGCTGGCGCCCGCCGCCACGGCTGCGAGGCCCACGAGCAGCGTCACCGCCGCCGCGGCCAGGCCGGCGGCGCCCCCCGTCAGCGCCCCCTCGATCAGGAACGGGCCGCGCACCATCCAGCGGGACGCTCCGACCAGCTGCATGATGACCAGCTCCTGCTCGCGCGCGCCGATCGCCGCCCGGATGCTGTTGGCGGTCACGGTGATGGCCACGAATGCGAGCAGCAGCAGGAAGGCGCCGCCCGCGACGGCCGCGATGGTGAGGACCTGCTGGATCCGCTGGTACGAGCCCAGCGCGTACGAGGTCGGCACGATGGGGTCGACGGCCGGGCTCGACCTCACCGAGCTCGCCAGGGACGCGACGTCCTGCCCCGGGCGCACGCGGACGTCGAGGCTGGCCGGGAACGGGTTGCCGTCTGCGGCCGCCGCCAGGTCGGGCAGGCCGGGACGACGCTGGGCCAGCCTCAGCGCCTCGGCCTTGCTCGTGTAGCCGACCGCCGCGACCCGGTTGTCGCTCGCCAGCCTGATGCGGAGGTCGTCCACGTCCGCCTGCCTGGCGTCGTCGAGGAGGTACACGTGCAGGATCGCGGCGTCCGCCGCCTGCTCGGTGGCCAGCCGCTGCATCGCGTAGGCGCTCAGCCCGGCCAGGCCGGTGAGCAGCAGCAGCAGCGTCATCGAGCCCAGGGCGGGCGCCGTGGCGCCGAGGTTCCTGAGCCAGGCCCGGAGGGAGCCGGCCAGCAGGTAGTGGAAGGTGTTGCGGACCACGTTCAGCAGCCGCCGCCGGCGTGGGAACGGAGGTCTCAGGACGACGCCCACGCCAGCCTTCCGACCCGGCCCGCCGGCTGATCCCGCACGAGCCTGCCGTCGACCAGCGTCACGACGCGGCGCTGCATCCGCCGGACGATGTCCAGGTTGTGGGTGGCGACCAGGACGGCGGTCCCGAAGCGGGAGACGTGCTCCAGCAGCTTGATCACCTGCCAGGCGGTCTCCAGGTCCAGGTTGCCGGTGGGCTCGTCGGCGATGACGACCGGCGGCTGGGCCACCACCGCGCGCGCGATCGCCACGCGCTGCTGCTGACCGCCGGACAGCTCGGTCGGGAAGGAGGCGGCGCGGTCGCCGAGGCCCACCGCCTCCAGCGCGTCGAGCGCCCGCTCGTGACCCTCCACGTCGGACACCCGCAGGTCGGAGACCTGGAGCGCGAACGCCACGTTCTCCAGCGCGGTCAATCGGGGCAGCAGTTTGTAGTCCTGGTACACGACCCCGACGCGGCGGCGAAGCTGGGCCACGTGCCGGGCCGGCAGGCGGTGGGCGGGGATCCCGTCGATCCATACGGCGCCCTCAGTGGGCCGGATCTCGCGGTTGATCAGCTTGAGGAGGGTGGTCTTGCCAGCCCCGCTGGGACCGACCACGAACGCCATCTCGCCGGCCCGGAGCGCCAGGTTGACCTCATCGAGGGCCACCCGGTCGCCGTAGCGACAGGTCGCGCGCACCAGCTCTACGAGCGCCGGCACGAACCGCTGTCGGACCGCCTGCTGGCGCCGCTCCATTCACTCGAACACCGACGTGCTGTCAAGACTGCCCCCTCAGGTTCCGGGCTGGAACCTGAGTAGAGTAGCGAAGCCGCGGCAGAATGTGGTGGTCCATGTCGCCGGCAGGCTCCCCTCAGGCGCTCCTCCAGCGATGAGCCGGCGGCTCACGCTCGTCGGGCTGATCGCGACGATAGGCTTCCAGCTCCGGGCGCCGATCCTGGGCGTCCCACCGGTCCTGCCCGACGTCCGCGACGACCTTCACCTCTCGTTCACGGCCGCAGGAGCCCTGACTGCGCTGCCCGTGCTGTGCCTCGGCGCGGCGGCCGTGCCCGGCGCCGTGCTCGTGAACCGCTTCGGCGCCCGGCGCGTCATCGGTGCCGCGACCGTCGGCCTCGGTCTCGCCGCGCTGCTCCGGCTGGCCCCGCCGGTGCCCGGCGCCCTGTACCTCTTCACCGCCGTGATGGCGCTCTGCGCGGCGATCGCCCAGCCCGCCATGGCGGTCGTGGTGCGTGCCTGGTTCCCGCACGCCGTGCAGCGGGGGTCGACGGTCTTCACGAGCGCGCTGAGCCTGGGCGGGCTGGGCGGCGCCACCCTGAGCCTGCGATTCCTCGCGCTGGGCGGCTGGCGTGCCAGCTTCGCGTTCTGGGCGCTGCTGGCCCTCGCGGCCGGCGGGCTCTGGCTGGCGGCGGCGCCCCGCCGGAAGGCGGGCCGCGAGCCCGAGCCCGCCGGCCTGTGGGAGCTGGTGCGGGACCCGGCCGTCTGGCACGTGGCGGCCCTGTTCGGAGGCCAGAGCCTCATCTACTACGGGGCCGCGTCCTGGATCCCGTTCGAGATCCGGTCCCAGGGCCCCGGCTTCCTGGCGCTGGTCATGCTGCTGCTCAACGTGGTCGGCCTGCCGGTGGCGTTCATGCTGGTCGCCCTGCCCTGGCCGTGGGCGCGCTCCCGGCGCTTCTACGCGCTGGCCGCGACGCTGCTCACGGTCGCGACCGCCGGCTTCGCTCTCGGCCTCACCGGGCTGGCCTGGCTCTGGGCGGCCATCCTCGGCGTCGGCGGCGTAATGACGTTCGCCGGCTCGACCGCGCTGCCGGCGCTGTTCGCCCGCAGCCCTGCCCACGTCGCCGGCTATGCCGCCCTGGTCCTCAGCGCCGGGTACGCCATCTCGTTCGGAGGTCCCTTCCTGGGCGGGCTGCTCCTGGACCACACGCACCGGGTCACCAGCCCCTTCTGGCTGATGACCGTGGTGGCGGCGACGCTCGTCGGGCTCGGGCTGGCCCTGCCCCGTCATGGACCGCTGGCCGTCCCCGACGATGCCCAGGCCGCTTGAGAGTCCCTCCCCCCCGCGGGGGAGGTGGCCCGCCAGGGCCGGACCCGGGGTCCCCACGAAATCGCGGTGCCGGGGTGCGGATTTCGTGGGGTGGGGTGGGGTGGATCGATCGACCAGCCCCTCCCCCTCCCCCACCCCCTCCCGCGAGGGGACGGGGGCCAGCGGGCGTTATGACCGGAGTTCGACCCTGCGGATCTTGCCGCTGATCGTCTTGGGCAGCTCGCTGACGTATTCGATCTCGCGCGGGTACTTATACGGCGCGGTCACCCGCTTCACGTGGTCCTGCAGGTCCGCGGTGAGCTGGTCCGAGCCCGAGTGGCCCGGCGCGAGGATCACGAACGCCTTGACGATCGTGCCGCGCAGCGGGTCGCCTCTGCCGACCACGGCTGCCTCGGCCACAGCCGGGTGCTCGATCAGCGCGCTCTCGACCTCGAACGGGCCGATGCGGTATCCGGCCGAGATGATGACGTCGTCGGCCCGGCCGACGAACCAGAAGTACCCGTCGCCGTCCACGTAGGCCCGATCGCCCGTCACGTACCAGTCGCCCCGGCGGCAGGCCTCGGACGCCTCGGGGTTGCGCCAGTACTCCTGAAACAAACCCACCGGCCGCTCCGGCCGGAACCGCAGGGCGATGTCGCCCTCGGAGTCCGGCGGCAGCGCCCGGCCCTCCTCGTCGATGACGGCGACCGTCATCCCAGGCGACGGCTTGCCCATCGAGCCCGGCCGCACCTCGAGGCTCGGGAAGTTGCCGCAGAGCAGCACCGTCTCGGTCTGCCCGTAGCCGTCCCTGATCAGGTGCCCGGTCCCCCGCTCCCAGGTCTCGATCACCTCGGGGTTCAGCGGCTCGCCGGCGCCAACGCACCAGCGCAGCGAGCGCAGCTCGCGGCGTGACAGGTCTTCCAGCACGAGCATCCGGTAGGCCGTGGGCGGGGCGCAGAACGTCGTGATCGGATAGCGCTCCAGCAGGTCGAGCGTCTCGCTGGCATTGAACCGGCCCCTCGAATCCTGCACGAAGAGCGCCGCCCCCATGTTCCACGGTCCGAACAGCGAGGACCACGCCGCCTTGGCCCACCCGTTCTCGGAGAGGTTCAGGTGCAGGTCGCCCGGGCGCAGGTCCAGCCAGAACCGGCCGGTGATTCGGTGACCGATCGGGTACGAGGCGTGGGTGTGCAGCACCATCTTGGGGTTGCCGACCGTGCCCGACGTGAAGTAGATGAGGGCCGGGTCCGAGCTGGCGGTATCCACGTCCCCGGCGCTGCCGGCCGAGTCCATCTCGCGCTCGTAGGCCAGCCACCCCTTGCGGCCCTCGCCGCCGACCTGGACGAGGACCCGCAGCGTTGGGCACTCGGCCCGGACCTCGTCCACCCTGGCCGCTCCGTCCGGGTCCGTCACATAGACGACGCCCTCGGCCAGGTTCGTCCGGTAGCTGATGTCCTTGGCCGTCAGCAGGACGGTGCCGGGCACGGCCACGGCGCCCACCTTGAAGCAGCCGAGCAGGACCTCCCACCACTCCGGCACCCTCGGCAGCTGGACCATCACGCGATCGCCTGCCCGGACCCCGTGCCGGCGGAGCACGGCCGCGAAGCGGTCGGAGCGCTCGTCGAACTCGCGGAACGTGATCCTCCGCTCCTCCCCGCGCTGGCCGAGCCAGTGCATGCCGAGGCGCTCCGGGTCGCGGGCCCACTGGCCGACGACGTCCCTGGCGAAGTTGAAGCGCTGAGGGACCTCCAGTCGGAAGTCCCTCACCGCTGCCGCGTAATCCGTCAGGTTGTGCTCGCCGGCGTCGCGCATCCGTTCAGCGACCGCGGGGCAGGCCGAGGACCCGTTCCGCGATGATGTTGCGCTGGATCTCGGACGAGCCGGCGTAGATGGTCTCAGCCTGGGCCCACATCCAGCCGTACTGCCAGCGGCCGTCCTCGACGGCCCACTCGGAGTCGGGCGCCAGCGCGCCGTACATGCCCTCGACCGCGATGGCCGTCTCCTGGATGCGCTTGTCCATCTCGCTCCAGTAGAGCTTGTTCAGGCTGGCCTCCGGGCCCGGGACGTCGCCGTGCTCGGCGCGCGTGAGGCTGCGCAGGTTGGTGGTCCGGAACACGTGGGCCTCGATCTTCGCCTGCGCGACCCGCTGGCGCACGGTCTCGTCGGAGCCGACGCCCTGCCGGCGCGTGAGCTCGGCCAGCCCGGCCACCGTGCGCTCGAACCGGGAGGCGTTGGCCAGGCCGCTGCGCTCGAACCCGAACGTCGCCATGGCCATGCGCCAGCCATCGGTCGGGCTGGCGACCACGTCGCGATCCTCCACGACCGCGTCGGTGAGGAAGATCTCGCAGAACTCGCCGCTGCCGGTCATCTGGACGATCGGGCGCACCTCGATGCCGGGCTGCTTCATGTCCACGAGGAACATGCCGATGCCCCGGTGCGGCGGCGCCGACGGGTCCGTGCGGGCAAGCAGGAAGCTGCCGTCCGAGTAGTGTGCGCCGCTGGACCAGGTCTTCTGGCCGTTGAGCACCCACCTTCCGTCCCGGCGCTCGGCGCGCGTCTGCAGGTTTGCCAGGTCGCTGCCCGCGTTCGGCTCGCTGAAGCCCTGACAGTAGACCAGCTCCCCGGACAGGATCCTGGCCAGGTACGTCTCCTTCTGCCAGTCGCTGCCGTACACGCTCAGCAGGGGGGCCAGCAGGGTCACACCGAGCCGGCCCAGGATGGGCGGCGCGCCGGACTGGGCCAGCTCCTCGGCGTAGATCGCCTGCATCACGGGGGTGGCGCCCCGGCCGCCGTGCTCGGGTGACCAGGCCAGGGTCAGCCAGCCGCCCTCGTACAGCCGGCGCTGCCACTCGCGCTGCAGACCCTCGTCCTCGTCCTCGCGGTACCCGCCGACGCCCCGGTGCCGCCACTCCGCCGGGAGGTTGGCGTCCAGCCACGCCCGGACCTCCTGTCGGAACGCCTCCTCCTCAGCCGTGAAGCTCAAGTCCATGGTCGGAGGCTAACACGGTCCAGTGGGGGTGGCAGCCCCGCCTCGAAGGCCTCCTCCGGTCGCGCACAACGCACACGCCTCAGGTCGGGCTGGTATGAATGAAGGGTTATGGCCTCCAATGTGATCTGCGGCGGCTGCGGCGGCACGCTGGAGGATCCCTGGAGTGCCTGTCGCGGGTGCGGAGCCCGGCCCCAGTGGACGGCCCCGCCCCGGTCCCGGAAGAGCCCGGCCCTCGCGGCTGCGCTGGCGATCGTGCCTGGTCTGGGGCACGTGTACGTGGGGGACTACCGCAGGGGTGCGGCCCTCATGGCCGGGGCCGGCTTCCTCCAGTTCTTTGGGTTCGACTTCGACCTGACGGCGCTCGGCGCGGTCATCGGGGTGCCAATGGAGCTCGGCGGCGCCGGGCTCTGGCTCTTCGGCATCGTGGACGCGTACCGGGCCGCTCGCCGGCACAACCAGCAATAGTGCAAGGGGGGCAGGCCCCCCCTTCCGGAACCCCCCCTTTTCTGGGGATCTTGGGGGCACCTTCGGTGCATCCCTTCGGGACTCTCTGTAGGGTCCTCGGCGTCGGGAAGACGGACTCACACGCTCGGGCAAAGCCCTTGCTTGCGCTGCCGCTGGCTCCTCCTCGTGTGGGTCAGTCGGCGGCCGTCGGCGTTGGGCGCGCGGCCCTGCGCGGCTGCCCCGAGCGGGCGGCTGCGCTGCGACCGCCGCGCGCGGCCGGAGAGGCGGCCAGGGCGCGCTCCACCTTACGATGCAGGCTCCGCAGCGTCCTCTGGCTCGCGACCGCTGACTCGGCCGGCGCGCCGCCCGTCAGCCTGGCGAGCTGCCGCCGCAGCAGCCGGTTCTCCTCGATGACCTGATCGACCAGCCCGGTCAGCGTGTCCACGAGCTCCTGTCCGGTCAGGCGGCGGCGCGCGGATCCGACATGCTGTCCACCCGTCACTTCGCGGCCACGAGCTCGCGCCGCCGGTGCACTCCCTTCCTCTGTCATGAGTGTCGACCCCGGTTGCAGAAGATGACGACGACGACCGGCAGTATACGGCCCGGCTCAGGCGGCGACAGGGACTCCCTGCCGGGCCAGCTTCTTGAGGCCGTCGCGCGCCAGCTCGTGCGCCGGGTTGGCCTTCCGGCTGACGTACCGCACCACGCGGTGGCCGCGGCGGATGCGTTCGCGGACCTCGTGGACGGCGGCGCGGAACGTCTCGCTGGACGGGAATCGGCTGCGGACGACGGGCGCGCAGTCCGTTCGCACGACGACGCGGTGCAGGGGCCAGCGGGCGGCGGCCAGGTCCAGCGCCGCGGCGCAGACGTGCGCCTCCAGCTGCGCGGAACCTCCTGCGTGAGCGAAGCCGAACGACTCGGTGTACACCGCCCGCCCTCTAACGAAAACGGCCAGGCCACAACCGGCCCGGCCGTTCTTGTCGAGCGCCGCGTCGACGTATATCACTAGGCACTCACGCAACCCGACACCCCCTCGACTGGAGCACTTTCCGCAGTGTAACAGCATCTGGGAAGATTTCCGAGAGGACCCCCAACATGTGGGGTCTCACCCGCCGAGCGGGCTTCAGCCGGCTCTACCGGCGACACCCGAGCCGGTACGTCCGCTCCCGCGGTGGAATCCGGCTCAGCGGTAGCGCCGCGCACGCTGGCGGAGCCGCGCGACCACCTCAGGCGGCGCCTTGGCCGGGGTTCCGCAGTCCAGCGGCGGCGACGGATCGTACTCCATCTCAAGCTGGATCTGGCACGCGACCTCGTCACCGGCCAGCCGCCTCGCCAGCTCCAGCGCCAGGTCGACGCCGGCTGTCACGCCGGCGGCGGTCCCGAACTTGCCGTCGAAGATGTAGCGTTCGTCGACCACCTCCACGCCGAAGGCGCGCAGCGCGTCCCGGGCCAGCCAGTGCGTCGTGGCGCGGCGTCCCCTGAGCACCCCGGCCTGGGCCAGGAGCAGCGTCCCGGTGCAGACGCCGCAGACCCAGGTGGAGGTGCGCGCGCACTCCCGCACGAACTCCATCAGGAGGGTGTGCTTCATGAGCGACAGCTGGCCTGGGCCGCCAGGCACCAGCAGCACGTCCAGCGGCGGCGTGTCGCCGAACGCGACACCGGCGCCGATCTCGATCCCGCCTCCCGCCTGAACCGGCCCTGGCCGGGTCCAGATCAGGTGGGTCGTCGCCTCGGGCAGCCTCGCCAGCACCTCCCACGGGCCGATGAGATCCAGTGGTGTGTGGCGTGGATAGACCACGAACCCGATGTCCAACCCGGTTCAATTGTCGCGCGAATGACCGACGGCGGCTTGCCGGCTGGTGACCTGCCGGCGGCCGCACCCCGAGGCGCCGGGCCTGACGGCTCATGCACCTCGCAATCTATCGCGAAGTGGACCGGAGCGCACGGCGATGATGTCGCCCGAGATCAGGAGGGCGACTGATCGGCCGCAGGCTCCGGCGGCTCGACGCCCATGGCGTGGTGGCCGCCGTCCGCGTGGATCACCTCGCCGGTCGTGGCCGGCAGGTAGTCGCTGAGCAGCGCGCAGACGGTCCTGGCGACCGGCTCGGGGTCGGTGGTGTCCCACCCCAGCGGGGACCGGCGGTCCCAGGCGTCCCCGATGGAGTCGAAGCCGGGTACGCCCTTCGCCGCCATGGTCCGCACCGGTCCTGCCGACACGGCGTTCACCCTGATCCGGAAGCGCCCCAGGTCGCGGGCCAGGTAGCGGACGATCGCCACCAGCGCGGCCTTGCTCACGCCCATCCAGTCGTACGACGGCCACGCGTGGACCGCATTGTCGAAGTCCATCGCGACGATCGAACCGCCGTGCTCGCGCATGGCGGGGAGCAGCCCGACGGCGATCTCCTTCAGCGAGAACGCGCTCACGTGATAGGCCGTGGCGGCGCTGTCCCAGGGTGCGGTCAGGAAGTTGCCGCCAAGCGCATCGTCGGGCGCGAACGCGATGGCGTGGACCCAACCGTCGAGACGTCCCCATCGGCTCAGGACCTCCTGGCCGACCGCCGTGGCGTCCTCCGGCTTCGTGGCGTCCAGCTCCAGCACGTCGGGCGTCGTCGGCAGTCGCTTGGCCATCATCCTGGTGATGTTCGCCACCCGTCCGAAGCTCGTGAGCACGATCTCCGCGCCCGCTTTCTGTGCCTCCTCCGCAACCGAGAAGGCGATGCTCCGGCGGTCGAGCACACCGGTGACCAGGAGCTTCTTCCCGTCGAGCAACATCACGGATTAGGGTACCCAGGTGGACATCGGCGTCGTTCTCATGCCTTCGCTGGCGTGCTCGCGCGACGACCTGCGGACGGCCGGGGCAGCCGTCGAGCGACTCGGCTATCACTCCGTCTGGGTGACCGAGCACGTCGTCGTCCCCGTCGAGATCCGGAGTCGCTACCCGTACAGCGCCGACGGCCGGCCCGCCTTCGCGCCCAACACGCCGTGGTCCGAGGCGATGGTGGTGCTCGGCTTCCTGGCCGCGGTCACCGACCGCATCCGGCTCGGCACAGCCGTGATCCCGATGACGACCCGTGACCCGGTCTCGATGGCCAAGCAGGCCGCCACCATCGACGCGCTCTCGGGCGGCCGGCTCGAGCTTGGCCTCGGCGCGGGCTGGATGATCGAGGAGGCCGAGGTCCTCGGCCTCCCTCACGACCACCGCGGGGCCCGGCTCGACGAGGCGATCGACCTCATGCGCAGGGCCTGGACCCAGCCCACGTTCAGCCACCGGGGCCGGTTCTGGGACCTCCCCGAGGTGGGGGTGCACCCGCAGCCGCCCCAGGGCGCCGACCTGCCGATCTGGATCGGCGGAACGAGTCCCGCCGCCGTGCGGACGACCCTCGAGCGAGCTGTCGGCAACGTCCTCTGGCTGGCGGGCCCGGCCGAGGTGGCCGACCTCCGGGCCCGGCTGGGGGAGCGGCGCCGGGTGGCTGTCTCGATGTGGCTGGACTTCCGGGGCGGCGGACTTGCGGCTCGCGCCCGCGCCGTTCGCGACGCCGGCGCCGACCTGCTGTTGCTCGCGGCGCCACGCCCGGTGCGCGCGACGGTGGCCGACCTGGAGCGGTTCGCCGGCGAGGTGGCGCCCGCGCTGGCAAAGTGAGCAGCGACCGGTGGGAGCCGGTCGCCGCTCGTCGGGGCAGGGATGGGGCCCTGTTGGGGGGGCCACCCCCGCAGCCCCTTGAGGCTATCCGGTGGTGGCGGGAGGCGAAAACGCGGCAAGTACCTGAATTGGTACCTGATTCCCCCGGTTACGCTACGCAGCAGCGGTGCAACGGGGCGGAGGGCCGTGACCGGATTCCCACGGGCGGGGACGGCGACGGCGGAGGGCGCGAACGAGCCGGACGATGCGGGCGCAGGCCCGTCGTCTTCGGCAGGCCCGTCGCTGTCCGCCTCGCTGACGAGCTTCGTGGGCCGCGAGACCGAGCTGGCGGAGATCGCGGAGCTGGCCCGGGGATCCCGCATGCTGACCATCACCGGGGCTGCGGGCATCGGCAAGACCCGCCTCGCCATCGAGGTCGCCGGCCGCCTGCCGTCGGCGGCGGTCGGGCCCGTCCACTTCGTCGGCCTGGGGGGCCTGACGGACGGCGCCCTGGTGCCGCACGCGGTGGCCGGCCGGCTGGGCGTCGGCGAGCGGGCTGGCGAGCGGCTGGCCAGGACCGTGGCCCGCGCGATCGGCGCACGGCGGCTCCTGCTCCTGCTGGACAGTTGCGAGCACGTGGTCGACGCCGTCGCAAACCTGGTCGAGGCCGCCCTCGGCGAGTGCCCCCACCTGCGGGTGGTGGCCACCTCGCGGCAGCGGCTGCGCGTGCCCGGGGAGGTCGTGTGGCGGCTCGGCCCGCTCGGGCTGCCGGCGGCCGGGCCCGGGCTGGAGCTGCGGGCCGTCCTGGAGAGCGAGTCCGTCCGACTCTTCGCGGCCAGGGCGCGGCTCCTCGCGCCGGACTTCATGGTGGACGGGACCAGCGCCGCAGCGGTGGCCCGGATCTGCCGGCAGCTGGATGGCATCCCGCTCGCCATCGAACTGGCCGCAGCACGGGTCGAGGTCATGTCGGTCCAGGACATACTCGACAACCTGGAGGACCGCTTTCGCCTCCTCACCGGCGGTCATCCTCGCAGCGCGCCGCGGCACCGGACCCTGCACGCGGCGCTCGACTGGGGCCACGAGCTGCTGGACCCCGGCGAGCGGGTGCTCTTCCGCCGGATCTCGGTCTTCAGCGGGGGCCTGGACGTGGCCGCGGCGGAGGCGGTCTGCTCGGGGCCCGGCCTCGCCCGGGATGAAGCGCCGAGCCTCGTGTTCGCCCTGGTCGAGAAGTCGCTGCTCACCGTCGTCGCCGGGAGCGCCGGTCCGACGCGGTACCACATGCTCGACACCATCCGCCAGTTCGCGGCCGCGCGTCTCGCCGAGAGCGGCGAGGAGGAGGCCGTGGCCGAGGCTCACGCCCGGTACTACCTGGCGCTGGCGGAGCGGGCGGAGGCTCAGCAGCGCAGCCCCGACCAGTACGAGTGGCTGGAGCGGCTCAACGTCGAGCACGACAACCTCCGCACCGCTTTCGACTGGTGGAGCCGGCACGACGCCGCGGCTCGACTCAGGCTGGCCAGCTCGCTGACCTGGTTCTGGATCACGCGCGGCCATGTCAGCGAGGGTCGGGAGTGGCTGGAGGCGGCCCTGGCGGCGCCGACGCCGGACGCCGGAGCGCGGGCGCGCGGGCTCCTGGGCCTTTCCGGCCTCGACTTCTGGCGCGGCGACTACGACGCCGCGCGCTCGTTGTGCGACGAATGCCTGGCCCTGTTCCAGCGGCAGGGCGACACGCTGGGCTGCGCCTGGGCGCAGGTGCTGCTCGGCTCCATCCACATGGCCCGGGGCGAGTACCCGGAGAGCAGGAGCCAGCTGGAGGAGGCGCTGGCGAACTCGCCGGATCCGATCGTGCGCATGGAGGCGCTGGTGGTCCTGGGCGAGATGCTGCTGCTGGCCGGGGAGGTCGCGGAGGCGCGGTCCCACCTGGAGCAGGTCGCCACCGTCGCTCGGGGCCCGGAGGCGCCCCGCGGCCGGGCCCGGCTGTTCCTCGGGGTGGTGGCGTTCTTCTCCGATGACCGCGCGGCCGCCGACCGGTACCTGGCCGGCGCGCTGGAGATCTTCCGGCGCCTGGGCAACCGCTACGCCGCGGCCGCCGCGCTCGACGCCTGCGCCGGGCTAGCGGTGGCGGACTCCGCCCCGCTGCGCGCGCTGCGCCTGGCCGGGGCAGCCAATGCGATCCGGCGCTCGACCGGCGCCGAGCTGGCCCCTCGCTGGCAACGGCTGGTGGAGGCGGTGGTGACGGGCCCCGCGTTCGCCGCTGCGGGCGGCGACGGCGCCGCGGCCTGGGCGGAGGGCGAGCTGCTCACGCTGGACGATGCGATCCTCCTGGCCACCGTGGGACTGGGCCCGGGCTCGGAGGCGACGGGACCGGACGGGACATCGCGCCGCACCCGTCCCGGTGGGCTCTCGGCGCGGGAGCTGGAGGTGGCCGATCTGGTCGGGCTGGGCATGACCAACCGGCAGATCGCCGACCGGCTCCGTATCGCCGAGCGCACCGTGGAGGGCCACGTCGAGCGCATCCGCGGCAAGCTCAACGTACGGTCGCGGACCCAGGTGGCCACTGCGATCGCCAGGCTGCGCGCCTGGCCATAAATAGGTGCAAGGGGGGGCGGGCCCCCCCTTCCGGAACCCCCCCGGTCTGTCTGGGATTTCTGGGCACCTTCGGTGCATCCCTTCGGGGTTATCTGAAGCGTCGTCGGCGTCGGGAAGACGGACTCACACGCTCGGGCCAAGCCCTTGCTTACCCGGCCGCCCGGGCCTCCTACCGGGGGTCGGCGTCGGTGGCTACCGGCGCCTCCGGGCGGCTGCACCAGTCGCTCCAGGAGCCGGGGTAGAGGCGGGCGCCATGGATGCCGGCGACCTCCATCGCGAGCAGGACCTGGCAGGCGCTGACCCCCGACCCGCAGTAGGCGACCGCGTCGGTGCTGTCCCCCACCCCCAGCGCCCGGAACCGGTTGCGCAGCTCGGCGGGCGGCAGGAACCGCAGCCTGTCGTCCAGGTTGGCCCGGCCCCACGCGCTCCGTGCGCCGGGGATGTGACCGGCCTTCGGGTCGATCGGCTCCGCCTCGCCGCGATAGCGCTCCGGCGCGCGGGCGTCCAGCAGCACCACGCCGTCCGGCAGGTCGCGGACGGCATCGTAGTCGACCTGCATCGCGAGGCGAGGAGGCGACGCCGTGAAGTCGCCCGGGTCGGGCGAGGCCGGCTCGGTGGAGATGGGTCCCGGCCAGGCCTGGAGGCCGCCATCCAGGACCGCGACCCCCTCGTGGCCGAAGTAGCGGAGCAGCCACCAGAGACGTGCGGACGTGACCCCGCCCTGGTCGTCGTACACGACGACACGCGAGTCGCGATGCACACCGGCCGCCCGCATGGCCGCCTCGAACGCCTCCGGCGCCGGCAGCGGGTGCCGGCCGCCGCCGGGACCATGACCCGTGATGGGGCCGTCCAGGTCGACGAACACCGCGCCGGGTACGTGCCCCGCGGCGTAGGCGGCGCGCCCGGAACGCCCGTCCAGGTACCAGCGCAGGTCGATCACGCGCACATCGGCACCGCCGCCGTGCTGGAGCAGCCAGCCGGCGTCGACCAGCGGTCCGAAAGCCTCAGTCATGAACGCCAATTCTGCGCTGACCCCCCACCGGCCTGCGGCGCCACGTCCTCCGCAGGCGGGGAGGGGCCTGCGTTCCTATGAGTGGACGACTGCGGTGTCGTGGCAGAAGTGGACGTGTCTCGGCCGGGCGGCGCGGATCCGCCGCAGCGAGGCGCGCCAGGCGGGGTGATCGGCGGCCTGGCCCGACGGAAGCTCGTCCGCCCGCCGCCTCGGGATTGGCGTACAGGCCCGGGTTGCACGCCGCGTCGCCGATCAGCACCTCCTCCCCGTCCGCGTCCACGACCACGCTCTGATGGCCCACCGTATGGCCGGGCGTGGCGATGACCCGCACGCCAGGCAGGACCTCGGCGTCGCCGTCGAGCAGCTCGAAGCGCGCACCCGCGAAGTCGAACCAGTCTGTCAGCCACCGGGACTCCCGCCGGGCGCGGTCGAGCTCGGTCCGCTGCACGTAGAACGGGGCGTGCCTGAGCACCGCGTTCTGGCCGCAGTGGTCGAAGTGCAGGTGCGTGTTCACGACGAGGGTGATGTCGCCGGGCGCGAGGCCGAGGTCGCCCAGGGCGTCGGCGGCTGAGCGGTTGACCACGCGCCAGTCGGTCAGCACGCGATCGGGACCTCCGACGCCGGTGTCGACCAGGATGGCGCCCTTCGGGTGCGCGACCACGAAGCCGTGCACCGGCCATTCGCGGCCGTCCACCCCGCTCAGGCTCGCCAGGTGCAGTCTGTGGATCTCGATGCCCACGGATGCCCGACGGGATGCGCTAGAGGAAGGTGCCCACGGCGAGCAGGACGAACAGCGCGGCCAGGTAGAGCGAGCTGTACGCGTAGAGGCGCCGGGTCCAGCCTCGCGCGGCCAGGTCGAGTGCCGCCAGGGCGACCAGGCCCAGGCCCAACAGGGCCGCCCCGGCGAGGTACACGCGGCCCTCGGCGTGGGTGAGGAACGGGACGAGGCTCACACCCAGCGTCACGAGCGCGTAGGCCAGGCTCTGGCGCTTGGTCGGGCCCTGGCCGGCCACGACGGGCATCATCGGGATGTTGGCGCGCTCGTAGTCCCCGCGGATCATCTGCGCCAGCGCCCAGAAGTGGGGCGGCGTCCAGAAGAAGATGACGAGGAACAGGGAGACTGCGGTCGCATCCAGCCTTCCGGTGACGGCCGCCCAGCCGACCAGCGGAGGCACCGCGCCGGCCGCGCCCCCGATCACGATGTTCTGGGTGGTCCAGCGCTTCAGCCAGAGCGTGTACACGAACACGTAGATCAGCGTCCCCGTCATGGCCAGGGCCGCCGCCAGCAGGTTTGCCAGCGCGAGCAACACCAGGAACGCCAGGACGTTCATCGTGATCCCGAGCGCCAGCGCGTGCCAGGCGGGGATGCGCCCGGCGGGGATGGGCCGGCGCCGGGTTCGCCTCATCAGCGCGTCGATGTCGCGGTCGACCCAGCAGTTGATCGCGTGGGCGCCGCCGGCGGCGAGCGCCCCGCCCAGGACAACGGCGAGCGCCGCGCTGCCGCTCGGCAGCGCGCGCGCGGCCGGCACCATCGGACCGGCTGCCGTGCCGACGAGCAGGACGACGATGCGCAGCTTGAACAGGCTCAGGTAGTCGCGAAGCACGTCCCACGCGCCGCGACGCGCGATCGATGTCACGGCGACCTGGCTCACAGGGAGAGAGTCTAGCCTCAGCCGGAATCCGCCGATGGCGCGCGACCGGAATCGGCGCGGCCGCTCGCCCGACGGGATCCGGCTCACCGATCGGACGCCGTCGCCGGCGCGGCCGCCGTCACGCGGGCCCGGCGCCCAGGTTGGAGACGTGCGCGGCCAGGATCCCCGGTGTCAGTGCGCCGGGGTAGGTGGACCCGATCGTGCCGTCGGGGTGGACGAAGACCGTGGTCGGGTATCCCGCGACGCTGTAGGCCGCCGCCACGTGGCCGTCCGGGTCCAGCAGCACCGGTGCCCGGACGTGCTGCGACTCCACGAACGCGCGCGCCGACCCCGTCCCGTCCACCGGGTCGATCAGCACCACCGCCACGTTCGGGTGGCTGTCGGCGAAGCGCTGCAGGACCGCCATCTCCTCCCCGCAGGCAGGACATCCCGCCCACCAGAAGTTGAGGACGACGGGACGGCCGCGCAGCTCCTCCAGCGAGAGCCGGCTGCCGTCCAGGGCCCTCAGGCTGAAGGCCGGCGCGTCGCCACCGGCCGTCGATCGACCCGCTGCGGCGAGGGTCCGGAGGCTGTCCAGCATCTGCGGCGCGCCCCAGCCCTCGCCGTGGCCCGCCAGCAGCTGCGTGCCCGCGGCGTCGAGCTGGGCGCTGAGCGGCCCGGGCAGCTGGCCGCCCACGTCGGGCACCCCGGTGTCCATCGCCCTGATGAACCCGTAGCGGTCGACGAGCGCGAGCGCCGAGGTGTGGCCGTCGCCGGCCGACAGGGACA
>DATFRD010000373.1:0-9064 GCA_035263645.1 Candidatus Dormiibacterota bacterium | reverse complement strand
GCCAGGCCGTTGGCCTCGCGCACGAGCGCGATCAGCAGGTGCTCGGTGCCGATGTAGCCGTGGTGGGCGGTCTCGGCTTCCTCCTGGGCGAGGGCCAGCACCTTCTTGGCCCGCTCGGTGAAGCGTTCGAACGGGTACATGCCGAGACCTCCTAGCCGGGTGGGTGGTGAGGGTACTCCGCTCGCCGTCGCCGATGGCGATCCGGGCAGGATACCCGCGCCGGTAGCGGGCCGGGCGCCCGGGTCGGATCCTGGCCCGATGACTCCGGCGTCGTACGCCAACTTCCTGGTCGCCGGCACGCAGGCCGGCGCCGCCCTGATCGGCCTGCTCTTCGATCACGATCTGCGCGTCGAGGATCATCAGGAACTCGCCGGTGCGGCGCCACTCTGCGAGCCCGCTATCGTTGATGCAGCCGTGAGCGCCTTCGACCGGATCATGGTCGCGGTGGCCGACGACGCTGCGTCCAGCGCCGCGGTCGGCGCCGCCGCGGAGCTGGCGGCCCGGAACGGCGCGGAGGTGCTCGCCGTCCACGTGTGGTGCCGCGACATGCCCTGCTGCGGGCCATCGGCGGCGGAGTGCGGGCTCCGTGCGGACGACGACAGCCTGGAACGCGCGCTCGGCCGGCTCCGAGAGGCGGGCGTTCGCAGTCGCGGCGAGCGCTGGCGGACGGTGGACGGCCGCGTGCTCCAGTCGCTGCTGGCTGCGGCGGACGGGTACGACGCCGGCCTGGTGATCGTGGGCGGCCGGCGGCAGCGCTGGCTGCCGGGGCTGCTCCGCCCTGGACTCGGGCTCCGGCTGGCCCGGCGGAGCGCACGGCCCGTGCTGCTGATCTCTGTGACGCAGGGGCTCGAACCCTCCAAGCCACATTCTGGCCTGCTCCTGGCCGGGCACGACGCGGGCGGATAGAGCTCTCGGCCGGGCGTGGCTCCGTCCCGCCCGCGCCTGCGTAGCGACCATCGGGGCCGCGTCGTATCGCAGCATGGGACGATGCGCGTCCACCTCGATACCGACCTGGGCGGCGACCCAGACGACTCCTGCGCCCTGGCCATGCTCCTGGGCTGGCCCGGCGTGGAGCTCGCCGGAATCACCACGACCATCGATCCGGGCGGCCGCAGGGCGGGCTGCGTGGCTCACTGCCTCCAGCTGGCTGGCCGCGAAGACGTGCCGGTGGCGGCCGGCGCCGCGGTATCGATGACCACCCTCCAGCTGGCGGAGCCCGCAGGCCAGCCCTACTGGCCCGCGACCGCCGTCCCGCGGCCCTCGGCTCCCGGCGCCGCACTCAACCTCCTGGACACCAGCATTGCAGCCGGGGCGACCGTCATCGGCATCGGGCCCTACACCAACCTCGGGCTCCTGGAAATCGCCCGGCCGGGCAGCCTGGGGCGGGCGCCCGTCACCCTCATGGGCGGCTGGACGCGACCGCCGGCGGAGGGGCTGCCCGGCTGGGGCCCGGAGATGGACTGGAACGTCCAGTGGGACACCCGGGCGGCCGAGATCGTGGGCGGGGCGGCCGCACATCTGACACTGGCCACGCTCCCCGCCACCCTTCAGGCGCACCTGCGGGCCGCCGATCTGCCCCGCCTGCGCGCCTCCGGGCCGCTCGGCGAGTTGCTCGCTCGCCAGAGCGAGGCCCGCGCAGCCGAGGCGGGGATGGCCGACCTGGGCCGCACCCACGACGCGCTGCCGGACGACCTGTTGAACTTTCACTACGACCCCGTCGCGTGTGCCGTCGCGCTGGGCTGGCCGGGCGCCAGGATCGAGGAGAAGCGCCTCCGGCCGGTCGTCCGGGACGGCGTGCTGCGCTTCGAGCCGGACCAGACAGGACCGGTGGTCCGTGTGCTCATCGGCCTGGACGGGCCGGCATTCACCGAGGCCTGGCTGAACGCTGTCGAGGCGGCCCAGCGATGACGACACGTGGAACCCTCGTCCGCGCGGTGGCAGCCCTGGCGGTCTCGTCCCGCGGCACCTCTAGGACACGGTCAGGACGACGTTGCCGGTCTTCTGCTGCGTCTCGACGTACCGGGTCGCCTCGACAACGTCCTCCAGCGGATAGCGCCGGTCGATGACGGCCCGGTACTGCCCGGCCTCGATGAGCTGCTTGAGGAAGAGGACATCCCGCTTCGTGTAGCGAGGAGGTATCGGGAACAGCACTCGCCTGTCTCCTATCCAGGCGGTCCACCAGGCCAGCGCGATGTTCACGAGCCGGTCGCTCGCCACGTAGGCACCCCTCGGCTTCAGTGAGGCTCTGCAGCGCCCGAACGTCAGCTTCCCGACCGCGTCGAAGATGACGTCGTACGTCTCGCCGTTCTTCGTGAAGTCCTCGTGCGTGTAGTCGATCACCCGGTCGGCTCCGAGGGAGCGCACGAGCTCGACGTTCCTGGTGCCGCACACGCCGGTGACGTCGGCTTCGAAGTACCTCGCCAGCTGCACGGCCGCGGTGCCTATGGATCCGGAGGCGCCGTAGACGAGGATCTTCCCCCCCTTGCGGACATTCGCCGGCCTCATGCCCATCAGCGCCAGGATGGCTCCGTCGCATACCGCCGCGGCCTGCTCGAAGGTCGTGGCGGCGGGCATGTGCGCCAGCGGAGCGCTCTCGCGCATGCAGATGAACTCCGCGTTGGCGCCGAAGGTGCCGGCGCTCACCCCGAAGACGCGGTCACCGACCTGGAACTCGCGGACGGCGGCGCCGACCTCCGCGACCTCGCCGGCCAGCTCGCTGCCGGGGATCACCAGCCCCGATGGGAACGAGGCGTAGATCGTCCGCCTTGGTCTCCGGAGGCCGGAGAGGAGGCGGACCAGGAGCGGATACGGGTGGGCGCTGCGAAACCCGGTGTCCGACCGGGTGACCGTCGTGGCGTGGACCCTGACCAGGACCTCGTCCGCCTTCGGCACCGGCCGCTCGACGTCCTCGATTCGCAGGACGTCAGGAGGCCCGTACCTGTCGAAAACGACCGCCTTCATTGACGGCGACTACCGTATCCCCGGCGTGGCCCTGGCGTCGAGCCGAGCCTGGTCCTGCTGGCGACCCGCCGGCTGCGCAAACCGGCATCTACAATCGACGTCAGCGTGCAGCTCCGCTGTTGAACCCACTCCGGGCGTGCTGAGCCGCTGGTTGGCGGCTGGCGCGCCCGTTGCCCTGTGACCCTCCGGGCATCGCGTTCCCAGCATGCCCGGCCCCGGCCGCGTCGGAGTGAGGTATGGAGCAGCAGTATTCCCGTTCGCAGCGCGTCCTGTCACGTGTCTTCCGCAATGTCCGGCAGGGCCTGCGGCTGGCCTGGGAGGCGAGCCCGGCCGGCCTCGTCGGGGTAGCGGCGTTCGCAGCGGTCTCGGCCGCAGTGCCAACGGTCGAGGTATGGCTGAGCAAGCGGTTCGTAGACGGCGTGATCGCGGCCCAGCGCGCCGGCGGCCCGGGCGCTGGCCTGTGGCTGACGGTGGTCGCGCTGGGCCTCGCCGCGGCCCTGCAGCGGGCGCTGGGCGTCCTGCGGGGCAACCGCCAGCAGCTCTTCAGCCAGCGGGTGCAGAACGCGGCCGACGTCCGGCTCGTAGCGAAGGCCGCCGACGTCGACCTCGGCCACTTCGACTCGCCCGACTGGCACGACCGGATGGCCCGCGCGGTTCGCGAGGTGAGCTGGCGCAGCTCGGAACTGGCCTACAGCGGCGTCGGCCTGCTGGCCTCGCTGCTGACCCTGGGCGGGCTCCTGGGCCTCCTGCTCACACTCAGCCCGCTGCTCGTCCTGCTGGCCGTCGTGTCGGTGCTGCCTGTCTTCCTCATCGACAGCCGGACCACCCGGCGCCTGCTTGCGTTCTGGTTCGTCGCGACTCCGGCTGACCGCGAGCGCCGGTACCTGCGCGACCTCCTGACAGATGCGCGCTGGGCCAAGGAGGTCCGGTCCTTCGGTCTGGAGGCGTACCTGCTCGCCCGGTTCCGCAGCCTCACCGACGGGCTCGCGCGGCGCCTGGCCGCGGTCTATGCCGCGGCCGCCCGGGCCGCGCTGGTCTCGGCCCTCATCGGCGGCGTCGCCCTGGCGGGCGCCTACTACGTCCTGGCCTCGCGCGGAGCCGCAGGTCACTTCACGGCGGGTGACCTGGCGGCCAGCATCGCGGCCATGGCGGCGATCGCCAGCGAGCTCGGACTGGTCGCCTCGACGCTCGTCTTCCTGGATCAGCACGCGGCATTTCTGGATGACTATTTCGCGTTCCTCTCGATCCCCAAGCTGGTGCCCGCACCGGCGGCCGCGCGGCCCGTGCCCGACCTGCGGCCTCCCGGCGTGGAGCTGCGCGGCGTCACGTTCCGCTATCCCGGTGCCGTCGAATCGGCGCTGGCCGGGTTCGACCTGGCGATCCGTCCCGGCGAGCTGGTGGCGCTGGTCGGCGACAACGGTGCCGGCAAGACCTCGGTCGTGAAGCTCCTGCTCCGCCTGTACGACCCGCAGGAGGGCAGCGTCCGCTTCGGCGGCGTGGACGTCCGCGAGCTCGACCCGGCAGCGCTGCGGTCACGGGTCGGGGTGCTGTTCCAGGACTACGCGACGTACGAGCTGACGGCCCGCGAGAACGTGACGCTGGGCCGTCCCGGCCGCGAGCCGCACGACGGTCCGGTGCTCGCGGCGCTGGCGGCGGCCCGCGCGACCGGAGTGGTGGGGCGGCTGCCGAAGGGTCTGGACTCCAGCGTCGGCCGGCTGTTCGAGGGGGGCCACGACCTCTCGACCGGCGAGTGGCAGCGGCTGGCATTGGCCCGGCTGCTGTACCGGGAGGCCGACGTCTGGATCCTCGACGAGCCGACCGCGGCCCTGGACGCCGAGTCAGAAAGCGCGGTCTTCGCGGAGCTGCGCCAGAACCTCCGCGGCCGCACCGGAATCGTGATCTCCCACCGCTTCTCGACCGTCCGTGTCGCCGACCGGATCGCAGTCCTCGCCGGAGGTCGCGTCGGTGAGCTGGGGACGCACGACCAGCTGATGGCGGCGGGCGGCCGCTACGCTCACCTCTTCGAGCTCCAGGCGGCGGGCTACCGGTGATGGAACCCGGGCAGGGACGTCCCCTTGCTCGCCCGAGCCCGGCCACCGGCGTCGCGCCGCACCGTCAGCGGCCTGTGAGCGTCCGGGTGAAGAAGTCAGCCACCAGCCCGACCACCTCGTCCGAGGTTGGCTGCTGGCCGGCCGTCAGCATGCTGTGGCCCGTGTGCTGGACCATCACGAGTGTGGCGGCAGCCCCCGCGGCCTGCAGGCGGCGGGCGAGGTCCTGCGAATGGTGCGGACGCACCAGGACGTCGTCGGCGCCGTGCAGAATGAGGAACGGCGGATCTCCGGGCGCCACGTGGCTGGCTGGGCTGGCGGCGGCCTTCTCGGCGCTGCTGGCACCGCCGAACGCGATCTGCATCACGAGCCGGCCGAACGAGCTGGAGTCTCCCATCTCGTTCAGGTCCGTGGGGCCGAACATGTCCACCACCGCCTGGACCCGGCTCGACTGGTCCAGGTACTGGCCGACGTCGAATCCCGCTGAGGGCCCCGCCGTGCCCAGCATGGCGACCAGGTGGCCTCCGGCGCTGCTGCCCCAGGTGCCGATGCGATCTGGGTCGATCCCCAGCGTGTGGGCCTCCGCACGCATGAACCGCACGGCGCACTTGGCGTCCTCGATCTGGTCTGGCCAGGGGTGCAGAGGGACCAATCGGTAGTCGATAGCCGCGACCACGAAGCCGCGTCGGCTCAGCTCGTCGCGCAGCGGCACGAAGAGGGCGCCATCCTGGCCCGCCAGGCTGGCGCCGAAGCCGCCCGGCTGGCGATCGCCTTCGAACCAGCCTCCGCCATGCACGTACAGCACGGCCGGCGCCGGCCGGCCCTCGGCGGCAGCCGGCACGGTGACGTCCATCGCCAGCGGGATGCCGTTCGGACTGCAGTAGGTGAGGGTGGTCGTGTGGCCTGCCGGCAGCGTGACCGTGTCCCCGACTGGCAGCCAGGTGTCGTCGGGGGCGCCCAGCGCGCCAGCGGTCGTCAGGATCGCGGTCAACAGGACCGTGGGCACCAGGGCCAGGGCCGTCGCCCATGCCCGGGGCGCCCGGGGCCGAGGAGCTCGAGCGGCGGCGAGGACGAGCACGAGCGCGGCGGCGGCCTCGACCGCCGGCAGGACCAGGTCAGGGATGCTGAGAGGCTCCGGCCGCCACAATGTGAGCCCCACCTGCAGGCCGATCGTGTGGCCGGCGGCCCAGAGCAGCACCGCACCCGCGTTGACGACCGCGCCCGCGAGCACCACTCGCCGGGCCGGGCGGACAACGGCCGCCACCGCGAGCGCGGCCTGGGCCAGGCCGAGGACCGCGGTCCCCGCGCCCAGGAGCGGCGATTCGGCAAGACGTGCCGGCGAGCCGGCGAGGTGGATGACCGCCGCCCCGAGCGTGAGCACCGCTCCAGAGGTCAGGAGCGCCCCTCGTCGCAGCCAGGAACCTGTCTCGAACGAGCGCATGGCGGAACCCCCCTTGGGTCACGAACACCGGAAGGGGCCGTGGTCCCCCACTCCTCCACCGGGGCGCGGCCTTGGCCGCATCAGCATAGCCCGCCGGCCTAGCCGCCCTCTCGCAGCTTGTAGCGCTGGATCTTGCCCGTCACCGTCTTCGGAAGCTCGTCCACGAAGACGACGTCATGCGGGTACTGGAAGCGCTGGAGCCTCGACTTCGAGTGCTCCTGCAGCTCGACGACCACCGCCTCGGACGCCTCCACGCCCTTCACGATCACGAAGGCGCGGATCTTCGTCAGGCCGTCCGAGTCGGTGAAGCCGACCACCGCGCTCTCCGCCACGGCGGGGTGCTCGATCAGCGCCGCCTCGATGTCCATCGGGGAGACCCAGAGGCCCGAGATCTTGATCATGTCGTCGGTTCGCCCCTCGTACCAGTAGTTGCCCCGGTCGTCCTGCCGGTAGCGGTCGCCGCTGAAGAACCAGTCGCCCAGGATCGAGCGCTTGCTCTTCTCGTGCTGCGCCCAGTAGAGCGCGAGCGCCGAATCGCCCCGCACGTACAGGTCCCCGGCCTCGCCCTGCGGGACCGGCCGGCCGGCCTCGTCCAGCAGCTTGATCTCGTAGCCGGGCACGGGCTTCCCGGACGAGCCCGGCGTCACGTCGTCGAGCCGGTTGCTGCAGTAGATGTGCAGCATCTCGGTCGAGCCGATGCCATCGAGGATGGTCAGGCCCGTTCGCTCCTTCCAGCGCCGCCAGACCTCCGCCGGCAGCGACTCGGCCGCGGAGACGCTGTGCCGGACGCTGGACAGGTCGTACCTGTCGAAGCCCTCGAAGTTGAGCATTGCGTTGTAGAGGGTGGGTGCCGAGAAGAGGAGGCTTGGCCGCTTCTCGGCGACCGTCTGGAGCACGGCCGCCGGGGTGGGCCGGCCGCCGAGCAGGATGCTGGTGGCGCCGGCCCAGAGCGGGAAGGTCAGGTTGTTGCCCAGGCCGTAAGCGTGGAAGGCCTTGGTGGTGGAGAAGGTGCGGTCGTCCTCGCGGATCCCGAGGACCTGCGCGGCGTACGTCTCGCAGGTGTAGAGGATGTCGTGCTGAAGGTGGACGACCGCCTTAGGCTTGCCCGTCGAGCCGGAGCTGTAGAGCCAGAAGGCCATGTCGTCACGCCGCGTCGAGGCGGGCGGAAGCGGTGAAGAATCGGCGGCGGCGAAGGGCGCCGAATGCAGGACCGGGGGCTTCAGCTCGGCGCGAGCGGCCGCGGCCTTCACCTTCTCGGCCGTGAGGTCGTCCACGACCACCAGACGGGCCAGCGAGTCCTCGAAGTAGTGGTCGTAGTCCTCGCTGTGCTGGAGGAGCGGGTTGACCGGGACCGGCACCGCGCCCATCCTGATGGCGCCGAGAAAGGCTGCCACGTAGGTGGGCGAGTCGTCCAGCACCAGGAGGACGCGGTCCTCACGCCGGATCCCGTGCTCGGCGAAGGTCCGCATGGCCTGACAGACGCGCCCGAGGAGATCGCCGTAGGTGAGGCTGCCGCCCGACCACTCGATCGCCGTCTTGCCCTCGAGCCCGCGCTCCATCACTCGATCCAGCAGCGTGCTGGCATTGCACCGCTGAGTAGCTCCCGACGAGCTCACGGTCGTGCTCATATCTTGCCTGCACCTCCTGGCATGGGCAGCCCGGTGTCGAATCGTGGCCAGGTCCTTCCCCGGACGGTCACGAACGCGCACTTCGCTGTTCGACGAGCGCAGCCCGGTCGAGGGTGACCTGGAAGACCCGGGCGGTGGCGGCGTCGATCATCATCCCACCCAGGCTGGCCGCACCAGCGCCGCTGGCCTCGGCCTTCCGGACCGCCTCGATGGCCTGGCGGGCCCGCTCCACCTCGTCCGCGGTCGGTGCGAACACCTCGTTGGCGATCTCGATCTGGCTCGGGTGAATGGCCCACTTGCCGACGCAGCCCAGCGTCGCCGCCCATCCCGCCTCCCGCCGGTAGCCGTCGGGGTTGCGGAAGTTGGCGTACGGGCCATCGATCGCGTCCAGGCCGGGGGCCCGCGCGGCCACGATCATCCGATTGCGGGCGTAGTGCCACATGTCGCCCGGGTAGCGGTCCGCCGGCTCCCCGATGTGACGGGTGCGGATGCCCTGGCTGGCCGAGAGGTCTCCCACGCCGAGGATCAGCGCCTCCAGCCGGGGCGAGCAGGCCGCGATCTCCTCGACCCGCGCCAGCGCCTCGGTCTCCTCGACGAGCGCCTCGACGCCGATTCGCCGCTCCAGGCCGAGGTCGGCCTCGAGCTGGTCGAGCAGGGTCTCGACGAACCACACGTCGCGCGGCGCCTTCACCTTGGGGACGATGATCACGTCCAGCGCCGCCCCCACCCTCGACACCACCTCGATGAGGTCGCCGTACGCCCAGGGCGTGTGGACGCCGTTGATGCGCACCGCCCTCGTCTTCTTCCCCCAGTCGTGGCGCAGGAGGGCCTCCGCCGCCATCGCGCGCGCCGCCTTCTTCTCGGCCGGCGCCACCGAGTCCTCGAGGTCCAGGAAGACGAGGTCGGCGCTGCTCGCCGCCGCGCTGGCGATCATTCGCTCGCTCGTCGCGGGGGTGCTCAGCTCGGAGCGTCGCAGCCGCGCTGCG
>DATFRD010000372.1:0-15053 GCA_035263645.1 Candidatus Dormiibacterota bacterium | reverse complement strand
TGTACCAGGTGGCGGCGCTGGACGGCTTCTGCCGGCGCCACCACGTGACGCTGCAGCACGTGAAGCCGCATGGGGCGCTCTACAACCGCGCCAATCACGACCGCGCCCTGGCCGGGGCGATCGCCGCCGGGATCGCCTCGTACGGCGGCCTGCTGCTCGTGTGCCAGGAAGGCACGGAGCTGGCCCGAGCCGGCGACGAGGCCGGGCTCACCGTGGCCTACGAGGGATTCGCCGACCGCGCCTACAACCGGGATGGCACGCTGGTCTCGCGCTCGGTGCCCGGCAGCGTCTACCGCGACATCGGCCGCGCCGTGGAGCAGGCGCTGCGCATGGTGGGCGAGGGCACCGTGGAGGCGATGGACGGGACGGTGGTCCCGCTCAGGGTCGACACCCTGTGCGTGCACGGCGACAACCCCCACGCGGTCGAGCTCGTCGAGACCCTGCGCGATCGCCTGGGGCGGGCCGGGGTCGAGCTCCGGCCGATGCGCGAGGTGGTCCGCTCCCGGCGCTCTCCGGCTCCCCGCTGAGCCGGATTCCGTCACCATTCGGTGACGGCCGGCTGCCTCGTGCCGGTGCGAGATCAGGATGGGAGGACCATGAAGCTGCAGCCCGGCGACCCCGCCCCCGAGTTCACGCTGCCCGACCAGGACGGGCGGCCGGTCGACCTGGCCAGCTTCCGTGGCCGCAGGGTCGTCCTGTACTTCTATTCGCAGGACGACACGCCCGGCTGCACGAAGGAGGCCTGCCAGTTCAACGACGAGATGAGCGGGTTCCGGGACCTGGACGTGGACGTCGTCGGCATCTCCGGCGACGACGGCGACAGCCACCGTCGCTTCCGGGCCAGGTACGGCCTCGGCTTCACGCTGCTCACGGACGCCGATCACCGGGTGGCCAGCCGGTACGGGGCCTACGGGGAGAAGGTGCTCTACGGTCGCCGCACGACCGGGACCATTCGCTCGACCTTCCTGGTCGGCGCCGACGGGCTGGTCGAGCGAGCCTGGTACGGCGTGCGGACCGACGGCCACGCCGCCAGAGTGCTCGCGGAGGCCGGCGCCCGCGGGTAGCCGCGCCCCGGCTGCCCTTGTCGACTGGGAGGTCATCATGCCCGTCCCGCTCGACCCCCAGGTGCAGCTGGCGCTGGAGGAGGTGCTCCTCGACCGGCTGATCGCGGGGAGCCGGGGTCCCACGCTCCGCTTCTGGGAGTGGTCGCGGGCGGCCCTCGTCCTGGGCTCCCACCAGGCCCTCGCCAACGAGGTCGACCTGGACGCGGCCCGGCAGCTCGGCTTCACCGTGGGCCGGCGGATGAGCGGGGGCGGGACCATGGTGGTCGAGCCCGGCCGCACCATCACGTACTCGATCTACGCGCCCGAGGCGCTCGTCGCCGGGCTCAGCTACGTCGAGTCGTTCGCCCTGCTGGACGCCTGGGCCGTTGACTGCCTGCGCCGCCTGGGCGTCCCGGCCGCCTACCGCGCGATCAACGACATCGTCTCCCCGGAGGGCAAGATCGGCGGTGCGGCGCAGGCCCGGCGCCGCGGATTCGTGGTGCACCACACGGCCATCGCCCACTCTCTGGATTCGTCCCTCGTGCCGCGGCTCATCCGGATCGGGCGCGAGCGGGTCTCGCCGCGCGGCGTCCGCAGCGCGGAGAGGGCGGTGTCGCCGCTGGATCGCTGGCTGTCCATCGGGCGCGACGCCGTCGTCGGCGAGCTGGCCGACTGCTTCCGCCGGTCCCACCCATCCCGCACGGGAAGGCTGGAGGCGGACGAGCTGGCGGCGGCCGAGCACCTGGCCCGTACCAGGTACGCCACCCCGGAGTGGGTCGACCGCATCCACTGAGAGCCTGCACCTCACCGAGTCAGGAGGCGAGCGCGGTCAGCCGCAGGCCGAGGTCGTCGTGGTCCACCGGCATCGCGAAGTCGAAGCGGTCGGCGGTCAGGCAGAGCGCGAGGTCGGAGGCGGGGAAACCCGGCTGCTCGCCGGCCGCCAGACGGTGGTAGCGGTCGCTGCGCTCCAGCGGCTCCAGCAGACGCCCGATGTCGAGCCGGCGGTCGAGCAGCAGGCCCTCCAGCAGCTCGGCGCAGGCCCGGTCCTCGGGATGGCCGCGGTCCTCGCCGGTGGCGACCAGCGTGACCAGGTCGGGCGCCCCCGCCCTGATCGCCCTGGCGGTCGCCGCGGCCACCACCAGGCTCGCGGCGAAGAGCCGGTCGGCGTGCTCTGCGGCCACCATGCCCTGCGTCCCCGAGCTGGTGCGCTGCACGAGCGTGCGGCCCCGGAGGTCGGCCTGCGTCACCAGAGTCGGCGAGTTGCTGATCGGCACGCCCTCGACCGGGAGACCGTCGACCTCGGCCGAGAGCACGGCTCCGGGCAGCCGGCGCGCCAGCTCGACCGCGTCGGCGAGCTCCCCGACCAGGCGGCACTCGACTGCGCCGCCGGCCAGGGCGTACGCGCTGACGCTGAACGCCCGGAGCACGTCGATCATCACCACGGTGCCCCGGGCGCCCCTGGCGCCGGCCACCCCGCCCGCGTGGACGATCCGCAAGCCGCCGCGCCGGTCAGATCGGGACCCGGCGGCCGGCGCTCTCGCGCAGCGCCCGATCGTAGACCAGTCGCGCGGCCGCGGCGTCCTCCACCGCGTGCCCCATCGACTTGTACACCGTGATCTCGGAGGCCGAGGTCCGGCCCGGGGCGCTTCCGCTCAGCACCTCGCCCAGCTCGGTGGCGATCGCCGGGTCCAGGCCGTCGAGCTCGGCGCAGCCGGCCGGCGGCGGCGAGAACGCGACCCGCGCCTCGACGAACAGCCGGCCCTGGCGGACGGTGTCCGGGTCCAGCTCGGGGCCGGCCGTGCTCGCCCCGACAGAGGTGACGTGGGCTCCGGGCGTCAGCCACGAGTACGAGAGCACCGGCTCGGCGGCGTCCGTGCAGCAGCAGACCACGTCCGCCCCGCTCACCGCCTCCTCGAACGCGCTCATGGGGCGGGCGCTGGCGAACGTGCTGGCCAGCGCCTCTGCATGGTCGCGGTTGCGGGAGGCGATCCGGACCTCGTGGAAGTCACGCACCCGGGGCAGGGCCGCCAGGTGGCTTCGCCCCTGGACGCCGGCGCCCAGGATGGCCAGCACCCGGGCCTCGGGCCGGGCCAGGAGGCGCGCCGACAGCGCCGACGCGGCGGCCGTGCGCATGGCCGTGATGTGGGTGCCGTCCATCAGCGCCAGTGCGCGGCCCGTCTCCTCGTCGAACAGGGCGATCAGCGCGAGGTGCGAGGGCAGGCCGCGCTCGTGGTTGCTCGGGAACACGGCCACCAGCTTGGACTCCAGCCCGGCGCCAGGCAGGTAGCCGGGCATCACGCCGAGGAGACCGTGGCCCGTCCGGGCGGCGACCCGCGGAGGGACCGACGCCCTGCCGGCACTCGCCTCCGGGAACGCGCGGGCCAGCGCCTCGATCAGCTCGTCCAGGTCGAGGAGGCGCTCCACGTCGGCCTGGCTCAACACCAGCAGGTCGCGGGCCTCCTCGGGGGCGGGCGGGCTCATCCGGCGATGATAATGCGCCAGCGATGGAACACCGGCCGCTGGGATGGGAGCAGATCGCAGACTGTGGCGCCATGCGCGTGGTGGGCCTGCGCCTGGCGGCCGGCCAGCGGGTCCCGGAGCACCGCAACGCGCTGCCTGTGGCAGTCATCGTCACCGAGGGCGTGCTCCATTACGGCGAGGGCAGCGCGTCGGGAGGCGCCAGGGCGGGCGAGCTGGTCCTGATCAACCCGGGCGAGCGGCACACCTACTGGGCAGAGGAGGAGACGGCCGCCTACATGGTGTTCGCCGGCCTGCCGGGCGTCCGCTCCCGCCCCTGGCACCTCCGCCGTCGCTAGGAGCGCAAACGGGACCGGCGGTCCCGTTCCCCACGCAGGAGGGGGCTAGATCGTGGGGCGCCAGTTCCAGCGCTGGACCAGGTGGCCCCGGTCCCCGGCGCGCAGGACGCCGAGGGCGGCCGGGTCGAGCGCCAGGCGGGCGCCGGCCGTGACGTCGAGACCGGTCCACGCCACGCCGAGCGTGCGCAGGAGATGCCCGTGCGAGAACGCCAGGGCGGCGCCCTCCAGGCCGTCGAGCAGGCCCAGGAACCTGATCGCCCGGTCGTACACCTGCTGTGGCGTCTCGCCCCCGGGGCACCCGTCGCGGAAGATCTCCCAGCCGGGCCGCTCCCGCCAGATGTCCTCGCTGGTCCGTCCCTCGTACGCGCCGTAGTCCCACTCCCGGAGGAGCGTCGTCACGGTCGGCTCCGGGAACCCTGCCAGCTCGGCCGTGCTGAGCGCGCGGCGCAGGTCGCTGGAGAACACCGCGACGAAAGTGCGTCCGCGCAGGTGCTCGCCCACCCGGCGGGCGTCGCGCTCGCCGTCCGGAAGCAGGGGCAGGTCCGTCCGCCCGGTGTGCTGCCCGGTGTGGGTCCACGCCGTGCCACCGTGCCGGACGATGTAGAGATCGAGCGCCACGTCGAGCGGCGTGTCCGGACGCGCGCTAGATGATTGATTCCGTCGGCAATTCGGAATCAATCATCTAGGTGCGCCCGAGGAACTCGGGGCGGCCCGAGCGCAGGGACCGGCCGGCCGCCTCGATCACGGCCGGCGCGCGCACCCGCTGGCCGTGCTGGATGCAGACGATGCCCGCCACCGCCCGCCGGCCCGCCGGCACCAGGGCGCTGTTGACCGCCTCCAGCACCCGGGCCGCTGCGTGCGCGGTGCCCGCGACGTCCGTGTCTGGCAGGACGGCGAGCAGCGACGGCGGCCGGTGCGTGAGCACGCCGGGCGTGTCCACGTCGCGCAGCGTGCCCGCGATCGCCGCCGCCATCATCTTCAGGGTCTCCTCGTCGGCCTCGGGTCCGACGAGCCGCCCGTCCGCGTGGGGCTCGATGAGCACGATCCCGAGCGGGCGGCCGTAGCGGTGGGCCCGGTGCAGCTCGTCCTCGAGGACGGGGCGGATGAAGCGCTCGTTGAACAGCCCGGTGGCGCGGTCCACGATGTGCAGTGGCTGCGCCTCGGGCTCATCGATCCGGATCCCGCAGTTGGGACAGTAGTTGGCCCGGCTCGGGACGAGACCGCCGCACGCGGGACAGGTCTCGGACCCCTGAGGCCGGCGACGAAAGAGTCCGCCGAGAGGCATCGGTCACGTAAGGGTAGCAGCGGCCGCTCGGGCCGACCCCGGATGCCCGGCTCCTGCGTGCGCGGCCGGAAAGTCAGCCGGCCATCTGGTGGCCACTCGCCGGCCGCGCCGCTAGCTGGCGGCGGAGGCCTGGGACGTCGGCGTCATCCAGTCCGCCGCCCAGGCGTCGATCGAGGCGAGCACGGGACTGAGCGCGCGCCCCCGCTGGGTGAGCCGGTAGCTGACCCGGACCGGCGGGCCCGGATCGACCAGCCGCTCGACGAGGCCCTCCGATTCGAGCTCCCGCAGTCGCTCTGTGAGCACCCGGTCGCTGATCCCCGGGATGCCCATCAGGAGCTGGTTGAAGCGGGCCGCGCCGGACATCAGGGCGCGGATCACGGCCCCGGTCCAGCGCTTCCCGATGAGCTCGATCGCCCGCTGGAACGGCGCGCTGTAGTCGACCGCCTGGGGAACCATGGGCGGCCATTCTACGGCCTGGACACGCCTTCTTCCATGGGATTTTCCGGCGGCGGCGGCAGGCGATCGGAGAGACTCTCGGCATGCGTTTGGCCACCGCCGCCGAGGCCGCCCGGATGCACGGAGCTCCCGCCGTTCCATGATCGTCGGCGAGGCCGCCCGGCCCCGACCCGCAGACTCCGCCGGCCTGGTGGTGGCCCTCGTCGAGCGGGCGCTGTCCGATGGCGGCCTGCTGCTCACCAGGGCCGGTCCGGGCTGCCCGTGCTTCTACCGCCTGGCCGTGCAGCCGACGCTCTTCGGGGGCGTGGACCTCGTCCGGGAGTGGGGCCGCCTGGCCCCGGCGCCGACCGCCACCCGGCGGGTGGTCGCTCACCACGAATGCCTCGCCGACGCGGTGCCGCCGCTGGGCGAAGCGGTGCAGGTCCGCCTCCGGCACGGCTACCGGGGCCGGGCGCTGCCCGCGCGCTTCGTGCCGAGCGCGTCGGCGGTGTACTGGTGCCCGGCCCTGGAGCCGCCGCCCCGCAGCTACGCCTCCGCGGCCACCTGCTTCGCGACCCGGATGACCTCGTCGAAATCCGGCAGCGGCTGGTCCTGGCTGCGCGCCCAGGTCCAGCGGACGATGCCCCCGGGGTCCATGACGAACACCGAGCGCTGCGGCATGCCGGAGTAGCCGGGCACGTCCTCGCGGCGGACGCCGAACGCCTCGACGAGCCGGCGCTCGAAGTCGGCGAGCAGCTCGAACGGGAGGCCGCCCAGCTGCTCGGCGAAGGCCTTGTGGGAGAAGACGCTGTCCACGCTGGCACCGTACAGGCCGACGCCGGCGTCGGCCAGCTCCGCGTACCGGGACCGAAACTCGGTCAGCTCGGTCTTTCAACCGGGCGTGAAATCGAGGACGTAGAAGGCGAGGATGGTCGCCCGGTGCCGCGCGAACGCCTCCGACAGCTGGACGTCCTCGCCGCCGGTGCTGGGAAGCTTCAGATCAGGTGCTGCCTGGCCTACCTCGAGCATCGTGGAAAGCAAGTGTAAAGAGGCTGCCCCGGGCACGTGGTCCGGCCAGATTCAGCCGGGCCCGGTCCGGCGGACCGGTCGGCGGTCCGGTCGGGGATCAGCCGTGGTCCGGCCGGCCGGACAGCAGGCGCACGGCGTGGCCGAGGACGGGCACGATGGCCGCGAGAGACTCGGTGGCGCCGCGCACGCTGCCCGGCAGGCTCACGATCAGCGTCCTGCCCCTGACGCCCGCCAGGGAGCGCGACAGCGCCGCCATCGGCGTGGAGCGCAGGCCCTCGGCGCGCATGAGCTCCCCGAGGCCCGGCACCTCGCGCTCGACGACCGCGCGCACGGCCTCGGGGGTGACGTCGCGAGGGGCCAGGCCGGTGCCCCCGGTGGTGACCACGAGCTGGCTGCGGTCCGCCGCCGCGACCAGGAAGGCGGCGATCCGGTCCCGGTCGTCCGGCACCACCTGGACTGCCGCGACCTCGAAGCCCGCGGCGAGCAGCAGCTCGCGCACGGCGGGCCCGCTCTCGTCGGCCATGAGGCCGGCAGAGGCGCGGTCGCTGACGGTCAGGACCTCAGCCAGCAACGCTCAGCCACCCCAAAAGTGAGAGGAGGCCAGAGGGAGCGTAAGCATGGGCTCCGCCCTGCCTGTGAGTCCGTCTTCCCTCTGCCGCCAACACCACAGAAAGCCCCGAAGGGATGCCGAAGGCGCCCCAACATCCCAGACAGACCGGGGGGGTTCCGGAAGGGGGGGCCTGCCCCCCCTTGCACGTCCGTCTTCCCTCTGCCGCCAACACCACAGGAAGCCCCGAAGGGACGCGCCGAAGGCGCCCCCAACATCCCAGACAGACCGGGGGGTTCCGGAAGGGGGGCCTGCCCCCCCTTACACGTCCGTCTTCTCTCTGCCGCCAACACCACAGAAAGCCCCGAAGGGATGCGCCAAAGGCGCCCCCAACATCCCAGACAGACCCGGGGGGGTTCCGGAAGGGGGGGCCCGCCCCCCCTTGCATCGTCATCGCCGCCAGTCGCCCGACCGGCCGCCGCTCTTGGCCAGGAGCCGGACCCGCTCCAGCATCACGCCCCGCTCCACGCCCTTGACCATGTCGACCAGCGTCAGGCCGGCCACGGCGGCCGCCGTCAGGGCCTCCATCTCGACGCCGGTCTGCCCCGTCACGCGGGCCGTGGCCTCGATCCGAACGCCGTCGTCGGCAACCTCCAGGGCCACCTCCACGGAGCTGAGCGGCAGCGGATGGCACAGGGGGATCAGGTCGGGCGTGCGCTTGGCCGCCATGATCCCCGCCACGCGGGCCACCCCCAGGGCGTCGCCCTTGGCCAGCGTCGCCTCGCGGAGGGCGCGGACCGTCTCGGGCGCCATCCTGACGAAGCACTCGGCGGTGGCCTCCCGCCGGGTCTCCCGCTTCTCGCCGACGTCGACCATCCGGGCCGCACCGGCCTCGTCCACGTGCGTCAGGCGCGTGCTCGTCACGGGTCCAAGAATAGGTGGGGCAGGATAGATCCGTGCTGCGCGCCGTCCTCTTCGACTACGGGCTCACGCTGGTGACGTTCGCGTTCCCGCGCGAGGCGCTGCTCGACATGCTCGGCCACGTCAGGCCCTGGCTGGGGCCCGCCGCGCCCGAGCCGGCGACGCTGCTGGACGAGGTGCTGTGCCGGATCGAGGACGAGCTGCCGGACTACGGCGAGGACGAGGTCCAGTACCTGGACTTCTACGAGCGGGCCTGGCGCCGGGCGGGGCTCTCCCCCGACCGGGACACGCTCTACCGCATCCTGGACCTGGAGCAGCGCTGCTGGGACCGGTCGGTCCGGCTCGCACCCGACGCGGTCGAGACGCTGGAGCGGGTGCGCGGCCGGGGCCTGCGCACCGCGGTGGCATCGAATGCGCCCTTCCCGCCGGAGTTGATGCACCGGCAGGTCCGCGAGAACGGGATCGCCGGCCTCGTCGATGCGGTCGTCTTCTCGTCGGAGGTGGGCCGCCGCAAGCCGGCGCCCGAGCTCTACCAGGCGGCGCTGGACCGCCTGGGCGTGGCGCCGGAGGAGGCGCTGTCCGTCGGCGACCGGCTGGTGGAGGACTACGCCGGGCCCCGCCGTCTCGGGATGCGTGCGGTCATCTGCACCGCCCTGGCCCGCCAGCTCCCCGGCGACGGGGTGCCCACCATCGGCCGGCTGGGCGAGCTGGATGCCTACCTGGATCGCCTGGAGCAGCGCGGGTGAGCCGGCGGCGCCCGGGCAGGCTCTGGCTGTTCTTCTACGGCCGCCGCCGGCGGGGCTTCCCCGGCCTGCTCGTCGGCGTCCTCGTGGCCGCGCTCCTGCTCGGCGCGCTGTACGGCCTGCCGCACGCGGCCGACGTGAGCCGCCTTGTCCTGGTCGGCGCCGTCATCCTGCTGGCGCTGCTGGTCGTCGCCTCGGTCGCGCTGGTCGCAATCGCGGCGCTGCGGCCGCCCCGGCGCGGGAGGCGATGAGCACCGCTGCGGCCCCGGCGCCGATGCCGTTGTCGACGTTGACCACGACCAGCCCGGTGCTGCACGACTGCAGCATCGTCAGCAGGGCGGCCTCGCCCCGGCCGCCGGCGCCGTAGCCGACCCCGACCGGGAGGCCGACGACCGGCAGGTCCACCAGGCCCGCGACCACGCCGGGCAGGACGCCGTCCATGCCGGCGGCCACGATCAGCGCGTCGGCCTCCCAGGCCAGCAGCCGGCCCAGCGGCGTCAGCAGTCGGTGCAGCCCGGCCACGCCGACGTCGGCCACCAGCCTTGTCTCGAGGCCGCACGCCTCGACGACCATGAGCGCCTCGTCCGCGGCCGAGAGGTCCGCGGTGCCGGCGGTGACGACGCCCACACGGCCGGGGCGCGGCTCGGGGGCGAAGCCGGGGCGGACTACACGCACTGCGTCGTGGTGCCGGCGGACCTCGTACCCGGCCGCGGCAGCCTGGAGCTCGACCTCCCGCCAGTGCTCGGGCCCCAGCCGGCTGCCCAGCCCCTGGCCCTGCTCCCTGGCCAGCGTCAGCACCAGGCGGGCCGCCTCGTCCGGCCGCTTGCCGGCGGCCAGCACCACCTCGGGCAGGCCCCGCCGGCCGCCCCGGCCGAGGTCGAGCCGGGCCTTCCCCGCCAGCTCCTCCAGCTGGACCCTGCGCAGCTCCGCCTCCGCCTCGGCCTCGGTCAGCTCGCCGGCCAGCAGCCGGCGCAGGACGCTCCTCACCGGTCCCCGTTCACGACGACCCAGAGCTCCCGACTGCGCGGACCGTCGAACTCGCACAGGAACACGGCCTGCCAGCGACCGAGTCGCAGCTCGCCTCCGGCGACCGGCAGGGACGCGGCTGCGCCGACCAGCATGGTCTTGATGTGGGCGTCGCTGTTGCCCTCGGCGTGGCGAAAGCCGTGCTCCCGCGGCACCAGCTCGTGCAGGTGGGTGAGGGCGTCGGTCACCACGTCGGGGTCCCACCCCTCGTTGACCGTGACGCCGCACGTGGTATGCGGCGAGTACACGAGGCAGACGCCCTCCCGGACCGCGGACTCACGGACGGACTCGCGGACCAGGCCGGTCACGTCGACCATCTCCTCGCGCTGCCGCGTGGAGACCGTGAGGGTCCTCACAGGCCCCAGAGCCGCTGGCGCATCCGCGCCCAGTGGGTGCCGGGCCAGTACACGCGCGAGCAGGCCGGGCACTGGGTGAAGCGCTCCTGGGTCTGCAGGACGTGCGGGGGCAGGCGATCTGCCACATCGGCCTTGGGCCGCGGCTCCAGCTCGCGGTTGCACTCGAGGCAGCGGCTCAGCGCCCGATCCGGGCCGAGCCCGAGGAGGGCCACGACCTGGCGCAGCTGGTCCTCGACCCGGTCGTCGCGCAGGAGGATCGCGCGGACGGTCCCTGCCGCGACCACGCGGCGCTGCATGAGGTCCGCGTCCCGCGTCAGCAGGACCCTGCCCTCGGCGAGGGCCCTGGCCACCACCTGCGGGTCGGGCAGACGGGGCTCGTACTCGGCGTCGTATCCCAGAGCCCGCAGCCACCGCGCCAGTCGGCCGACGTTGCAGTCGGCCAGGAAGCGCAACATCGCCCCGATTGTAGGATCGGAAAGATGACCAGCCCGGCGGCGCCGGAGGAGCTGATGGAGCTGCTGCGAGCGGAGGCGGACGGCTGCTACTCGTGGTCGAACGGCCCCGGCGACGTGTACGCCGAGCACGTGCACGCCTACGACAAGATCCTCTACTGCGTGGCCGGCTCGATCACGTTCACACTCAGAGACCGCGACATCCGGCTGGGCCCGGGAGATCGCATGGCCTTGCCGGCGGGCACGCGCCACGGCGCCGTGGTCGGCCCTGAAGGGTGTGTCTGCATCGAGGGTCGCGGGCGTAACATGGCCGCGAGATGAGGTTCATCGACTTCATCCGGGACCGCGCTCGCTACTACAACTGCCCGGTCTGCGGCCGCAGCCTCCGGGACTGCGAGCTGCGGATGCTCCGCCAGGTCGAGGACCGCTACACGGTCCAGGTCACCTGCGCCGCCTGCCGCGTGCAGTTCGTGGTGATCCTGGCCGTTCAGGGCGGCAGCCTGGAGGCGGCCGCCCCCGAGGAGCTGGCGATGGACACGCAGCTGGCCGAGGACGCGGACCTGCTGGGCACCGGGGCCGGCCGCGGCGAGCCCAGAGGGCCCGAGCCGGAGCCGATCCAGTCGGACGACGTGCTCGACGTCCACCTGCTGCTCCGCGACTTCCAGGGCCGGCTGACGGAGCTCTTCGCGCAGCCCTCCGGCGATCGGCATTAGCTTCCGCGGTCGGATCTATCTGGACGACGCGGGCAGCGCCCGCGTCCTGGAGGCGGCAGCCGCTGCCAGGGCCGCCGCCCCCGCCGGCAACCCCTCCAGTCCCCACGGAGAGGGCCGCGCCGCCCGGAGCGCGCTCGACGCCGCTCGAGACCTGGCCGCGTCGAGCCTCGGCGTCGCCTCCCGCGAGCTCGTGTTCTGCGCGAGCGGCACGGAGGCGGTCAACCTCGCGCTCCTGGGGGCGGGGCGCCGGCTCGCCCGGGGCCGCTCGCTCGTGACGTGGGCCGCCGAGCACCAGGCGGTACTGGGCGCGGCCCGCCGGCTGCAGGTCGAGGGCCGGATCGTGCACGTGCTTCCCGTCGACGCGCGCGGCATGGCGGAGCCCGCCGTCCCGGAGGACGCCGGCCTGGTCTCGGTCGGGCTCGCCAACAACGAGGTCGGCACCCTGCAGCCGGTCGCCGAGGTGGCTGCCGCAGCCCGGGCGCTGGGCGCGCTTGTCCACATCGACTGCTGCCAGGGGCCGCGCTGGCTGGCTCCGCCGCTGGAGCTGGCCGACCTGGCGTCCTTCTCGGGCGCGAAGCTCGGGGCCGGCCCCGGCGGCCTGCTGGTCGTGCGCGGGGACACCCGGCTGGAGCCGCTGGCGTACGGCGGGCCCCAGGAGTGGGGCCTGCGCGCCGGCCGGGAGGACGTCGCCTCGGCCGTCGCCGTGGCGGCCGCACTGGAGGTCTGCGCCCGCCGCCGGACGGAGCGGTCGGCAGCCGCGGCGCCGCTGGCCGCGCGTCTCCGCACCGCGCTCGCCGACGCCGGGGGCCGACCGACCGGCGGCGAGCCCCGGCTGCCGAACTTCGCGACGGCAGCGTTCGCCAGCGCGCGCGGCGAGGACCTGCTGCTCGCACTCGACCTGGCCGGGGTGGCGGCTTCGAGCGGCTCGGCGTGCGCCTCGGGCTCGCTGGACCCGTCGCACGTCCTGCTGGCGATGGGGCTCTCGCTGGAGGAGGCGCTGGGCAGCCTCCGCCTGACCGTCGGCTACGAGACCACGCCGGCAGAGGTCGAGCAGACGGCCCGGTCACTACACTCCCTTCCCATCCATGCCCGAGGTTGAGCAGGAGCTGGCGCGGCGCCTGGAAGCCGGCGAGGAGCTGGTACTGGTCACGGTGGTGAGGCTCGACGGCCGCCCACCGTCCCGCCCGGGCGCGAAAGCGCTCTACGACGGTGAGCGCCAGCTCGCGGGCACGCTGGGCTGCTCGGAGTTCGACGCGCAGGGCCGCGCCGATGCCGCCGGGCTGCTGGCCGCCGGCACCCCGGACGTCCGCACGTACCGCCACGACCTCGGCTCGATCGAGGTCTACCTGGAGCCCTACCTGCGCCGGCCGCTCCTCGTGGTGCTGGGCGACACCCCGGTCGCCGCCTCGCTGCTTCGCTGGGCGCCAGAGGTCGGATTCGAGGTGGCCACCACCGCTCCCGCGAAGGCTCCGCCGGCCGACCTCTACGCCGTCCACACCGACCATGACGCGGCCGACCTGGTCGAGACGCTCGAGCGGCTGCTGGCGATGGGGCCGCGCTTCGTCGGCCTGATGGGCAGCCGCCGCCACACCGGGCACCACCTGGAGGCGCTGCGCTCCCGCGGCCTCGCCGAGCAGCGCATCGCCCGCATCCAGAGCCCCGTGGGCCTGGACCTCGGCGCCCAGTCGCCCGCCGAGATCGCGCTCTCCATCCTGGCCGGCCTGGTTGCGGTGCGGCGGGGCGGCCCGGCCGGGTGGAAGGACCGGGGCCCGGCCGGCTGACCGGTCGTCGGGGCCCCGTCACGTTCCGGAGGGGGCCCTCCTCACCGGCCCGGCCGGCGTGGTAGAAGGGACGCATGGCTGCACGATTGCTGCTGGGGGTGCGGCACCCCTGATGAGGTGAGAGAGCGATGATCACTGCAGGTCTGCTCGTCCTGCGCCTGGTCCTCGGGCTGACGATGGCGGCGCACGGCGCGCAGAAGCTCTTTGGCTGGTCCGGCGGACCCGGTCTCGGCGGCTTCGCGGCGGTGCTGGAGCGGCTGGGCATCCGGCCGGGACGGATCTGGGCACTGGTCTCGGCAATCGTCGAGTTCGGCGGAGGCCTCCTGGTCGCGGCCGGGCTGGTGACCCCGATCGCGGCGCTGGTCGTCGCCGGCAACCTGCTGGTCGCGATCCTGACCGTCCACGTGAGCAAGGGGTTCTGGAACCAGGCCGGCGGCTTCGAGTTCCCGCTGGCGCTGCTCGGCGGAATGGTCGCCGTCTCCCTGGTGGGCCCGGGCCGGGCCTCGCTGGACGCGCTACTCGGGCTGGCGCTGCTGGAACCCTGGACCTGGGTGGCGACAGCTGTGGTGGTGCTGCTGGGAGCGGCCGCTACCGGCGCGCTGCCCCGGCTCCGGGCGCTCCGGCGCCCGCCGCTGCGCACCGTGTGACCGGCGTCCCCCGTCCCCTCGGGGGAGGGTTCGGGGCGGGGGCTGATGACAAAGGACCGCACACCAAAGCGGACGCCCGGTGTGCGGCCTGTGGATGGCTCGCGGGGGTAGTCACGGCCATCCCGCTCCCGTTATACCGCTCGATCTGCTCTTTGTCACCTTTGGCACACGCCGCGCTTGCCGGCCAGCAAGCGGGTCTCCGGCCTCGCCGGCTCAGAGGACCTCGGCGGACAGCAGGTCGGCCAGCGTCTCCCGCCGCCGGATCACCCGGGCAGCGCCGCCGGCAACCATCAGCACCGCCGGCCGCGGCATGCCGTTGTAGTTGCTCGCCATCGCCAGGCAGTAGGCCCCGGCGGCGGGCACGCAGAGCACGTCACCGGCGCTCAGCCCCGGCAGCGAGGCGTCTGCGACCAGCACATCTGTCGACTCGCAGTACTTGCCCACCACCGTGACCGCGGCGTCTGGCCGGCCGTCCGGGTCGGCCGCGGCGAGCACTTCGTACGCGGCGCCGTACAGCTTGGGGCGGATGTTGTCGCCCATGCCGCCGTCGACCGCGACGTAACGCCGGCCTCCGGGCACGTCCTTGATCGAGCCCACGGTGTAGAGCGCCACCCCCGCCGGCCCGGCGATCGAACGGCCGGGCTCGACCACCAGCCGGGGGACGTGAAGCTCGCGCCGGCTCGCGCCCGCCTCCAGCGCGGCCAGCAGCGTCTCGACGAACTCCCGCGGTGTCGGAGGGTCGTCGGCCCTCGTGTACGCGATGGCCAGGCCGCCCCCGGCCCCGAGCCACTCCGGTTCGAAACCGAGGTCGCGGCGCAGCTCCGCCAGCAGGTCGAGCATGATCTGCATGGCCGCCACGTGCCCGCCCAGGTCCATTACCTGCGACCCGATGTGCGAGTGGAGGCCGGCCAGGTCCACGCGTTCGTCCGCAAGGGCCTGCTCCACCGCGGCCCTCGCGGCGCCGCCCTCGACCGGAAAGCCGAACTTGGAGTCCAGCTGACCCGTGCTGACGAAGTCGTGGGTGTCAGCCCGGACGCCGGGTGACACCCGCACCAGGCAGCGCATGCGGCGGCCCGCCGGCACCACCCGGCGCAGCAGCTCGAGGTCGCGGAGACCGTCCAGGACCAGGGTGGTGCGGGCCTCCCAGGCGGCGGCGACGTCCTCCAGGCTCTTGTTGTTGCCCAGGAAGTGGATGCGCCCGGTCGGGAAGCCGGCGGCCTGCGCCACGTGCAGCTCGCCGGCGGAGACGACGTCCAGGC
>DATFRD010000371.1:0-18313 GCA_035263645.1 Candidatus Dormiibacterota bacterium | reverse complement strand
GGCCGCCCTCATCGCCGCCGGCGTGGCCGCGGGCATCATGGGCGGCTGGTTCGGGCAGCTCTGGATCTGGTCCGCGCTCGCGGTCCTGGTCGCGGTCGCCATCGCCATGTTCGCCCTGGGGTCGCAGTACTACAACCGCGTCCGCCACGCGCTGGGGCAGCGGGCCTGGGGCCGCGAGGCGCCGGACCCGACGCCGGCCACGCCCGCGGAGCTGGCGCGGCTGCTGGACTCGCGGCGGCCGGAGGCGATCACCGCCGTGGGCGGGGCCGCACTCGTGCTGCTCATCTGGCTGATGGTTTTCAAGCCCTTCTGAGCTGCGGGCCGCGGGTCAGCCCGGCAGGCGGAATGGCTCCGGCTGGCTGCCGTCGAGGTCCGTGAAGCCGTAGGCTCGCGCCAGCTCGCCGGCGGTGAGGACCTCGCCGGTCCGCCGCATCAGGCCCGGGTCCCCGGCCAGCGCGGCCACGGCCCGGCCGAGGTACTCGGGCGACTCCGTGACGGACAGGTCGAACGGCTGGGCGGCGTGCGCGGCCAGCACCCGCTCCGTGCGCATGAAGCCCGGGGCGATGGCCACCGCCGCCACATCGTGCGGGCGCAGCTCTTCCGCCATCACGTAGGCGAGCCGGACCAGGGCCGCCTTGGCCACGTCGTAGACCGCGTTGCCCAGCGGCCGGCCGAAGGCCCAGGCGATGGTGCTGGCGATCAGGCCCGGCCGGTCGCCCCTCGCGCGCACCAGCAGCAGCGGCGCTGCGACCTGCGACATCACCAGGTGCGCCCGCACGCCGGCCGTGAACATCGCGTCCCATCGCGTGCGCGGCTGCTCCCAGAAAGGCGCCCCGAACGTGGCCAGGTCATGGGACTCGTAGCCGCCCCAGGCGTTGTTGACGAGGACGTCGAGCCTGCCGTCCTCCCGCCGCACGCGTTCCACCAGGGCCTCCACGTCCGAGTCCACCGTGTGGTCACAGCGCACCGCGACGCCGGCGCCGCCGCGCCGCACGACTTCCTCGGCGGTCTCGTCGATCGTGCCGGGCAGGCCCTCCGTCCTGCCGGCGGCGCGAGTGCTGCGGCCCGTCACGTAGACCTTCGCGCCGGACTCGCCGAGGACCGCCGCGATGGACCGGCCCGCGCCCCGGCTGGCCCCGGTGACGATCGCGACCGCGCCCCGCAGGTCGGGCGGGTTCCAGAGGCTGCCTGCCATCCGGGCAATGGTAGACGAACAGGCGTTCGCGACGCTGCGGGTCGGGGTGGCGCTAGGCTGCACCAATGGATGCCGGCGGCGCCGCTCGCGCGGTCGTCTTCGACTGGGGCGGCACGCTGACCCCGTTCCACGCCGTCGACCTCGCGGACCTGTGGGCCATCGCTGCCCGAATCCTCGCTCCTCAGCGCTCGGCCGAGCTGACCGCCGCCCTCCTCGACGTCGAGCGCGAGTTCTGGGACCGGGTGCAGGGCAATGGCGGGCACGGCAGCACCACGCTGCACGACCTGGTCGCGCTGGCGGCGGAGCGGACCGGCGTCCCGGTGGCCGCGGCCCTTCGCGACCAGGCGCTCTCCGCCCACCTGGAGGCCTGGACGCCGCACACGTACACCGACCCCGAGGCCGCTCCCCTGCTGCGGGAGCTGCGCCGGCGCGGCATCCGGACCGGGCTGCTCTCGAACACCCACTGGCCGCGCGAGTGGCACGAGCGCATCCTCGCGCGCGACGGCGTCCTCGGCCTGTTCGACGCCCGCGTGTACACGAGCGAGCTGCGGCACACGAAGCCCCACCCGGAGGCGTTCCTGGCCGTGCTCGGCCGGCTCGGCGTCGATCCCGCGCACGCGGTCATGGTCGGGGATCGGCCCCTCGACGACATCTCCGGCGCGCGCGCGCTCGGGATGCGCTCCGTCCTCCTGCCCAACCAGTACGTGCCGGCCGGCCCGGTGCCGCCCGACGCCGTGATCTCCCGCCTGTCGGAGCTGCTGCCGCTGGTCGACGGCTGGTTCGCCGGCCCATGAGCGAGGGGCGGGTCGCGCTGGTGACGGGGGCGGCCCGCGGGCAGGGCCGCGCCCAGGCCGTGGCGCTGGCGCGGACGGGCGCCGATGTGGTCGCCTGCGACCGCTGCGCCGACCTGCCGACGGTCCCGTACGGCCTGGCCTCCCGTGCCGACCTGGAGGAGACCGTACGGCTGGTGCAGGCGGAGGGCCGGCGCTGTCTGCCCGTGGTCGGGGACGCGGAAAGCGTGGCGGCCATGGAGGAGGCATCGGCCAGGGCAGCCGAGCTCGGCCGGCTGCACGTCGTCTGCGCGAACGCCGGGGTCATCAGCTTCGGCCGGGCCTGGGAGCTGAGCGAGGCGCAATGGGACCAGGTGCTGGACACCAATCTCAAGGGCGTGTGGGCGACCTGCCGGGCCGCGATCCCCGGCATGATCGCCGCCGGCCGCGGGGGGAGCGTCGTGATCGTCGGCTCGGCCGCCTCCCGGCGCGGGTACCCGGGGATCGCCCACTACGCCGCAGCCAAGCACGGCGCCGTCGGGCTCATGCGGTCGCTGGCGATCGAGCTGGCCCCGCACGGCATCCGCGTGAACTGCGTGCTGCCCGGCGGCGTGCGCAGCGCGATGGGGACGGCAGACGCCATGCAGGCCTGGCTGGCCGCCGAGCCGGACGCCTCGCGAGCCCTGACCGCGCTCCTCCCGGTGGACCTGCTCGAGCCCGAGGACGTGGCTGCGGCGGTGGCCTGGCTGGCCTCGGACGCCGCCCGCTTCGTGACCGGCGTCGCCCTGCCCGTGGACGCGGGCGTCCAGCTGCGCTGAACCGGATCGCGCCGCGCGGGCGGGCGTGTTGATCGGCGGGTCCTCGGCGGCGGAGCGCTGAGCCTTTGCGGCGGCGCAACCGCCGCTTAACGTGTCGTGACTATCGTGGGATTTCGATGGGGCGGATCTATCTCGTCCGGGAGGCGGACGCCGGTGGCCGCTCGGCGTGGCCCGGTCCCGATCGCCTGCGGCCCCTGACCACAGGCGGCTGGCGCCAGGCGCGCGAGCTGGCGGACCGGCTCGACGGGGCCGAGATCGACCGCATCGTGGCAAGCCCGTGGCTGCGCTGCCAGCAGAGCGTGGTGCCGCTCGCCGAGGCGCACGACCTGCCCATCGAGACCGAGCCAGCCCTGGGCCAGATCGCCTCCGTCGACCGGGCGCTGCGGCTGGTCACCGGCACCGCCGACCTCACCGTGTTCGCCACGCACGCCGACCTGGTCCTCGCGCTGATCGAACGCCTGCGCGGCGAAGGCAGCCGCGTCCGGCCACTCTGCGGCCTCGCCTGGACGACGGAGCTGCCGCCCCCGGCGGTCGCCGCGGTCTGACCCCCGGCCGGGCTTCTGTGTGGGACGCCGGAGCGCGAACGGCGGCGGCGCGTGGTTTCGTTAGGTGATGAAATTCCTGGTAGAGATCCTGCTCGCGGTCTTCCTGCACCCGATCGCGTTCGTGCTGTGCCTGCTCAACATCCTGGGCCGGGACGACCTCACCGGCCTGCAGAAGCTCGTCTGGGCCGTGGTCACGCTCGTCTGGGGCATCGGGCCCATCCTGTACCTGCTGGTGGGCGGAGGCACGTTCTGGTAGCCACGCGCGACGGAGGCGGCCGGGACCGCCGGCCGCCTCCACGTCACTCCCTCCCCCCCTTGGAGAGGCCGGAGGCTAGACGACCTTCGCCGCCTCCAGCTCCTGGTCGACGGTGTGGCCGAAGCGGGCCGTGCCCAGCTGCTCGCCCATCAGGTGGTGGTACGGCACGCCGGAGAACAGGTGATGACTCCTGGTGGGCACCAGGCCGTCGCCGGCCCACTCCCGCCGCTGGAGCTCGATGTAGCCCTCCTGCTTCTTCTCCTTGAGCGCCTCCAGCAGCCGGCTCATGCCGTAGCCCATCGCGTGCTGGGCGGCGAGCGTGATGAAGATGAACCTGACCCCCATGTCCGAGAGCTCGTCCCAGGTCATGGGGTCGGTCTCGTTCAGCCACTTGAAGGACGAGGAGTAGTTGAAGGCGAAGCGGGCCTCCGGGAAGCGCTTGCGGACCTCCTCGTGGAAGGTCTGCGTCGGCCCGCGCTCGGCGGTGGGGAACTCGCACCAGATCAGGTCCGGCACCCCGCTGTCCAGGTAGCGGAGGGCCCGGTCGATGGCCAGTCCCAGGCCCCGCCTGGACTCGGGGGCGTCCGTCGCGGATACGCCGTCGGTCCGCGAGATGATCACGAAGTCGGGGTGTCCGAGGTCGTCGGCCACGGCTCGCATCATCCTGAGCTTGGCCACGTACTCGTCCGCCGGCACCAGCGCCTTGCCCGCGATGTGGCCGCAACGCTTCGGCATGACCTGGTCCTCGATGTGGGCGGCGGCCAGGCCGGCCTGGACGTAGAGCTCGGTCGTGCGCTGGACGTTGAACACATTGCCGTAGCCGACGTCCATGTCGGCGACGACCGGCGGGATCTCCAAGTGGCGGGGCGGGACGTCCTTGTCCGGATCGCCGACCGCCATCGTGAGCTGGAACTTGCGCAGGGCGCTGACGATGCGGCGGGCGCCGTCCGCGATCTCCACGCTCGCGTAGAGGTCCATGTCGGTCGTGCCCAGGTGGCCGATGGCGAACGAGTAGCCGCTGAAGTACACGGCGTCCAGGCCGTGGTACATGACCAGCTCGGCGCCGTGGGGGTCGAACACGCCTGGGCCGAACACGTACGGCTGGGAGGCGAGCTTCCGCCGCAGCGTCCGGCTGGGCGGCGTCCAGCGGGACGCGGGGACCTTGAACCCCTCCGGCAGGAGGGGAGTGGTGGCCAGATCCATGGGTTTCCTCCTCGTCCCGATCAGGCGTTGTCGTGGTCGATCAGGCAGTCGTCGGGGCAGTTGCACTCGGCCACGTCGGACGTCAGGATCACGTCCGACGATTGGATGAGCCTATTCACAAGCTCCAACCTATCAAAGAAACCGATCGATCACCACCACCAGCCGATCGCTTTTTCCGATCCCGCGATTGACAGCGTCGATGTTATGTTTCGATCGGCGTCGAGGTGAGGAGGTAGAGGAACGCCTCCACCAGGCCCGAGGGCGGGCCCGCGTCCCGTCTGCGCATCGCCACGATCTGGCGGCGCATCGGGGTGGCATCGTGGAGCTCGACGCTGGTCAGGCCCCCGGCCTCGACCTCGCGCAGGACGGCGGTCCTCGGCAGAAGCGCTACGCCGAGCCCGCGCTCGACCATCTTCTTGGCGGCCTCGATGTTGTCCAGCTCCATCAGCCCCCGCAGGGCGACGCCCGCGGCCAGGAAGGCCGCCTGGGTGATCTCGTAGTAGCTCGAGGTCCGGTCGAACAGGATCAGCTGTTCGCTGCGGAGCTGCCTGATCGACACCCTCGGCTCGTGCGCGAAGGGATGGTCGGGCGCCACCACCAGGACCAGCTCTTCTTCGTGAAACGGCTTGAGCTCCACCTCGGGGTGCTGGAGCGCGCGGCCCAGGCCGACCTGGACCTCGTCCCGCAGGACCATCTGGAGCACGTCCTCCGAGTGGCCCGTGCGGACCACGACCTCGACCCGCGGGTGGGTGGCCACGAACCGCTCCAGCGCCGCCGGCAGGACGTACGTGCTGACCGCGGGCGCGGCCGCGAGCATCAGCTGGCCGGCGGTGCCGTTGCCGATCTCGTCGATCGCGCGCCGACCGTCACGAAGTGCCCGTACCGCACGTTCTGCATAGGGAAGGAACGCTCGGCCGGCGTCGGTCAGGCGCATGCCCTGGCGGCCGCGAACGAACAGGCGCTCGCCCATATCCCGCTCGAGCGCGTGGAGTCGCGCGGTCAGGGTCGGTTGCGTTACGTATAGGGCTTCAGCTGCCCGGCTGACGCTCCCGAGGCGGGCGACCTCCAGGAAGCCCTCGATATGGACCAGCAGCATAGAGGATGTCGATAGGTTAAGCCCAGTGGAAGCGTGTGTTTCTATGAAGCGGCGAACTTTGCGCGAGGAGGCGGCGATGAGGCGAATCCTGAACAGGGCTGCGGAGCCGCGTCGGGGGCTGGCCGGTCGGCGGCAGAGACCGCCGGCTGCCGTCGCCTGAGGCCCAGGGGGAGGGGGCGTGGGCATGGTCCTGTACTCGTTCGGGCCCAGATACGATCTTCCGCTTCCGCTCTCCACGTTCCAGTGGGCCGGCGCAGCGGTGGTCGGGATCTCGTTCATCATGATGACCGTCTTCGCCAGCCACCGGACCGGACCCAGCGCGGTGCGCTATCCGCGCCGGGAGGTCGCAGTGCTGGGCTGGATGCCCGGGGCGTCCTGGCTGCGAGCGATAACCGGCACGGTCGGGCTGCTCGGGCTGGCGACCGTGATCGTGACCGGGCTATTCGGCCCAGCCCAGCCGGCGCGCAACCTGGCCGTCTACCTGACCTGGATCTATCTCTGGGCGGGGATGGCCGTGCTCACCGGCGTTGTCGGGCCGGTGTGGACCGCCGTCAACCCGTTCCGCGCGCTGGACCGGGTGGTCCGTCGGCTCAGGCCCGGCCGGGCCTCAGCCGCCGATGGCGCCGCGGCTGCCGACCCGCTGGCCGCCCTGGGTGTCTGGCCGGCCGTCGGGCTGTTCTTCCTCTTCGGGCTGCTGGAGGTGACCGATCTCTCCACGGCGCGACCCTGGCTGATGGCGCTGCTGGCGCTGGCGTACACCGCGTTCACCCTGGCGGGCATGAGGCGGTTCGGCGCCCGCCCCTGGCTGGCCCACGTGGAGTTCTTCAGCGTGCTCTTCTCGATCCTGCGTCGCTTCGCGCCTGTCGACGTGCGCGAGGGCAGGGTCTACCTGCGGCCGCTCGGCGCCGGGCTGCTCGACCCCCTGGACGGCGGCTGGGACTGGGTCCTCTTCGTGATCCTGATGCTCAGCAGCCTGGCCTTCGACGCCATCCTCTCCACGTCGGTCTGGGCCGCCGTCGTGCGGATCCTGCGGCCGGAGTGGGCCCCGTGGGGCCCCGTGGGCCTGCAGGCCCTGATGGGCCTGGGCTTCGTGGTGCTGACGGTGATCTTCCTGGCCGCGTTCGTCATCTGCATGGAGCTCGTGATCTACTTCGGCACCGTCGAGGTGGACGGGCTGGCGACCGCCACGACGTTCGCCCTCACGCTGGTGCCGATCGTCTTCGTCTACAACGCCGCCCACAACTACGCCAGCCTCGTGGTCCAGTCGCAGCTGGTCATCCCGCTGCTTGCGGACCCCTTCGGCCGCGGCTGGCAGCTGCTGCCGACGGCCGGCTACCAGCCCAACCCGCTCCTGGCTCCGGCCGCCCTCGTCTGGTACGTCCAGGTGTTCCTGATCGTGGGGGGCCACGTCATCGCGATGTTCCTGGCCCACCTGCGCGCAGGGGAGCGGTTCCACGCCGCCCAGAGCGTCCTGCTCAGCCAGTACCCGATCCTGGTCCTGATGATGCTGTACACGATGACCAGCCTCTGGATCCTGGCCCAGCCGATCACGCGCTGAACGGGAAGGTGAGGCGGCCGTCCGGCGGTCTGGCCACGGACTGGGCCAGACCAGGTCCGACCTGGAGAAGACCGTGTCAATCCGGCATCCCCCTAGGCTCCCATCCGGGCTGGACGTTCTTCGGCGAGCGGCTGCTCCCCCTCCCGGGGCCCCGCGGGGGGCCGGATAGGTCGACGGACGAACAATTCCGCTGCCTCAGACCTGGGGTAAATCCAAGGGTAAAAGTCGAAATTCGGCGTACTTAATGGGCGTTAGATGTTGCAAAAGGCCGGAGTATGTCTCAAAATACAAGCCGTCCGGTCGAAGACCGGCAAGGCCCGGGAATCCTGGCTTAAGAGAGGATGAGAGGGACTTGGGGGTAACTCCAAGGGCGGGTTCCCGGGCCCCCATATAGACCTCACCCCCGCAGCCATGCTCGGTGGAGGTGCGAGGAGGGGAAACCCTCCTCGCCCGCCCCGAGCGGCGCACTCCGACCGGCCCGACTGCCACCAACGTGCTCGTCATTTGGTTTTCTCAGCGACCGGTCGGTTAGGATCGCCGCGTGATCTCTCCTGACCTGCTCGAGATCCTGGCCTGCCCCCGCTGCAAGCAGAAGGTGGAGCTGACCGAGGACGGCGCCGCCCTCGTGTGCCAGGTCGACCGGCTGCGCTACCCGATCGTCGACGGCATCCCGGTAATGCTGATCGAAGAGGCCGAGTCCTTCTGATCAGCCCTCCGGCGCCCACCTGGTCCGGACCGGGGGGCGCCGAGGCCGGGGCCTGAACCCGCTGCGTCTAAACCGCGCACTGGAACTGCGAGGTGTCCACGCGGCCCGTCCGACCGATGCCGGTGCGGAGGTCGCTTGCGATCTCGTCGTCCGTCAGCGCATACGCCTGGTTGGGATCGGTGCTCGATGCGGCGAACACCAGACCGAGCACGTGACCCTGGAGGTCGACGAGGGGCCCGCCCGAGTTGCCGGGCCGGACCTCGCCCGCCAGGATCCAGATGTCCCGGTTGACCAGCTGGTCGTTGTAGATGTCGCGCCCGACGGCCGTGGTCTCCCTCTCGATGACGGCCGGCGCGATCGTCTTGGGCCCGCCGCCCGGATAGCCGATGACCGCTCCCTCGGAGCCGCGGCCGCCGGGCGCCGGGGTCAGGGCCGGCCCCGTGACGCCTGGCGCGTAGAGGATCGCGACGTCCTTCTCGGGGTCGAAGAGGACCACCGTGGCCCGGATCGTCCCCAGCCGGAAGTCGCTCTGCGACACCATCGTGTTGACGGTCCCCGACACCACGTGCGCGTTGGTGACCAGGTAGCCCCTGGCGATGGGGTACGCGCTGCCGCTCACGATGCCGCCGCAGCCGCGGCCCTCCACCCGGTATACGACGTCGGCCGCCGACTGGACCCCTGCTGTGGAGGCCGACGCGGGCGGCTGCAGCGGGGAGAGGATGGTCGGCTCCAGGCCCGCGAACGTCTGGAACGGCACCCCGCCCAGGATGGCCTGGACCCCGGACAGGAAGCCCGGGGGACGGGGGAACACGGAGTCCAGGCCGCGCAGGATCGCCGAGCGCTGGATCAGGCGGCCCAGGTCCGGGCTGGGGCCCTGGGAGAACGTGAGGCCGAGGAACCAGGCCATGGACAGCACCGCGAACATCGAGAAGGCGCCTCCGGCCAGCATCTCCGGCCGTCGGGCGGGGCCGCGGTCCCGCGCAGCCCTGCGCACCGGGCCGCCGGCCCAGTAGCCGAACGTCGAGCCGAGGCTGCCGCAGATGACGAGGAGCAGCACAGCCGCCAGCGGCCGCACGCCTCCCGTCAGCCGCAGAGAGTCCAGGATCCGGGGAGCCAGTGCGGCGCCGGCCACCAGCCCGGCAACCAGGCCCGCGTACTGCGTCAGCGAGAGCCAGAAACCTCGTCGGTAGCCGTTCCCAACCCCGATGAGGATCGCGACGAGGATGACATAGTCGATGAGGTCGATGCCGTAAAGGTACGTGACCGGCCCGCGTGCGGGCAGCCGCCTGCCGGTCCCGGAATCGGCTCGCGGAAACCCGGATAATGTGCCTGTGGGTTACCTGATCGGCGAGTGGATCAGCGCCAGCGTCTTCCTCGGCCTGGCCTTCCTGGTCGCCGCGCTCGGCGTGGTGGGGCTGGGGTGGTGGGTGCTGCGCGGTGACAGCCGGAACCGGCGCGTCGAGCCGGGATCGGGGGAGGAGGCGACCGAGCACCACTGAGGTGCGTTCGAGGGGGCCCGGCCCGGCCTCCGCATCGACCAGGTAGCCGTCGCCCACCAGCACGAGTCCTCCCGGTCGGCGCCGAAGATCCATCGGCACTCTGGAGTCGCTTGTCCAGGGGCTAGCATTTGAGGCGATGGCCGACGAGCTGCCGCCGGCGATTCTCGCCTCCGACGCGGAGCGGGAACACGCGTGCAGCCTGCTGCGCGACGCCTCCGTCGAGGGCCGCCTGACCCTCGACGAGTTCGGTCAGCGCGTCGAGCAGGTGCTGGCGGCGCGGACCAGAGACGACCTGGCGCGGGTGACCGGCGACCTGCCCGCCGCGCCCCGCCTCCCCGCCACGGCCCGACCGCCTGTGCGCTGGCTGGTCGCGGTGCTGGGCAGCCTCGAGCGGAAGGGCTTCTGGCGCGTCGGCGAGGAGTGCTCCGCGGTGGCGGTCATGGGCGGGTGTGCGATCGACCTCAGGGGCGCCGTCGTCTCGGCGCCCGTCACGACGATCCGCTGCGTCGCGGTCATGTCCGGGATCGAGGTCATCGTCCCGGACGGCGTCGAGGTGGAGCTGGAGGGCTTCTCCCTCATGGGTGGCCGGGACCTGCGACTCGACGGACCGCCGCCCCCTCCGGGCGCGCCGGTGATCCGGATCGTCGCCGTTTCGCTCATGGGCGGCGTGAGCGTCCGCGACCGGCCCGGCGTGGGCGGGCGCATCTTCGACGCGGTCGACAACCACCTGAGAGGTCGCTGAGACAGCCCGGCCTCCGCGCACCGGGGGCGGCCGGGTCGGCCCGGAGGCCGGACCGGTCGCCTACGGCGAGGGCACGGGCTCCGCCGCGGCGTCCGCCTCGCGTGCCGCGCGCGCCTCCCGCTCGGCCCGGAGGTCGCGCAGGGGCATGAAGGAGCGCACCGGGGGCACGCGGTCGAAGTTGTACGGCGGCGGTGGCGACGACGTTGCCCACTCCAGGGTGTTGGCCTGCCAGGGGTCGTCTCCGGCGACCTCCCCCGACCGCCAGCTGGTGACCAGGTTGATGAGGAAGACGAGCACCGACAGCGCGACCAGGAACGACGCCACCGTGATGAACGCGTTGGTGGCGCCCCAGCCCTCCTCGCCGAAGCCCCCGGGGTAGGTCGCGATGCGCCGGGGCATGCCCTCCAGGCCCAGCGTATGCATGACCAGGAACGTGCCGTTGAAGCCGATGAACACCGTCCAGAAGTGCCACTCGCCCAGCGTCTCGTTGAGCTTGCGGCCGGTGATCTTCGGGAACCAGTAGTAGACGCCGGCGAAGATCGTCATCACGCTGCCGCCGAACAGCACGTAGTGGAGGTGGGCGACGACGTAGTAGGACTGGTGCAGCTGGGTGTCGACGGGCACCGAGCTCAGGTAGATGCCGGTGATGCCGCCGATCAGGAAGGTGGCCATGAACCCGAACGCGAACTTCATGGGCAGCGTGAAGTCGATGGAGCCCCGCCAGGCCGTCGCGATCCAGTTGAAGAACTTGATGCCGGTCGGCACCGCGATCAGCATGGTCATGACCATGAAGAACGTCTCGACGTAGATGTTCAGGCCCACCGTGAACATGTGGTGGGCCCACACCGCCATCGACAGGAAGACGATGGCGAAGAGCGCGGCCACCATCGAGCCGTACCCGAAGATCGGCTTCCTGGCGAAGACGGGGATGATCTCCGAGATCATGCCGAAGCCGGGCAGGATCATGACGTAGACCTCGGGGTGCCCGAAGAACCAGAAGAGGTGCTGGTACAGCACGGGCCGGCCCTGGGTCGTGAAGAAGTTGGTGCCGAACTGGCGGTCGAACTCGAGCAGGATCAGCGCAGCGGCCAGCGGAGCGCCCACGACGAGGAGCAGGATCGAGGTGGAGACCTGGGCCCACACGAACAGCGGCAGCCTGGTCAGCCGCATGCCGGGCGCCCGGAGGGCCACGATCGTGGTCAGGAAGTTCGTCGAGGCCATGATGCCGCTGATCGCCCAGACGATCAGGCCCAGGGCCCACAGGTCGACGCCTAGGCCCGGGTTGAACGGACGCGTGGTCAGGGGCGGGTATCCCGTCCAGCCGGCGTTCAGCGCGCCCCCGGTGAAGAACCCGGAGTAGTAGATGATGATGGAGACCGGGATCATCCAGAAGCCGAGCAGGTTCAGCCGCGGGAACGCCATGTCCCTGGCCCCGACCATGATCGGCACGAAGTAGTTCGCGATGCCGGTCATGAAGATCGTCACGAAGAAGAAGATCATCGTGACACCGTGCGCGGAGATCAGCTGGTTATAGGTCTCGGCGTCGACAACGTGCTCGTTCGGGGCCGAGAGCTGGAGCCGCATGATCAGCGCGAGGACGCCGCCGATCACGAACGAGAGGACGCCCGTCGTCATGTACATGATCCCGATCAGCTTGTGGTCGGTCGTGGTCAGCCACAGACTGATCGGCTTGAAGAAGGTGTCGTCGTAGCTCTTCGGCCGCGGCGGTGCCAGGGTCGCCATCGGGTCCAACCACGGCCCACGCTACCTGCCGATGTCGGGCCCGGCGACTCTCAAACGGGCGATCTTCCGGTCGTGCCGTTGGCTGGCCGGCGACCCGGGTGGACGCCCATCACGATGGGCCGGCGGCCGGGAATGCTCCCTGTATGGCATGGTTGCCGCTGGAGGCAGGACCCATGAACGCAGTCACCGTGTTCGGCGTTCTCGCGGTCAGCTTCATGGTGCTGATGTATGCACTGGAGCGGCGGCGGCGGGAGTTCGTGCTGGCCTTCGCCGTGGGCTGCCTGCTGTCGAGCGCGTACGGGTTCCTGGCCGGCGCCTGGCCGTTCGGAGCCGTCGAGGTGATCTGGGCGGGCGTGGCGGTGCACCGGTTCCGGCGGCTGGGGCGCTGACCGCCGAGGTCACCCGCCACCGAAGGATCCCTCAGGCGCTTCGCAGCATGGTGGCTCGGTGGGCCGTCACCACGCGCTGGACGCCACTGGACCGCCGGCGGCGAGCCAGTCCTCCACGCTGGCCACGTAGGCGGGCACCAGCTGAGCCTCCGCGCGATGGCTGAGGATCAGGTGCGCCGCGTCCTCCGCAGACCGGCCTCGCAGCCGGAGCACCGCGTAGGCGACGAGCACCGAGCGCCTCCGGCCCTGGTGGCAGTGGACGAGGACGCGGGCATCCGGGTCCTCGTCCAGCGCCTGGGCGCTGAACTGCGCGGCAGCCGCCCAGCGCCGCGGGGGCTGGTGGCGGCCGGAGTCCCACATCGGGGCGTGGATCACACGGGACGGGCCGAGGAGCGCTCGCTCGAGTGAGAGATCCTGAGAGACCCACGTCTGCAGCGCGGCGCGGCAGTTCACCACGTGGGTGACGCCGACGATCGGCAGCCTCGGCAGCACGTCGGCCGTGGGCACGCTGCCGATCGCGACGCGCTCGTCAGCGATCCAGCTCAGCCAGGTCGTCCTGCGACTCGGGCCGTAGACCCGGGTGCTGCAGCGGTGGTACCACGCTCGCCAGGCGCCGCTCGTCCCCGGTGTCGAGCGACTACCAGGGCCCATCGCGGCCCATTATGACGACCGGGTCAGCGCGGCCAGCGCCAGTGTGATGGCAGCGCGAACGCAGCGTTGATCCCGACCAGGCCAGCCCAGGAGACGACGACCCCGACGAGGCCGCCTGATTCGCCAGCGATGGCCGTGACCGGGATGGCGACGCCCAGGGAGACGATGGCCACGGCGAGCCGCATCGCAGCAGGTACGACCGCCGACGCCGTCGCGGGCGGCGCCGGCGCGGGCGGGGCGCCTCGGGCCAGCGCCGCCTGCAGGCGAGCGTCGATGGTGGCCTCCAATCGCTGGGCGAAGGACTCGACCAGGGCGGGCTCGAATTCCGGGCCCAGCTCCTGGCGGGCCGCCAGCGTCGCGGCCAGGTCCTCCCGCGACACCTGCGCCGGTGGTTCGGTCATGCGGCTGTTATACGCCCGGCGCCCTTCGATCCGGCCTGAGCGGCAGATACGACGCGGAGTCGGCGAGCAGCCCGCCGTCGACCGGGAGGCAGACGCCGGTGACATAGGAGGCGGCGTCGGAGCAGAGCCACACCACGGCCTCCGCGCACTCTTCGGGGCGGCCGAGGCGGCCGATCGGTATCGCCGGTCGCCGGTAGCGCTCCACCCAGTCCAGGTCGTGGCCGTAGCCTCGCGCCAGCATCTCCGTCGCTATCCCGCCCGCGCACACGGCATTGACACGGACCCCTGAAGCGGCGTACTCGACCGCTGCCGACCTCGTCAGCCCGTCCACGGCGTGCTTGCTGGCCGAGTAGACCGAGCTGTTCGGAGAGCCGGTCAGCCCGTCCACCGAGGACATGTTCACGATCGCGCCGCCCCCCTGGCGCAGCATCTGCCGGATCTCGTGCTTCAGGCAGAGCCAGACCCCGCGCAAATTCACGGCGACGACCTGGTCGAAGTCCGCCTCGGCGACGTCCGCGCACAGCTCGCCCGGCCCGCCGGTGGCCGCGTTGTTGAAGGCGCAGTCGAGGCGCCCGAAGCGTTCGACGCAGGTCGAGACGAGGGCCTCGATGGCCGCGGCGTCGGGGACGTCGGTGGCGCGGAAGTGCGCCTCTCCGCCGGACGCCCGGACCTGCTCCACTGCCGCCTCCCCGCGCCCGCGGTCGCGGCTGCCGATCACCACCCGAGCCCCCTCACCGGCGAACGCCTGGGCGGTCGCCAGCCCGATCCCGGCGCTGCCGCCGGTGACGAGCGCCACCCGTCCATCGAGCCGGCCCACGGTCAGGCCGGGAGACAGTCGAGCAGGCGGTCGAGGTCGGCGCGGTCGTTGTAGGCGTGGACCGAGATGCGCATCCGCCCCGCACGCACCGCGCAGGCGACGTGCCGCCGGCGGAGCTCCGCCTGGACCGCGACCGGGTCGACGCCCTCGCGCACGGCCGACAGGATCGCGGACCGCTCGCCCGCCAGCCGCGAGCTGACGATCTCCCAGCCCCGATCCTCCAGCGCCTCGCCAACCTCCGCGGCGTACCGGAGCACCTGCTCCTCGACCTGGCTCGGGCCGAGGCGCTCCAGGAGGTCGATGACGGCCTCCAGGCCGAAGATCGAGCTGAGGTCGGGCACGCCGGGCTCGAAGCGGCGGGCCTCCTGCGCGTAGTCGAGGCGGTAGTCAAAATGGCTCGTGACGCTGCGGAGGTCCTGGATGCTCTTCCAGCCTGGCTCCGGAACCCGCAGGCGCTCGCGGGTGTGCGGCGCGAAGTAGCAGATCGCCGTTCCCCAGCCGGCCATCAGGAACTTGTAGCCGTGCGCTACGAGCACGTCGCACCCGATCTCGCGCACATCGATGCGGAGGGCCCCCGCGGCCTGCGTGGCGTCGACGAGCAGCCACGCGCCGCGCTCGTGGCAGAGCGCCGCGATCTCCCGGAGCGGGGCCCGGAAGCCGTTGTTGCAGTTGACGAGCTCCAGGCACACGACCCGCGTCCGTGGCGTCATCAGCGCCGCGACGTCGTGGGCGTCGTGGCGCTGCCGTCCCCGGTCGCGGACCAGCCTCACCTCGACTCCCCGCCCGGCCAGGTTCAGCCATGGGTACACGTCGGCCGGGAAGGCCTGGTCGTACGCGATCACCTGGTCCCCCGGCGCCCAGTCCAGGCCCAGCGCGACCACGCCGAGCCCTTCTGCCGTGCTCTTGAGGAACGCGACGTCGTCCGGATCGGCGTTGATGAACCGAGCGGCCCTGGCCCGCGCCCGGTCCACCGCGTCGACGAAGAGCTCGAGGCCCTCGGGGACCTCCGCCGCGGCCATCGCCTCCGTGAACGCGCTCACCGCGTCGACGAAGACGCGAGGCGGAGGCCCGAAGGTGGCGTGGTCGAACCAGGCCCACCGGCGCGTCACCGAGAACTGCTCGCGCCGGAGGGCAGCGACGTCGATACCGGTTCGGCTCATCGGGCCAGGTCGCTGCCTGCCCCGGTCTCGGCGAAGATCGCCTCGGCGCCGGCCTGCAGCTGCTGGGGCCGGGTCCGGTTCAGCCAGACGACCGTGACCACCCCGATCAGGATCCAGACGATGTCGATGTACGGCGCCAGGTTGAGCGGGAACGCGGGCGGCGGGTAGACGCTCGCGTAGAGCACCGGGATCAGCATCAGCGTGCCCACGATGGGGAAGAGGTAGGTGAGGAAGACGTTCGTCTCCTCGGGATGCTCCCGCCGATAGTAGATCGGCACGGCGATCATGCCCAGCGCGTAGACGAGGATGGTGCCCAGGCCGATCATCGTTGCGAGCAGGCCGAAGCCCCCGATGGGGCCCAGCCAGACGCCGAGGAGCACCAGCACCACGAAGCTCAGGGCCGTCATCGCGAAGACGGCCACGTGGGGCGACTGGTACCTCGGATGCACGCTCGCGAACGCCTTCGGGAGCACGCCCACCTGGCCCATCTTGTAGAGGACGCGCACCACCGCGTTCTGGCCGGCCAGCGAGCAGCCCCAGCCGCTGTTCATGAGCGCCAGCGTTAGCAGCGCGACGCCCGCCTTGCCCCAGGTCGCGTTGGCCAGCGTGTTGTAGGGGGCGGAGTCCTTGATGAGCGAGCCCATTCTGTCAGGGCCCCAGCCGACGATCGTGGCGAAGCTGAAGATTGCGTAGTAGACGATGATGAACACGACCGAGAGGACCGCGGCCCGCGCGATATTGACCCGCGGATTCCTGGTCTCCTCCGCGAGCGGGATCGTGGACTCGAACCCCGTGTAGCTGAGGACGGTGAAGATCATCCCGAAGGCGAGGCCCTGGAAGCCAGTTGGAACCCCGGACAGCGTGAACGACTGCGCCACCGCGTGGCCGCTGATGCCGTGGGTCGCGAACAGCACGATCGAGAAGAGCAGCGTGATCGCGACCTCGATCGTGGTGAACGCGATCGCCGTGCGGATCGAGGGCTGGATGCCGAGGTAGGTGATCAGGCCGAGGCCGAGGTAGACCACGATGGCGTACAGCCACCAGGGCACCGGGAACCCGAACAGGTCCTGGACGGTGGACGACACGTAGGCCGCAGTGACCAGAGTGCAGAGGTTCGGGATCAGCGGGTCGTAGAGGAAGTAGATCCAGCCGGTCATGAACCCGACGCGGGGGTTGATGCCGCGGCTGACGTAGGTGTAGTAGCCGCCCGCCGAGGGCAGGTGCTTCGCCATCTGGTTGATGGAGGCGGCGATGAGCAGGCTGATGATCCCGGCCAGGACGAACGCGAGCGGTATGGCCGAACCGGCCGACGACGCGATGAACCCGATGCCGGTCATGACGCCCGCAGCGGGGGCCATATGGGTGATGCCCTGGAAGATCGACCCCACGAGCCCGACGACGTCGCGCCTCAGCTCCTGTGGCTCCCCGGCCCTGGTCTCGGCAGCCTCGCCCGCGCTTCGTGCCATCTCCAGCCTCCTTCCTCGCCCGGTGCCCGCGGGTCCACCGTCGACCCGCACGATCTGACTCCGGCTGGGAGCCAAACATTGGACCATTGGCCCGCGTCCCGCGAGCAGGCTAGACGCGGAGCCGACCGTTGTCAAGGGCCCTTGACGACGGCTCCCCGGACCTCAGTGAGTGCCGCCTGCGGCCGGGGCGATCGTCAGGCGCGCCGCCTGTGCAGCAGGAGGGGCGAGGCCAGCAGCAGCATGCCGCCGACGACGAGCGCGAACGCGAGCATGGCAAGCACCACCCCGCCGAGCTCGGGCGTGAAGTGGCGGGTCTCCTCGAGTCCCCTGACGCAGCAGGTCAAGAAGACGGCGCCCACGGCAGGCCCAGCATAGCATCGGGGCTGCCCGCCCCCGCTCGGGACATCATCCATAGTGGTGCCATGGCCAGCCGGCCGGCTGATGGCGCGCGGCACACGCGAGGGGGACCCGGGCGCGCGGCTCCTCTCCTGGTCGTGTGGCTCCTCGCCTGGTGCTTCTCCTGCTCGGCTGCGCCCACGCCGGCTTCCCGGTCGCGACCCTCGCCCGTGGTCTCTGCCGCCCCGTCAACCGCGGCGCCGGCGGAGCAGGTCGGGCCGGGCGGGCTGACGCTCGACGAGGAGATCGGGGCTGTCATCATGGTCGGCTTCCGGGGATCGCTGGCGGGACCGGTGCTCGCCGACTGGAGCCGCCGGCAGTTCGGCGGCCTGGTGGTCACCAACCAGAATCGCAACGCCGCCTCGGCGGCGTCGATGACGGACCTGATCGCCGCCGTCCGCAGGGTCTCGCATCACCGCCTGCTGGCCGCCACCGACCAGGAGGGCGGCGCCGTCTGCCTGGCCATCGCCTCCGTCACGTGCGCGCCGATGCCCGTCGGGCAGGCCGACACGACCCGGATGGCGGCGGCGCTGCATCGCGACATGGTCATGACGGGGCTGCACAACTCGCTGGCATCGCCAGGTGCGGTCAGCATGCTCGGTACGCCGGTGGACCTGTCGAAGCTGACGGTGGATGCGTACGTGGTCGCCGGCATCGCCGACCACATCTCGCCGTGGCAGGCCTGCTACCGCAGCGCCCGGCTGCTGGGCAGCGACAACCTGCGGTTCGTGCTGTCCTCCAGCGGGCACATCGCCGCACTGGTCAACCCGCCGGGCAACCCCCGGGCGTCCTTCCGGGCCGGCGACGTCGAGGAGCCCGATCCCGGTGCCTGGCTGCAGGCGGCCGAGAAGAACAGCGACTCGTGGTGGCCGGACTTCATCGGCTGGCTCGAGCAGCGCGGC